>JAYSQC010000075.1:0-7252 GCA_043721755.1 Schlesneria sp.
GGGAACTGAAGAATCTCACCCCCGGGCCCCCGCCCCCCCCCGGGCGGGGCGGGGGGGCCGGGGGTGAGATTCTTCAGTTCCCCTTCGCGGACTCGTGCAACTTCAAGGCTTCTTCGACGAGGCCGAGCGTTTCATCCAGTTCGGGGCGGAACAGATCGCCGATCAAAAGATCGGTGATGTCTCCTTTGCGATGCGGATGAGCCGCGACGAACCGGCCGAAGCTGAACCCCGAGTAGTACGCGCAGACGAGCGATCGCATGCGGTCCATCCCGCGCACGTAGTCCGCTTCCCACGCACCAAGCTGTGCGGCGGAAGTGTCTCCCTTGGCGAGACCCTCGCACACGGCATCGGCAGCCAGCTCACCCGACTTCAGCGCGAGCAGCACGCCCGACGAATAGAGCGGGTCGAGGAACCCGAAGGCATCGCCGACCAGCACCCAGCCGTTGCCCGCCGCGCGTTGAGACCGGTACGAATACTCCTTCGCCGCACGGTAGATGTCGGCGCGCTTGCCAATCTCGATCCGCTGTTTGACTGCGGGGCACTTGGCGACTTCTTCGTGATAGAGCTTCTCGAAATCCTTCGTGTCGCGATTCTTGAAGAGGTACTCATAACCCGCGACGACGCCAACGCTGATGATGTTGTCATGCAGCGGGATGTACCAGAACCAGCCGGTCTTATCCTGGTTCTGCAACACGATGGTCGCACCTTCATCTTTGGCCGTATCGCGGAAGGCTCCCTCCCAGTACGTCCAGACGGCGGCCTTCTTCAGCACGGGATCCCACTCGCGCAGCCCGAGCTTGCCCATGATGAGCGAACTCTGCCCGCTGGCATCGACGATCACATCGGCCCGCTCGATCCGTTCACCGCTGCCGTCTTCATTCTGCACGCGCACACCGACCGCGCGATCACCCTCGAACAGCACCTCCAGCACGCGGACACCCTGCTGCACATCGACGCCGTGTTCGGCCGCGTTCTCGATCATTTTCTGATCGAACTCACTGCGCCGGACCTGCCACGTTTGCGAGCACTCGTGCGGCCGGTTGTCCCAGAAGTAGAACGGCTCCGAGAGACGACCGCTCGCACCGACGAACTGCACGCTGTACTTCTTGATGAAGTGACTCCCCTTCATCTTGTCGAGCATGTTGAGCCGCTTCAGCGTCCAATAGGTCTGCGGGATGAGCGACTCGCCGATGTGGAAACGCGGGAATTTCTCGCGCTCAAACAACCGAACGCGATACCCCTTCTGGGCGATGAGTGTAGCGGCTGTCGATCCGGAAGGACCGCCGCCAATGACGATCACGTGGGGTTGAGTGGACTGAACCATGAGCGTGTCTCCTGTGATGTTGCCAAGGGTTTGGGAGTGATTGCGGTTGGAACAAGGATCAGTCGCGAGGCGGTTTGTGCCAGCGTCCGCCCGGTTCTTCGTGAGGGTCGCGGGCCGCTTGCAAGAGTTCGATTAACTGCTTCAGTTCGCGAGCGGTCAGATGTCCGAGTTGTCGTTTGTGACCCTCACGCACCAGCCCGGACAACTCTTCCAGCAAGCTGAGTCCAGCGGGTGAAATGCCGACTTCGACGACACGGCGGTTCTCTGGTTTCCGCTCGCGATGAACCAGTTTGCGCTCTTCGAGTCGGTCCAGCATTCGAGTCATGTCGGGCGCACGCGAAATCAATTTCGTACCGAGTGCCAACGTCGGCAGCGTGCCGGGCTGAGCCGCCTCCAGCAGTCTCAAGGCGTTGTATTGCTGGGCTGACAGATCGAAGCGAACGAACAGTTCGTCCTCAACCACTTTGAGTCGGTCATACGTCCGCCAGAGGTTGAGATATGCCTCTTGAAAGAGTGAGTCGAAGCGCGGCTTCCGATCAGTGCGTGGTGAGGCAGTTGTCATGGGGCAGGACTCTATCGGCACCTCACACGAGCGTCAACACAATAGTTGTTGGAACGTGTATCGTCTGGACGACATTCCTGGCTTCAGACAAAACATCCGGCAAGCGGGGTGCCTGCGCGTGTCGGTTCTACGCTGTCATGGTCTCGGCGGTTAATCTCTGTCAGCGCGTGAACGGCGACGCTTCCGGCCGCTTGACCGCGTCGTCGTTTGGGGGATACACACGTTGAGTCATCTGCCCGAACAGACATCCTAATTCAGGACCGAGCCATGAGTGCCGAAGCCCGCGTTGCCGAGTTGAACCTCGAATTCCCACCCGCGCCGAAGCCGGGCGGCGTTTATCACCCGGTCGTGATCGTCGGCGATTTGGCGCATGTCTCGGGCCACGGGCCGATGCGCACCGATGGGACGATGATTACCGGAAAAGTGGGAGCCACGATGAACGAGGCCGATGCGTATCTGGCCGCGCGCCAGGTCGGACTGACCATGCTGGCGACACTGCGTCGCGAGCTGGGGAGCCTCGATCGGATCGAACGCTTGGTGAAGACACTCGGGATGGTCAACGCCACGCCCGACTTCGGTCAGCACCCGCAAGTCATCAACGGCTTCAGCAACCTGATGGTCGAAATCTGGGGCGAGGTACACGGCAAGGGGGCACGCAGCGCCGTCGGCATGGGTTCGCTCCCCAGCAACATTGCAGTCGAAGTCGAAGCGGTGTTCCAGTTGAAGCCGGAGTGAACAGGAGCTTCCTAGCGCGGCTTCGCTCCGTTGATACCTTGAGCGGTTCGGAGATGTGACCTCTGAGCGGGGTGGCGTAAGCCCCTTGGTTCTTTGAAAACGGGCTTACGCCCAAGAGTCAGGGGGCTTACGCCGCCCCGCTCAGAAACCTCTCTCTCCGCCGCGCGAGGCATATTCGCTGCCGCTCTTCGCTTATCTCCCTTCCAACGCTCGACCATTTGGCATCGTAGTGGTCGCCGTGACGGACGGGGTTGCCTGGCCTCGTATAACTGGGGTGATCGGCGTCCGGTGGTTCTGTGTGGAAGAGCAAAGGAGATTGTGATGGCAATGAACGATCATTGGCGGCAGAACGTGTTGGTGGTTTTGGCCGGAAGTGCGCTGGTGGTCAGTGCGGTGAGTTGGTCTCAGCGGCACGAGGCCGTCGCCGTTTCGCCGCTGCCCAACGCGCAAGACTTGTCGGTCGCGTTTCGTTCGGCGGCGGCGGAGGCATTGCCGAGCATCGTCTCCATCCAGACGACGATCAAAGCGAAGCAGGTTCCGGGGCGAGGCCAAGCGTTCCTCGACGACGAGATTCCGGCTCCGTTGCGTCAGTTCTTTCAGAACGACCCGCGCATGGAAGAGCTGTTCAAAAACAAAGGGCGTCCGCGCACGGTCCCGCAGCAGCACGGCATGGGTTCCGGGTTCATCATTGATGCGTCGGGAGTCATTCTCACCAACAACCACGTCGTGAAAGGGGCCGATGAGGTCAAGGTGACGCTGAACGACGGGCGCGAGTTCATCGCCAAAGAAGTGAAGACCGATTCTCGCACCGACGTGGCCATCGTGAGGATCGACGCCAGTGACTTGAAGGCGATCAAATTGGGAGACAGCCACGCGATGCAGGTCGGCGATTGGGTGCTGGCGATCGGCAGTCCGTTCGGCTTGGACATGTCCGTCACGGCGGGGATCATCAGCGCGAAGGGTCGCAACAACAAGATCACGGATCGCGCCGACTTCCTTCAAACGGACGCGGCCATCAACCCCGGCAACAGCGGTGGCCCGCTGATCAATCTGCGAGGCGAGGTCATCGGGATCAACACGGCCATCGCGACGGAAAGCGGCGGCTACGACGGCATCGGCTTCGCCATTCCAACGCACATCGCGGGCTGGGTCAGCCAGCAGTTGATGACGGCGGGCGAGGTCAAACGCGGCTACATCGGCACGCAGATTCAACCGGTCGATGCGAACATCGCCAAGCAGTTCCACGTCAAGGTGCGCGAGGGTGCGTTGGTGCGGTTGGTCATGCCAAACTCACCCGCTGAAAAGGCGGGGGTCGAGCCGGGCGATGTGATTCTCAAATTGAACGGCCAAGGAATCACCGATCCCGCCAGCTTGCAGGGGGCCGTCGAACAACTCAGCGTCGGCAAGAGCTACCCGCTGGAGATCATTCGCGACGGCAAGCGACAGACACTGACGACGACGATCGAAGCGATGCCCAAGAGTTTCGCCGTCGCCGAGAGTGGCGAAGAGACCGACGCGCCGAGTGACTCGAAGTTCGACAAGCTGGGGCTGGACGTGCGCACGCTGACGAAGGATCTCGCCAAGCAACTCGGCACGACGGCGACGACCGGCGTGGTGATCGCCGGTGTGGATGAACGGAGCGTGGCGGCGCTGTCCGGTTTGAAGAGCGGCGACCTCATCGAGAAGGTCGGCGGGCAGGCAATCACGACAGCCGAGGAATATGAGAAAGCACTGGCTCAGTCCTCGAAGGCCGACGGGCTGGTACTGCATATTCGCTCGACAAACGGCAAGAAGTTCTTCGTCGTGCTGAAGGTCGAGTGAGTCTTGTGTCCGGAGCCATCACGTTTTTGAATCTGGCGTTCACCGCCTGAAGTCCGGCTTTTCCTAAAGCCGGACTTCAGGCCGGAGCGATGCTCGCCGTTGGAGCGAAGTCCGGCTTTGGAAAAAGCCGGACTTCGAGATCACTCATTCGGCCGCGTACAGCCAAACGTCCACTTCCGCTCCCGGCGGATAGCCTTCGCTGTCGGCGGGGACGACGACAAATCCGTCGGCGCGAGTGGTAGAACTCAGGACCGATGCGCCGCTGATGGCCAACGGTTCCGCTTCGTTTCCTCGAACCAGCACGCGCGCGTAGTCCACGCGGCCGACGGTCGAAACAAGTTTGCGCGCGAGCGGAACGCGGACACGACGATACGGCCAATCTTGAGAACGACCGCCCAACGCGCGGATGGCGCGCCCGGCGAAGAAGTCGTACGCGCACAGGCACGACACCGGGTTGCCCGGCAGCAGAAAGACCATGCGTCCTTCGAGTCGTCCCATGCCGGTCGGGCTGCTCGGACGCATCGCGATGCCATGCACGGCCAGCTCTCCTTCATCGGCGAGCAGCCTCGGCACATGATCTTCCTGCCCAACACTCGAACCGCCCGAGACGAGGATCACATCGGCCGGCGCGTGCAGCGCCTCACGAATCGCGGCCGGGTTGTCGAGCAGGATGTCGGACAGGATCGGCTCGCCGCCGTCACGCGCGACCAGCGCAGCGAGCATCGGCCCGTTGGCATCGGCAATGCGATGGCCGACGGGCGGCGTCCCTGCGGGAAGGAGTTCGTTGCCGGTGATGAGGATGCACACGCGAGGCCGTCGGATCACGGGGACTCGACCGCAACCGATCGACGACAAGACGCCAACGTCTTGTGGACGCAGTCTTCGACCTGCCGGTTGCACGATGTCGCCGAGTCGAATGTCCTCGCCCACTTGCCCGACATGCTTGCCCGGCGAGACCGGGCTTTGCACGAGAACGCTTTCACCGTCGAGTTCCGTCTCTTCGACGGGCACCACGGCATCCGCTCCGGTGGGCAGCGGCGCACCGGTCATGATCCGAACGGCTTCGTGGGGACCGACCGCTGCCGGAAAGGGGACGCCGGGCAGACACGTTCCGAGGATGCGAAGTCCGATCGGGTTGTACGCGGTCGCTCCGTGAGTCTCCTCGGCGCGGACGGCGAAACCGTCCATCATCGACCGCGCAAAGCTCGGGACATTCACCAGGCTGGTCACATCCCGCGCGAGGACTCGCCCGCTCGCAGCGAACAAATCGACCTCATCGGTGGCGAGGTTTTGAATGTCCGGCAGCACCGAATCAATCCAGGCGATGGCCGCTTCGACCGTGGTTCGCGACGCGAACCCTTTCATGCGGACATCGGCGTTCGTGTGATCGGACATCGCAAACCTATCGAGGGAGCAAGCACGGTGAAATCGACCGCTATTCTTCGAGCGGTCGTAGATGAGACATCCGAGCGGGGTGGCGTCAGCCCAATCTCGTTCGGCACGCTTTTTGCGCAGGGGCATTGATCTGCGAGACGGTCTTCCTACGGAGGTTGGCAGTTATGACAGAGCAGGACTCGGACGCGATCGATTCCTCGCGGGAGGAAGCGGTCGAGGGGCCGTTGAACATGGGCCAGAGGGTGGTGGACCCGAGGCTGATCACGGGGATGAAGTACCTCGGTCGATTGTACTCGTTGATGGAGCGGCTGGCTCCGGCGGGGTGTGAGCGGGACGCGGCGGGCAATCGTCGGTTGTTGTTCAGTCAGTCTGCCGGATTGGTCTTGTGGGGGTTGTTCAATCCCACGCTGCAATCGTGGCGGGGATTGTCCGAGGCGTCGCGGCTGCGCAAGGTGCCGCAGGCGCTGGGAGGACCGCGGGCCTCGCTGGGGTCGTTGTCCGAGTCGGTGCGCGTGTTCGATCCGCAGTGGCTCGAACCGATCTTTACGGAGTTGTTCGCCCAGCTGCCCCAGACGCTGCGTTCCCGGCAGACGGCGCGCGGGTCCGGGAGTGGCAGGACCGGTGGCGGGAATTCGCACGCGGGGAACATCCCCTTGGAGCTGGCTCAGCGGTTGACGGCCGTCGATGGTTCGGCGCTGCGGGCGTTGCCGCAGATCGTGGCGGCGGTCGGGTCCGAGCGGAACGCGAAGTGGCGGCTGCATCTGCAGTTCGAGGTGCATCGCGAACTCCCCGAACAGGCGACGCTCACACCCGACGAGACCGGCGGCGACGACGACGAACGCAGCGTGCTGTCTCGAAACCTCCGCCCCGGCCGGGCCGATCTGCTCGACCGGGGCTACGAACGCTACACACTGTTCAACGACATCGTCGCGGCGAAGTCGGACTATGTCTGCCGGGTTCAGCATCGTGCGCTGGTCGTGGTCGAAACGCGCGAACTCTCGCCGGCCGCCCGCGACGCCCGCGTGATCTCCGACGAGATCGTGACCCTCAAGGGAGCGACGCATCCCGTGCGCCGCGTCATCATCCAGAAGGCCGCCCAGGGACGACGACGCACCGACAACACCAACTCGGACCTGATCGTGCTGCTGACGAACCTGCTCGACGTGCCGGCCGAAATCGTCGCCGCCCGGTACGAGCTGCGCGGGTCCATCGCACTGTTCTTCCGGTTCTTCAAACAGGTGCTGGGCTGCCGTCCTCTGCTGAGTCACAAACCCGCAGGCGTGATGATCCACGTTTATTGTGCGCTGATCGCCGCACTGCTGATGAGCCTGACCCTCGGCGACAACGTCGGCCGCCGCGGCTTCGAACTGATCTGCCTCGACCTGCCAGGCTGGGCCGAGGAAGACGAACTCCTC
>JAYSQC010000076.1:0-48215 GCA_043721755.1 Schlesneria sp.
CTGCGGGCCTAGACCAATCGCAATTGGTGTGAGCTTTGGCGTCGCGTCCGTGCGGGCGAAGAGCGCGATCGGCGCGACCAGCTTGCGGCCGGCCTGCCAGCCCATCTCTCCACAATCTCGGGGCGAAGAAAACCTACGCAAAAACGGTCGACTTCATCGAGAAGCCGGCCGGGGTTATGCCGAAGCTCTACCCCGGCACCATATCGGAGACGCAGGTAAAGGCGAATGACGGGTGCGAGTGTCCTCGTTCTCTCGGTGCGCTCGCGAACGAGGCGTCGTCTGGGCTAACCGGCAGCATGAAGGTCGACGCCGTGTCGCTTGCGGCTCTCTTTGAGGCAATGGGTAAGGACTGGCAATCAACATCCAAACCCGGAAGCGCAAAACGCTTTCGCATCGTGAGGCATGAACTGTGAACGAGCCGACGCCACAATGGTTATTTCCGCTTCGCCTATTGATCGTCCTGATCGCATCGTTGCTGCTTCTCCTCGCGGTCCTCACGTTTCTCGGTTCGCTCGGCTTCGCCGGGGTCATCATGCTCGCGGCAACGCTCATCGCATATCTGATCTTTCCGGTTGTTCGGTTCCTCAATCGCTTCGTTCCGGCGATCGCGGCGATCGCGCTCACGTACGTGATCTTGCTCGCGCTCGTCGTGGCCACGATCATCACTGTCGTTCCGTCCCTCATCGATCAGGCGCGGGACTTGATCTTCTCCCTTCCGGGGCTAGTGCAGCGACTAACCACTGCGATTGCCAATCCGGACAATCGCATCTTCTCGAAATTGCCCGACGCCGTGCGCAGTTACATCGTGGGTCTTCCCAATGAGGCCGTTTCGTTAATTTCAACATACGGCATGGTCGTCGTGCGGCGAACCTTCAACGTGTTGTTTTCGGCGGTATCGCTCATGCTCTCACTCATCATCGTGCCCGTATTCGCTGCGTATCTGTTGTGCGACACGAACGAAATGAAGCGTGCCACGCTCGGATTCGTGCCCGAACGCGCGCGGCCGAAGACCCTCGCGATCGTTGCGGATTTAAACGATACTCTGGGCGCATTCGTGCGCGGTCAGGTTCTCGATTGTGCCATCGTCGCCGTCATGATCGCGGTCATGCTCTACCTCATGCACGTTCCGTACGCGCTGCTCATCGGCGTATCGGCCGGCATTCTCAATCTCGTCCCGTATTTGGGTTCGATTGCGGGGTTTATTCCGTCGGTCGCACTTGCGCTCGGCTATAACGGCTGGCAGAACGCGCTCGCCGTTGCGGTCCTTTTCGCCGTCATCCAACAAATCGACGGATCCTTCATCTTACCGAGGATCATGAGAGCCAATGTGTCGCTCTCGCCGGTGGTGATCATCGCCTCCATCCTCATCGGCAATGCGCTCTTCGGCGTCGTCGGGACGTTCGTCGCAGTGCCCGTAGCCGCCATGCTCCGCGTCCTGAAAGCGCACTTCGCGCCCGCACCTTCACGTGCGGAAATGGTTTCACTCGAGACGCGTGCGAAGGCGCTCACGCTACCGAGATAACGGCGGACTTCGTGACCTGGCAGTGAGAGAGGCGAGATCGCCCCGTGGTGCGCGGCGTTCGTGCGGTGTAATTCCAGTATTCGCGCGTGACCGCGTCCAGGGTTGGGCAGGAGTCCGAGAGTCACGCCATCATCGCAAGAGCTACCGCCGGCCCAGCGCGTACGCGCGCGGCGTAAGGTGTCATGCAAGCACTCCGAGAGCACTTCACGATCGAGATCTTCATCGTGTGCTCGACGCTCGTCGTCATTTCGAGCTTCCTGCTCTCCGCGCACTCGAACGCGTCGGCGCATGGCTTCGATTATCGGCGGGTCTGCTCGGCATCGTAATGGCGCTCGGCACGCGCTTGCGATGCGTTGACGACGATTCCGACTTGGCGTAGAATGTAGTCATGAGCACTACATCGCGCGTCATCGACTCGAAAGCGGCCCGGCGGACCGTCGGCGTGCGAGATGCGAAGGCTCGACTCAGCGAACTTCTTCGCGACGCGCAACTCGGTCACGAGTGGACGATCACCGAACGCGGTAAGCCGATCGCTCGAATCGTCCCCATCGCCACGCGACAGGCGACGCTCGAAGAGCGCCTGCTACGGCTCGTCGCTCGTGGCGTGATCGACGCCGCGCCGTTACATCCGGCGCCGCTTCCACAACCCCTTCGTTTGCCGGTCGGTCTGGCACGGCGCATGCTCGACGACGATCGCAGCGCCTGAAGCGAACCGCAAACGTCGTCACGTACTGGGACACATCGGCGGTCGTTTCGGTCTTATTTTCCGACGAGCATAGTTCGGGCGCGACGGCATTCGCGCGCGCCGAGGGCACGCACGTCATCTCCTCGCTCGCATGGGCCGAAACGCACGCGGTGATCGCGCGGATCGAGCGCGAGGGGGTCTGCGCGACGGTGCTCATCGATGCCGCGCGCGCGGCGTTCGAAGGCGGCCCGTGGCGCCGCTTGCATCTCGATCCCGAGTGGGCGATCGTCGTGCAACTCGCTCGAGCTTGGCCTCTGCGTGGAGCGGATCTGTGGCATCTCGCGACCGCAAAGAACCTTCAAACAGAAATTCCGGAACTCACGTTCCTTACGTACGACAATCGCTTAGTCGTTGCCGCGCGAGGCGAAGGTCTTCGTCCGCCGGGATAAAGCAGGCCGCCGATACCTGTGCGTGCGAGTTGGTTGAAACGTTGTGGACGAATTTCTGCGGCGTAAGACGGGCTCCGCGGCGCGGTGTTTACCGACAACGAGGCGCGCGGGCAACGCGTTGCGAGCGGCGTTGAAACCGGCATGATGTTCGTCAACTACCTCGCGGATGCGACGGCGCCGTGCGGACGAGTCCCACGAGGCTCGCGAGCCGCTCGTCCCGTGGAGTGATGCGGCGGTTCTCGGGTACGTTTCGCTATGTGCCGTCGGAATCGGCGCGGAGAGAGCCCTTCGATGGACGATCATAAAGCCGTAAAACATCATACCGATGCTGCCGCGCACGAACAGGCAGCCCACCACGCGTTGCTCGCACACGCGCACATGCAACACGCGGGCGAATTCATGTCGGATGCCGCAAAGATCCACGCGGAACTTCACGGCGGCAACAAGCACACGCTGATCGGTTAGTGGCGCGAACGCACGAGGGAGTCGATTCCGCACGCGATCGCACGAAGTATCGGTCCATCCCGTTCGCCGCTTTCTCGAAAAACTTTCGGCGCCGATTCCGTGGATGCTCGAAGCCGCGATCGTGTTCGGGCTTTGGCTGCACGAGTACTCCGAAGCCTCGGTCATTGCGGTATTGCTTTTTTTAATGCCGCCTAAGGATTCATTCAAGAGACACGATCGCAAGCGACGCTCGATGCCCTTAAGACGCGTTTGGCGCCGAGCGCCAAAGTCAAACGCGACAGAGCGTCCAGAACACACGCTGGACGGCAACGCATCACCGATTGCTTCGATTCGGCATTCTTCGAGATCAACTTTTGGTACGAGTGGTGCACGCTCTTCGCATTCCAGGAGTGGCACAGCGCGATCCAGTTCAAGCGGTACGGGACCGGTGGTTGAAAGAAAACGTTGGCGAGTCAGCACGCGATTCGTGTGCCCATCTCGCTGTAGTTAACGCGAGCCACGCGACGGAAGATATCCTCGAACGCAGGACTGGTTGCTCGTGTGTTCCACATGCGACGCGATCAGTCCAACGCAACGAGCAGCCGCAGAAAGCGCTAATGGTATTGATGGGTTGATCGGCTTACCGCAAGTGACCCGTAAGCCAGATATTCTAGCGCGCTTTTGCTTAGGAATATCTTCCCTTCGTTACAGGCACTCAGCTCTTGCGCTTCATGAATGCGGACTTTTTCGAACATGTATTTATGACCATTCATTCCCACATAGCGTATCGGAATGCATTGTCGCTCTCGCGATCGCCGTTGGGATTTCGCGCGCTCGAAAATGTAAATCGTGCCTGCTTTTAGGTTAGCAGCTAACTCGGCCCCGCCGGCCCGAGCGCCGTCGTAAACAAGCGCGTTCGGTTCCCAATGTCCCAACGAGCATGGCTTGCTGTGTTTCCGCAGATTCTTCATCTCTGGTTTCGCGCCAGTCAACTCATCGTGATGACGGCGGAACCGTCGATCGTGTCGCCATCGACGGCTCTCAGTGCGTCGTTGACCCGCTCGAGCGGAAATGACTGCGTCGCGGGCGTGAGTTTCAGGTCGGCGGCAAGCTCTAGAAAATCGCGCGCGTCGACACGCGTCATGTTGGTCACGCTGCGAATTTCACGTTCGCCCCATAAGAGCGAATCGTAATCGAAGCGTGGGATGCAGTCGAGGTGAATCGCATTAATCGCCACAACGCCGCCCTTGCGGAGCGCTCCCAGGGCAGCGATCACGACGGCGCCGACGGGCGCGAACGTCACCGCCCGATCGAGTGGTTGCGGCGGACGCGCGCTCTCTTTTCCTACCCAGTCGGCGCCGAGTTGCTCTGCAGTAGCGCGATGATCCGCGCCCCGCGTGACGACTGAGACCGAACATCCCCAGCTCTTGAGGATCGGGAGTGCGAGATGCGCCGAAGAGCCGAAGCCATAGAGTCCGACGTGCTCGCCGTGTTGCACGCCGGCCACACGAAGCGCTCGGAATCCGATGATGCCAGCGCACAAGAGGGGTGCGGCGTGGAGGTCGTCGAGCTCGTCACGCAGCGGATGCGCAAAATCAGCGCGAGCGACGACCGCGTGCGCGTAGCCGCCATCGACGTCATATCCGGTATACACCGGATGGTCGCACAGATTCTCGCGACCTTCGCGGCAGAAGCGGCACGTGCCGTCGGTGCCGCCGAGCCACGAAATCCCGACGCGCGTCCCAATCGCGAGGGTGACGCCAGGGCCCACGGCGGTAACGACGCCGACGATCTGATGACCGGGGACGACCGTCGGATGATGCGGCGGAAGATCGCCTTCGACGATGTTGAGATCGGTTCGGCAGACGCCGCAGGCGCGGACCTCAACGAGAATATCACCCGTGCGCAGCGCCGGAAGTTCCCGCTGCTCGATCGTCAGTCGGTCCTTTTTAATCCTTCCCGTTGCGTGCAACACCGCCGCCGTTGTCGTCGTCGCCGCCGTGGGATTGCGTGTCGTGGGCATGGTTCGGTCGTCCCTTCAAAAGATGCGAATGGGCCAGCCGTCGCGAGCGGCGTGCGATGCCTGGCCCAATGCGTTGGCGATGTCGCTGGCGACAACACCGACTGGGCGTGCCGCTGCTGCGCATGCGCCCGCGCGCCCATGCCAATACGCGCCAGCCCGCCCGGCGTCGACAGGCGTGAGCCCCTGCGCAAGCAGCGTCGCGATGATACCGGAGAGCACGTCGCCCGTTCCGGCCGTCGCCAAAGCCGAGGTGCCGCTCGGATTGAGATGTAGGCTCGAGCGATCGGCAACGAGTGTCGTTCGGCCCTTCAAGAGCGTTGTAATTCCGAATTCGTCGACGAATGCGCGCAACCGCATGCGGCGCTCTCCCGCGGCGATTGCTCCGCATCCGGAAAGAAGCGCAAATTCGCCCTCATGCGGCGTGAGAATGAGGCGTCCGTCCGGTGCGCTTGGCAAATGGCCCGCCAAGTGATGTAATGCGCTGGCATCCGCGACCATCGGCAGTTGCAGGTGCGTTGCGACTTCGCGGACGACCGTGCCGACCGCCTCCGTGAGTGCAAGCCCGGGTCCGATGGCGACAGCGTTGCAATGTTTCGCCCCAGCGATGATCTTCTGAATCGCCGTCGACGCGTTCGTATCGTCGAACGGGATAACGACTTGCTCGATCAGGTGCGCGCGTACCGTGTCCGCGGCACCGTGCGGTACGGCAACAGTAACATATCCGGCGCCGGCGCGCGCTGCGCCGAGCGCGCAGAGGATCGCCGCTCCGGGAAAATCCGCGGAACCCGCAATGATGAGGGGAGCACCGGCACTGCGCTTGTCTGCGGTGTCGCTACGGACCGGCAACAGCGAAGAAAATTCGTCCGATGTCACGACGAATGCGTCGGTCTCGACGTCGTGAAGATCGTCGTCGCGCATCCCGAGCGGAGCACACCAAAGGTCGCGCGTTGCGCCGCGCCCGGGGTCGAGCATCGAACCCAGTTTCGGGCGACCGATGGCGATCGTCGCGATCGCGCGGACGTGCGGCTGATTCAACGCGCCGGTCGTCGGGTCGGTGCCGGTGGCGATGTCGAGGGCCAAAATCGGTACGCCAGCCGCGTTGAGGGCACATACGCGTTCGGCAGCCGCCGCGTCGAGCGGCAGGCGCACGTTAACTCCGCAGAGTCCATCCAGCAGAAGACTCGCGGTTCGCATGTAGGCCGCATCGGCGGGGTACGGGCGCAGTTCGACGCCTGAAGCGCGCGCTCGCTCGCGCGCGTCTACCCGCGTGGCACTCCCGTCGTGTGATGGATCGTGATAAGCCACCCGCTGACCATCGAGTTCCGCCAACGCGGCAAACGCATCGCCGCCGTTGTCTCCGTTCCCGGCGAATGCGACGACGGGATCGCCATCCCGGTAGCGACTAACGATCGCTGCGATTGCTACCCCGGCGCGACGAACCAATGCAGGTCCGCTTTCGCGATGAAGAGCGGCGCTGTCGATGACACCCATCTGGGCGGCCGTAACCGCTAACATGCTCTCACGCATCGACCTTATCAGCAACGTCGCGGTCTCGCTATCGGGGTTTTCAACGATATCGGATCACCTCCGACACGCCTAGACTGAAGACCCCGCCGATCGGCGGCTCACGGAAAGAAGTCAACGATGGCCGTTCAAGTACATCAGCGCCCGGCAGAATACGAAAGCATCAACCCGTTCGACGGAAAATCATTCAAGACGTTCGTGGAGACGACCGACGCGCAACTCGAAGCGAAGATCGCCGCCGCACAAACGTGCTATGAGACGTGGCGCCACAAGACGTACGCCGAACGAGCGGTCATTGTCTCGAAGGCCGCCGAGCTAATGCACGCGCAGTCCGACGCGTTCGCACGTCTGGCGACGCTCGAGATGGGCAAGCGCATCGACGAAGCGCGCGGCGAAGTAACCTTCAGTGCCGACATTCTCGCCTATTATGCGAAGAATGCGGAGCGCTTTCTCGCGCCGGTGAAGCTGAATCCTAAAGTCGGCAGCGCGCACATGGAAAGCAGTCCAATCGGCGTCATCTTCTGCGTCGAACCGTGGAATTTTCCGTATTACCAACTGGCGCGTGTCGCCGGTCCCCATTTGATGGCCGGTAACGTCGTCATGGTGAAACATGCCGGGATCGTGCCGCAGTGTGCGATCGCGTTCGAGAAGCTCTTTATCGATGCAGGCGGTCCACCCGGTCTCTATACGAACCTGCTGATCAGTCACGAGCAATCGAACCGCGTCGTCGACGACCTGCGTGTCAAAGGCGTTGCCTTGACCGGAAGCGTCGCCGCCGGCCAGGCCGTCGCGGCACGGGCCGGATCGAAGGTCAAACCCAGTTCGATGGAACTCGGCGGAAGCGATGCGTTCATCGTCTTGGAAGACGCCGACATCGAACACGCGCTGAAGTGGGCCGTCTGGGGCCGCATGTACAATGCCGGGCAAACCTGTTGCGCGGCCAAGCGCTTCATCGTCGTCGAAGAAATCGCCGACACATTCCTCGAGAAGTTTCGTGCGGCGCTCGCCGCACTCAAACCGGGCGATCCGCTAGACGAGAAAACCACGCTGGGTCCGCTCTCGACGGAGTCGGCGCTCGTGCAATTGCTCGAACAAGTCGACGCAGCGGTCGCGCACGGAGCGAAGGTCGTGCTCGGCGGCAAGCGCATCGATCGGCCCGGCGCCTTCATGCAGCCGACGATTCTGACGGAAATCATCCCGCAGAACCCGGCGTTCCGCGATGAATTCTTCGGCCCCGTGGCAATGTTCTTCCGCGTGAAAAATGAAGACGCGGCGATCGCCCTCGCAAGTGACTCGGACTTCGGTCTCGGCGGATCCGTTTTCACCAAAGACGAGGCTCGCGGACAACGTGTTGCCAGCCGCGTGGAAACCGGCATGATGTTCGTCAACAACATCTCGTGGTCTGATGCGGAGCTGCCCTTCGGCGGTATCAAAGACTCCGGTTACGGACGCGAACTCGGCGACATGGGCATCCAAGAATTCGTGAACAAGAAGCTCGTCCGCTGCGGCAACATCGAGGCGCCGTCATGACGACGAACGGGTCGGTGCTGCTGGCCGAAAAGCCGGCGCACCTCGGCGCCCCAACGATGAAGGCACTCGTCTATTTGGGCGATGGGAAGAAAGCGTTTCAGGACAAGCCGAAACCCGCGATTTCGGCGCCGACCGATGCGATCGTGAGGATCGTCAAGACCACGATTTGCGGGACTGATTTGCACATCATCGAGGGCGACGTGCCGACGGCCAAACCCGGACGAATTCTCGGGCATGAGGGCGTCGGTATCATCGATGAGACCGGATCTGCCGTGCAATCGTTCAAGAAGGGCGATCGGGTCCTCATCTCCTGCGTCACGTCAGACGGTACGTGCGAATATTGCCGGCGGCTCATGTACTCGCATTGCGTGAACGGCGGTTGGATTCTCGGCAATGAAATCGATGGGACGCAAGCCGAGTTCGTTCGCATCCCATATGCCGACAACAGCCTCTATCCTATTTTCGACGGCGAGGATGTCGAGCCGCTCGTGATGTTCAGCGACATCTTGCCGACGGGGTACGAATGCGGCGTGCTCAACGGGCACATCGCACCCGGCAAGACCGTCGCGATCGTCGGCTCTGGCCCGATCGGACTTGCGGCGTTGTTGACGGCGCAGTTCTATTCGCCCGCCGAGGTGATCATGGTCGACCTCGACCAGAAGCGCCTCGATATCGCGAAGCGTTTTGGCGCCACGAGCATCGTCAACAGCACGGACGGGAAAAAAGCCCGCGAGACGATCATGGAGATCACGCACGGCGTCGGTGTCGACACGGCGATCGAGGCGGTCGGCATTCCGGCGACCTTCGAGTTCTGCGAGCAGATCGTCGCACCCGGCGGACACATCGCGAACATCGGCGTTCACGGAAAGCCGGTCACGCTGCATCTCGAGCAGCTTTGGGATCGCAACATCGCGATAACGACACGGCTCGTCGACACGGTGAGTACCCCGACACTTTTGAAGATGATGCGCGCTAACAAGATCGATCCTAAAAAACTGATCACGCACCACTTCAAGCTCGCGGACATCATCGCCGCGTACGATGCATTCGGGCACGCGGCAACGACCGGCGCGCTCAAAGTCATCCTGGACGGATAATGTTCGTCAACATCGCGGTCCTCAAAGAGACCCAGTCCCACGAGCGCCGCGTCGCGCTCGTCCCTGCGGTTGCACCGAAGCTGATCAAACTCGGTGCCAAGTTACATCTTCAGTCAGGCGCCGGCGATGCCGTCGATATTCCTGATGCCGCCTACACCGACGTTGCTTTCGTCGACGACCGCAAGTCGCTCGTCGCCAGTGCCGACGTGGTGTTGTGCGTGCAACCGCCGGCGCTCGAGGTCATCGGCGAGATGAAAGAGGGCGCAATTTTGCTCTCGTTCATTTATGCCGACCACGAGAAACGGTTGGTGCACGAGCTGCTCGAGCGCAAAATTACATGTTTCGCCATGGAGCGAATTCCGCGCATCTCGCGGGCGCAGGCGATGGACGCGCTCTCGAGTCAATCGGCACTCGCGGGCTACTATGCGGTGCAACTCGGCACGACGCACATGAACCGCGTCCTTCCGAAGATGACCACGGCCGGGGGGACGCTCGGGCCAGCCAAGGTTCTGGTCATGGGTCTCGGCGTCGCCGGACTCGAGGCCATCGCCACGGCGCATCGTCTTGGAGCCGCAGTCGAGGGCTACGACGTTCGCCCGGATACGGCGGAACAGGCGCTGTCACTCGGCGCGACGTTCGTCGATACCGGTGTAGATGCAAGCGGAAAGGGCGGCTATGCGCGCGAGCTGACACCCGCGGAAAAGACCACGGTCGCTGCAGTGCTCACGAAACATATTCAGGCCGCCGATCTCATCGTGACGACGGCCGCGATTCCCGGCAAGCCGTCGCCCAAACTGATCAGCAACGCGCAGGTTTCCGGCATGAAGGCCGGTGCCGTGATCGTGGATCTCTCGGCGGAAGGTGGCGGCAATTGCGATGACACCGTGCCGGGCGAAACGGTGAAGGTTGGCAACGTGACGATCGTCGCTCCGCTCAACGTGCCCTCGCTGCTCGGCGACGACGCGAGCAATCTCTACTCGCACAATCAGTACAATTTTCTCGCGCTGATCCTCAGAAATAATATTATCGAAATTGACTGGAGCGATGAGGTTCTCTCGAAGACCGTACTCACCCACGCCGGTGCCATGTACGACAAAGCCGTCCACCACCACGCCGCAAAATCCGCCGCGAAAGTGGCCTGAACGGAGCTGCTCATGGATTCTCAGATGACGGTCAACGTGTTCGCCGGCGCCTACATTTTCATGCTTGCGGCGTTTGCCGGCTGGGTGATCATCGGCAACGTTCCGGCAATTCTGCACACGCCGCTGATGTCGGGGTCGAACTTCGTCCACGGCATCGTCGTGGTCGGCGGTCTCTTCGTTCTCCTCAACGCGACGGACGCGCTCGAGCAATCGATCGGCTTCATCGCGGTACTGCTCGGCGCCGGTAACGTTGCCGGCGGCTACGCTGTGACCGTGCGGATGCTCGAGATGTTCAAGTCCGGCGACGATGCGAAACCGCATCACGCGAAGCGTCGACACACCGTGCACCACGCGAAGAAAGCGTAATCTCAATGCTATCCCTCATCTCGCAAACGATCATTGCCGTTACCGGCTTCGTGGCCGCGTTTCTCCTGATGTATGGACTCAAACGGATGTCGTCACCGGCTACGGCGGCCTCCGGCATTCGCGTTGCGGGCGTCGGCATGTTGGCCGCCGTGATTGCCGCATTTCTCTACTGCTTTAACGTCGACGTGGCCGCACAGCCGCATCTCTTCGTGAATCTCGGCCTCGCCGTCTTGGCGATGGCGATCGGCGGATCGCTTGCGTGGTGGAGCGGCAAGACCGTCAAGATGACGGCGATGCCGGAGATGGTCGCGATCTACAACGGGATGGGCGGCGGTGCCGCCGCAGCAATCGCCGGTGTCGAATTGTTCGGCGGTCGCGCGAACGGCACGACGCAACTGGTCGTCACGCTCTTCGGTGCTTTGATCGGCGCGATCTCGCTATCCGGTTCGGTGATCGCATGGGCCAAGCTCGGCCGCATCCTCAAAGCGCCGCTGCAATTCCGCGGCCAGCAGCTGCTCAACGTGGCGGTGATACTCGCGACGCTCGTGGTCGGTGCCGCCATCGTCGTCGCCGTGGCGGGCGGCCCGTTGCTGCTCCCGCTGCCCGGTTTGATTTCGCTCTTCTTCGGCTGCGCGCTCGTGTTCGGCATCTTGTTAACGCTGCCGATCGGCGGTGCCGACATGCCCGTCGTCATCTCGATCTACAACGCCGCGACCGGTGTCGCCGTCGGGCTCGAGGGGTACGTTTTAGGGAATCCGGCGCTGATGATCGCGGGCATGGTCGTCGGCGCGGCCGGTACGTTACTCACCGTGCTGATGGCACAAGCCATGAATCGCACGGTGTTCAACGTGCTCTTCAAGCACTTCGGTGCGAAGACGGGTCAAAAATCGAGCGCGATCCACGGCGAAGAAAAACCCGTCCAGGCGAGCGATGCTGCGATCGACATGCGGTATGCAAAGAGCGTCATCATCGTTCCCGGCTACGGCCTTGCGGTCTCGCAAGGGCAACAGAAGCTCTACGACTTCGTCAAGCTGCTGGTGGCGGCGGGCGTCAGCGTCAAGTTCGCGATTCATCCGGTCGCGGGGCGCATGCCGGGTCAAATGGACGTGCTACTTGCCGAGGCCGGTGTGCCGTACGACATGATCGTTCAGCTCGCCGAGATCAACGACCAGTTCGCAACGACCGACATCGTGCTCGTCATCGGCGCGAACGATGTCGTGAATCCCGCCGCGCGCAGCGATAAGACATCGCCCATCTACGGCATGCCGATTCTCGATGCGGACAAAGCGAAGAAGACGTACGTCGTCAAGCGCGGTCAAGGCAAAGGCTATAGCGGCGTGGTCAACGGTTTGTTCTACGCGCCGGACACCTTCATGGTCTACGGCGATGCGGCCGCCGTTCTCGGACAAATGATCGAAGCCGTCAAAGGCCTCGGCAAAGCCGCCGCCTGAGCGTTCGGCTTCACCGACACTTCAACACAACGAAACGAGGAGTTTCATGGGTGGTACCATGCAAGCCGCGGTCGTCGAAGCGGTCGGCAAACTGCTTGTTGTCAAGAAGTCTTGACCGACGTTCACGCAGCCGACGGCGACGGTGCGGACGCAACGGTCAACGCAAAGGACGGCGATCCGGTCGCGGACGTCCTCAAGGCAACCGGAGGCGGCGCACACGGCGTGCTGATCACGGCGCCGCGGCACGTGCGTCCTCGTCGGACTTCCGCCGGGCGACTTTCCGATTCCGCTGTTCGACGTCGTTGCGAAATGTGTCAGCGTTCGTTGGGACGCGTGAGGACATGGCCGCGTGTTTCGCACTCGCCGCTGCCGGCGAGGTTAAGGCAGACATCGAGCTCTCGCAGCTCTCGAACGCGGCGACGTCGCATCGCGCGTTGTCCTCGACTTTGCCGGCGCGAAGCGGGGCACGAACGGTGAACAACAGACGGCGAAGAAATTGGTGCTCGCCTTCAGCTTGCGTGCAGCGCGAATCCAATCGTACCGACGATTGCTTCGCGGGTTCATTTTGCGAGCGTGCATTGACGAGACGGTGGTTGCAAGCGATTCTTAGCAACGAATCACATTCGTAGTCGTCGCAGCGGGTTCGATGTATGCGGTTTGACATTGGGAAACTGCACGCGATGATATGTACGCAGCCCAAGCGCTAATGGAAGGAAAAGTTATATGCCTAAATTTGATTCCATTGCGCACGTATTGCTACATTATGTCGCCGACGTTTTTCGTCATTAGCGCACTGACAGAATGGAACAACACGCACCCGATTACAACTTTGCATCCGAGTAATCTTCCGTTGTTCGACGTAATCTTCGGATTCGTGCTGCTACTCGCTGCAAAATTCATTCCACCGACGCCTGCTTCGAAAAAGTAGGTAGGACGAGAGGGCGCTCGGGCAACCGGCGCTCTCTTTGTTTGCGCGATGCATGCGTCTACATCGAAATCCGCGTACGGCAAGAGATCGATTTTATTCACGAGTAGTGAATCCGACGCAGCGAACATGTGCGGACACTTCGCCGGCTTGTCGTGGCTTTCGGTCCGCACGTTCGCGGAGATCGAAGCGTGCCCAGCAGACCGAGTTGCCGACGTTCTCTATGACCACGAGCGATCCGTCGTCCGGTACGATAACGTCGAGCGCGCGCGCCGGCCGCCCGAAAATAGCGCCACGTCTGCCTATTCTCCTCGAGGAGACGGTACGGCACCTAACCGCTTCTTGCACGAGCGAAACCGAGAACACTCCGGGGATCGCGAAACCGGTTCCGTTCCTCGTCGTGCGAACGCACCCGATGCTCGGGCCGGCCGGGCTCTTCATCGGGGTTCACGTCGATCGCGCAACCAACGACGAACTCGCTGACCTGCGTCGCGCTCCGCTACCGGATCTCGCCCCGTGAAACCCAGGTACTGACGCTCTTCCTCGACGGCCGTTCGCTCGATTACATCGCAAATGCGCTCTCGATCACGTCGTCGACGGTTCAAGATCACATCAAAAGCATGCTCGATAAAACCGAAAGTCACAATCGAAGCGAATTGATTGCCCGCGTTGCGGCCCGCTTCCATCGGCCGACACGGAATCGTTACAAAGCGCGAACCACGCTATCGGGGTTTTCAACGATAGTCGGCGTGTGGACCGAATGCTACGCTCGTGCGATGATCCATTTCCCGCGCAAGCATCCCGGCGCCGCCATCGTGGCCGGCGCGATTGGAGGCCTCTTCGGCGCATGGTTCAAGCTCGGCTGGGAAGTCCCGTGGCCACCGCGCGAAGTCGGTCGGATTCCCGAACCGATGATACTCGTCTCTCTGTTCACGCACGTGCCGACGCCGGGTGTGGGTCTCGTACGTGATTCACTTCGCCTTTAGCATTCTCTCGGGCGTCGCGTATGGGGCGCTCGTCGAATTTTTTCCGATCGTCGCCCTTGGGACCGGCGTCGTCTTCGGCATCGCGATCTGGATCGGCGCACACGAGATCGTCATGCCGGCGCTCGGTCTCACCCCGCCGACCTGGGCGCTATCACGAAACGAACAGGGATCCGAGTTCTTCGGGCACGCCCTGTGGGGCCTCCTCATCGGCGTCTTCTTCAGTCACTATCGCAGTCGTTTCGTGAAAGCAGCCGGTTCGATCCCGATCGGCGATACGGAATCGTTCGTCCTTCCCGTTGCGGAGAGCGTAGCGGTATTTTAAGCCTTTACTCCGCCAGCCTAAATAGCGACATAACTCCATTCGAAAGTAGACAACTCATGCAAACAGCACAATCCACCGGTACGGCCGTCGCCGTATACGCCGATCACAGCCAAGCCGACACCGCGGTCAAAGCGCTCCAGCACGGTGGCTTCGACATGCGTAAGCTCTCGATCATCGGCGCCGACTACCATAGCGAAGAGGACGTCGTCGGCTTCTATAACACGGGCGACCGCATGCGTTCGTGGGGCGCGAATGGTGCCTTTTGGGGCGGCATCTGGGGCCTCTTTTTCGGCGCCGCCTTCTTCGTCGTTCCGGGCATCGGACCGCTCGTTGCCGCGGGCCCACTCGTCACGGCGATCGTCGCCGCACTCGAAGGAGCCGTTACCGTCGGCGCGCTTGGGGCGATCGGCGCGGGCCTCGTCGGAATCGGCGTACCGCACGACAGCATGGTGCATTACGAGACGGCGATCAAAGCTGGAAAATTCTTAGTCGTCGCACATGGTTCACACGCCGAAGCCGAACACGCGAGAGACATCCTGACCACGGCCGGCCTCGAAAAACCCGATATGCACGCGCCCGTCGTTCCGTAACCGACGCGAACTTTTGACGACAGCCGGGAGATGCCCGCAATGAAACGATGGCATGGCGTCGTGGTCGCCGTCGCCGTACTGGCGATCGGCGCCTACCTCGCGATGATCGTGGGACCGCGCTTCACCTTCGGCCGCGCGCACTATCCCGTCCCCGCAAGAACGTTCCGAACCCTCACTACCGCTCAATATACGCGCGCTTAGCTCTCCGATATCGACTTGGCGTTTAACCGTGCGCGCTTGCGAGGAGCGCCGCGAAGGAGCGCGCTTCGAGCCCCGCGCCGCCGACGAGCGCGCCATCGATGTGCGGCTGAACCATCAGCTTCTCAATAGTGGTGGGTTCGACGCTTCCACCGTAAAGGATGCGGGTTCGTTCGAGTCCTGCGACTGCTCCGCGTATCACGCCCAGCACCGCGTTCGCGTCTTCCGGACGATCGCTCGCACCCGTGCCGATCGCCCAGATCGGCTCGTATGCCACGACACAGCGGGCGACATCGGCGGCACTCATTCCATCGAACGCCGCACACGTTTGCGCGATAACGCGTGCCTGGGTGAGCCCCGCCTCATGCTCGGCCGCGCTGTCGCCGACCGCAACGATCGGCGTCATTCCGTGCGCGAGCGCCGTTCGAACTTTTCGATTGATCGCCGCGTCGAGCTCGCAGCAGAAGCGACGCCGCTCGGAATGTCCGAGGATGACGAAGCGCACTCCGCAGTCGAGCAGCATCAGCGGCGAGATCGCGCCTGTGAACTCGCCGCGTTCGGCATACCACATGGTCTGCGCGCCGAGTTCGACCGGACTCTCGCCTAGGGCGTCGCGCACGGCGGCAAGCGCGGTAAATGGCGGACAGATGACCGCGTCGACGAGCCCGAAATTCGGCTCGAACCCGAGAAGCTCGCGCACGAAAGCGACGGCCTCCGGGATGATTTTGTGCATCTTCCAGTTCGCCACGACGAGCGGTTTTCTCGACACGCTCGGACGTCAAGCTACCGAAGGAAAATGGGCGAGGAAAGCGATCGCGGTTTCGATCACGCGCTTCGTTTCATCGGGATCTCGGACTTGGATGCACGTGGCCCCGGTATCCCGCGCCGGCGCGTCGTTTCCGCCGGGGAATAAGGCGTCTCCCACGTAGAGCATGTCGCGAATCGGAACGTTCAGGATATCGCGCAGCTTGCGGATCCCGTACGCCTTGTCGATGCCGGGCAGCGTGACGTCGATCGACGTCGATCCGCCCAAACGAACGGAAAAATCCGGAAGTGATGCGTCGAGAGCGGCTTTGATCTTCTTCCGTTTCGCAAAATCCGGATCCCATTTTGTCTTCTCATCGAGTGGCGCTTCTTGACCGAGTGCGGAGTAGGTGATCTGACTGCCCCGATCTTCGATCGATGCGCCCCACATTTTTTTCGCCGCAAAGCCGGTTGCCGCTACGGCATCGTTGAGTGCGCCGACGATCTTTTGCCGCTGCGCTTTGGTGAGATCTTCGGAATAGAGCTCGTGCCAGCTCGTCTCAAACGCGAGGAACTTCGTCCCACAGGTCGGCAGAATCGATAGTCGATCGAGATGGTCGGGCGTCGGCAGATGGGCGAGAACTTGCTTCTCGAATTGCGGGAAGGCGCCGCCGGAGATGATCGCAACCTTCACGACGGCAAGCAGCGAGGTCAGCAGCGTTCCCATCTCCGCGTCGATCGCAGATTTGCTCGGCGCGAGTGTGCCATCGAGATCGAAGACGACGAGTAACATCACGATTAGCTATCCGTAAAAATTTTGGCGCGCGGATGGCCCTTGGCTGCGGGCCCGTTCCGGATCTCCGGCATGTCCGCCAAGTGCTCTCGGATGGCCGTCGTAACATTTGAATTCGAGAGCTGTGAGCGCAAACGTCCGTTCCTCCGGTGAGCCGCCAAAACGGCAGAGACTTTAGAATACGGGTTTTAGTCGCGAGCGGCTATCGTGAAAAACCCTGATAGCGTTGCGGTCAAGGAACCTGCTATCGTCGATGCGTGAGCCCGTGCTGACGTTTACGGCCGCCCAAATGGATGTCATTGATGGCGCTTCGCTTTTTCGCGAAAGCCGGCCCGCATGAGCGGCGCGTCCGGCGAAAGGCGAAGCCTGCGACACATTCTCAGCATCGACTTGGGATCGTCGTCACTCAAGATCGCCGCCTACGCCGTCGGCGAGGCCGGCGAACACCTCGTTCTCGAAGGCGCGGTCGAGGGGCTCGCTACGCCGAAAGCCGCGCTCTCGATTCGCGACCATCGTGGTTCCGCAACTCGCGAGACACGCAGACCGCTCGGAGATGCGTCGCCGGTGGGGGTCGTCCTCGCGGCATTGCACGACCTCGGCGTGCCCATCGATGCGGTCGGGCACCGGCTCGTCTACGGCGGTCCCGTCCACGAAGCGCCGGAACGCGTGACCGCGCAGTTGTTGACCGCACTGACCGCACTCGTTCCGTTCGATCCGCTCCATCTCCCGGCAGCGCTCGCCGCGATTCGCGAGATCGAGAGCGCGTCGGGCGGGCTTCCGCAAATCGTCTGTTTCGACACGGCATTCCATCACCGCATGCCTGCGGTCGCGCAGCGTCTGCCGTTGCCGCGGCAACTGTGGGCGGAGGGCGTGCGCCGCTACGGATTCCATGGCCTTTCGTACGAGTCGATCGTTCGTGCGCTAGGTCCCGAAGGCACGCGTGGCCGGATGATCGTCGCGCACCTCGGCAACGGCGCGAGCCTCGCCGCCGTACGAGACGGTCGATCGGTCGATACCACGATGGGGCTCACCCCGCTCGGCGGCCTCATGATGGGGACGCGGCCGGGCGATCTCGATCCAGGCGTTTTGCTTTATCTCTTGCGCGAGCGAGGGTACACGTCGCGTGAGTTAGATGACCTCGTGACGGACCGCAGCGGTCTGCTTGGCGTTTCACAAATCAGCGCCGACATGCGGACGCTTCTCGAGCGGCGTGCCGACGACGCGGCCGCAGGCGAGGCGGTGGAGCTCTTCGTCTACCAGGCGAAAAAATATATTGGTGCGCTCGCCGCCGTGCTCGGCGGACTCGATACGCTCGTCTTTACCGGCGGGATCGGCGAACGTGCGGCGCCCGTGCGCTGGGAGATCGCCCAGGGGCTCGCACACCTCGGCGTCGCGCTCGACCCCGAGCGGAATGACGCCGGCGCGGCGATCGTTTCTGCCGACGGCGCCGGCGTTCGCACGCACGTCATCGTCTCCCAGGAGAATCTCATGGTTGCCCGCCACACCTATGCCGCGCTCTTCGAATCGCCAGCTCGCGAATTGCCGGATGCGACGGCGGCACGCGCATGACGGACGCGGCGATGTATCCGTGGCACCTCGATCCCAAGCTCACGCCTGCGGTGTGGGGCGGTGGCGAATTGGTCGCCGCGTACGGCAAGCACGGAGACCCGAGTGCCAAACTCGGCGAGTCGTGGGAATGCTGGGATGACAACGCCGTGGCCAACGGTACGCTCGAGGGCTCGACGGTCGCGACGTTGCGCGGGCGGCTGCAGGCACGGCTCCTCGGGAACCTCGATCCCTCGCGCGTCTTTCCGATCTTGACCAAGATCATCACCGCGCACGACTGGCTGTCGGTGCAGGTGCATCCGAACGATGCGTATGCCCGGCGCGTGGAAGGTCAACCTTTCGGTAAAACCGAGTGCTGGTACGTCATCGATGCACGACCTGGGGCGCAACTCGTCGTGGGTTGGACGCGCGATACGTCGCGCGGGGAGTACGAACGCCGCGTCGCCGACGGGACGCTCGCGGAGATCCTTCGGAAGGTCCCGGTGAAGGCAGGAGACACCGTGTATGCGCCGGCCGGCTTGGTTCACGCGATTGGTCCTGGCGTCGCCGTCTTCGAAACCCAGCAGACGAGCGATCTCACGTACCGCATGTTCGACTGGAACCGTATGGGGCTCGACGGAAAACCACGCGAATTGAACGTGCGCAAAGCCGGCGACGTCCTGAACTATCGTGCCGGCGGCGAATCGATTTTGGCGCAAATCCCCTACCGGTACGAGGGCCTGGACCGCACGGCATTGATCGCCGATCCGCGGTTCGTCGTCGAGCGCATCGTCGCAACTGCGGAAGCGGCATCCCTTGCGACCCACGACCGTCCCCTAATCTTGATGTCGCTGGAGCATCCGATGGAAATCACGTCCGCCGGCACGACGGTCGCGCTGCAGAAATACCAGACGGTTCTGGTTCCGGCGGCCGCCGGCCGATGTTCGATTCGCACCGATCAAACGCGCGCGCCCTTCATCTTCGTCACGCCGCCTGCATCGCGCGGTGCGCTCGCGGCACGATTGCTCGAAGCTGGAATCCCGCAGCGGCGGATCGACGCATTCAACGAGCAGTTCTCCGGAGGCGCCACATGAGCGCCCGAGATCTCAACGACATGGCGCGCAAGCTCGTCGCCGACGGCAAGGGGATCTTGGCGATGGATGAGAGCGACGGTACCTGCAATCGGCGTTTCGCCGAGGCCGGTATACCGCAAACCTATGAGGCCCGATGTGCGTATCGGGAATTGCTGGTAACCACGCCGCAACTGAGCACGTGCATCAGCGGCGTCATCGTGTATGACGAAACCCTTCGACAAAAGGGGAATGGGGGCACGCCGTTCGTCGAAACCTTACGCGCAGCCGATCTTGTCGCGGGCATCAAGGTCGACATCGGCGCAAAGCAACTCGCCGGGCATCCCGGCGAGAAAGTCACCGAGGGGCTCGACGGCCTGCGCGATCGCCTCCGCGACTATTTCTCGCTCGGCGCGCGCTTCGCCAAGTGGCGGGCCGTCTTCTCCATCGGCGATGGCATGCCGAGCCGCGGCTGCGTCTCGGCCAACGCGCAGGCGCTCGCGCGCTATGCCGGGCTCTGTCAAGAGGCCGGAATCGTGCCGATCGTCGAGCCGGAAGTGCTGATGGCCGGAGATCACACCATGGAACGGTGCGCCGAAATCACCGAGCGCGTTCTGCACGAAGTCTTCGCGCAACTTTTCGAACAGCGCGTGATGCTGGAAGGAATGATTCTGAAGCCGAACATGGTGCTTCCCGGATCGAGCTGCACGACCCAAGCACGGGACGGAGCCGTGGCCGACGCCACCGTAACCTGCTTGTCGCGCGTGGTTCCCGCGGCCGTCGCGGGCATCGCCTTCTTATCGGGAGGACAATCCGGCGAGCTTGCCTCGGCCCGTTTGAACGCGATGAACCTGGAGGCCAAGCTCGCGACGTCGCACGCACCGTGGCCACTTGCATTCTCGTTCGGACGCGCACTGCAATATCCGGCTTTGAAGATCTGGCACGGCGACGAGGCAAACCGCGAGGCCGCACAACTCTCGCTCGCTCACCGGGCTCGCTGCGATCGGGCGGCGCTGCGCGGCGAGTATACCGCCGCCATGGAGCGCGCGAGCTCGCCGCGCGTGCCGGCGTGACGTCTGCTACGCCGGCGCCGCCCTGCACGATCGTCGTGTTCGGCGCCGTCGGCGATCTCACCAAACGGCTCCTGATGCCGGCATTCTATAATCTCGCGAACAGCGGCCTCCTCGACGACGGCTTGCAGATCGTCGGCGCCGATCACAACGAGCGCACCGCGGAAACGTGGCGCGCCGAACTTTCGAGCGAGATGGAGAGCTTCGTCGGCGATGCGAGCGCGGAATTTCATCCCGACCGGATCGATCCCGCTGCGTGGGCCTGGGTAACGAAGCGGCTGGACTATGTCGTTTTCGACTTCACGAACGCGGCCGACTACGCGAAGCTCAAAGTTCGACTGAACGAGGACCGGGCCCGCGGCGTTATCTTTTATCTGGCGGTCTCCCAGCGATTCTTCGGTACGATCGTCGAAGGTCTGGGCGCGGCGGGTCTCCTTGCAGAATCCGGCGGCGCGTTTCGACGCATCGTCATCGAGAAGCCCTTCGGCAAGGATCTCGAGTCGGCACGGAAACTCAACGCACGGATCTTGAACGTCGCCGCGGAGCGGCAGGTCTTTCGCATCGATCATTACCTCGGTAAGGAACCCGTCCAAGGGATCATGGCGCTGCGCTTCGGGAACGGCCTCTTCGATCCGATGTGGCGCCGCGAGTTCGTCGATAACGTCCAGATCACCGCGGCCGAAGCGATCGGGGTCGAACGCCGCGGCGCTTTCTACGAACCGACCGGCGCGCTCCGCGACATGGTGCCGAACCATCTCTTCAGTCTCGTCACCCTGATTGCCATGGACGCGCCGCGCACCTTCGACGCCGAAGTCGTGCGCGACGAAAAGGTGAAGCTGCTGAAGGCGATTCGCCCGCTCGCGGCCGCGGACGCCGTGCGCGGCCAGTACGACGCCGGTTCTTCCCGAGGCGAGAGCGTTCTCGCGTACCGCGACGAGCATCGCGTCGATCCCAAGACGCTCACCGAAACGTACGTCGCCCTTCGCATCCACATCGACAACGAACGCTGGCGCGGCGTGCCGTTCTACCTGCGTACCGGCAAGCGGCTCGCGCGTCATCTGACGACCATCGCCATTTCGTTTCGGCCGTCGGCGCTGGCGTTTTCCGACATGGCCGGTCAGGCATCGGACGATAGCCTCACCCTCGAAATCGCGCCCGAGCCCGGCATCGTCACGGCGTTCCACGCGAAGGCGCCGGGGCCGCTGATGCAAGTCGGTCCGGTGCGCAGCGTCTTCGCCTACGACAAATCTTTCGAAGAAAAACCGAGCGTCGGTTACGAAACGCTGCTCTATCACTGCATGACCGATAATCGGTTACTCTTCCAGCGAGACGATATGATCGACGCCAGCTGGGCACCCCTGCAGCCGATCATCGACGATTGGAGCTCCTCGACGGACGCACCGGCGGGCTACGCGCCGGGCAGCGACGGGCCCGCCGCAGCCGAGGCGATGCCGGCGTGCGATGGCCGCCACTGGCTCCCGCTCTCGCAACCTGCAGAAACACCCGTTGCATCGGCAACTCGGCCCATATCGCAATCGATCGCGTAAGGAGACTCTTCGTGCAACTCGGAATGATCGGCACCGGCCGAATGGGTTCGAACATGGCGCGCCGCCTCATGAAAGGCGGTCACCAGTGCGTCGTCTACGCGCGCAAGCCGGACGTGCTCAAGGAGCTCGTCGATGAAGGGGCGGTCGGCAAAAGTACGGTTGCCGAATTCGTCAAAGAGCTGGCCCGGCCGCGCGCCATCTGGCTCATGGTGCCGGCTGCGGTCGTCGATACGATGATCGCCGAGCTCGTACCGCTCTTAGACCGCGGCGATATGCTCATCGACGGCGGAAACTCGTATTACGTCGACGACATTCGGCGCGCGCAGGAGATGACGGCCAAGGGCATCGAGTACGTCGACGTCGGCACGAGCGGCGGCGTCTGGGGTCTCGAGCGCGGCTTCTGCATGATGATCGGCGGGTCCGACGCGACCGTCACCCATCTCGATCCGATCTTTCGCACCCTCGCGCCCGGAATCGGCTCGATCGATCCCACGCCGGGGCGTCCGCCGCATCGAGGCACGGCGGAACTCGGCTACCTGCACTGCGGACCGCACGGCGCGGGCCACTTCGTGAAGATGGTGCATAACGGCATCGAATACGGGATGATGGCTTCGTATGCCGAGGGCATGAGTATCTTGCGCGAAGCAAACGTCGGCAAGCAGACCCGAGCCGCTAACGCGGAAACGACGCCGCTCCGCGATCCCGAACACTACCAGTTCGACATCGATTTGGCAGAAGTCGCCGAAGTCTGGCGACGCGGGAGCGTCATCGCTTCGTGGTTACTCGATCTGACCGCTTCCGCTCTGATCAAGGACCCGCGACTCGCGCATTTCGCGGGGCGCGTCTCCGATTCGGGTGAGGGGCGCTGGACGATCAAGGCGGCGATCGACGAAGGTGTGCCGATCCCGGTCCTGACGAACGCGCTGTACGCGCGGTTCAGTTCGCGCGGCGACGCGGACTTCCAGAACAAACTGCTTTCGGCGCTACGCTACGAGTTTGGCGGGCACGTCGAGGTCCACCCCGCGCCGCCGTCGGCTCAGTCGGCGACGAGCTCCAAGCCGTAGATCGCCGCCCCGAGCAGCGCCGCGTTGACGACGACGATGCGCACCGGCACGCTCCGCAAGAGATTCGCGAACCGCCCCTTGGCCGCAAAGGCCCGCATGAACGCACCGTCCTGAAGTTGCGGCACGAGCCGCGGCGGCAAGCCGCCCGCCAGATAGATCCCGCCCGTGGCCATAAACTTGAGCACGAGATTACCCGCCTCGGCACCCCACACGTCGATGACGATCCGCAACGTTTGGGCGGCGAGCGGATTGCGATCGCCGTCGCTCAAGGCCGCTTCGAGGATCGTCGGCGTGCGGTCCTGGGCCGCCTCGAGTTTCGCCCGGAACGCCGCGCTTTCAGACGAGGGATCGCGCGACCGCACGAAATCGTAGACGTCCGGCAGACCCGATCCGGAGCAGACGCGCTCGTAGGCGGTGTGGCGAAAGCGATCGCTGAGAAACGCGCACAACTCGACTTGCATCGCGTTCGTCGGCGCGAAGTCGACGTGGCCACCTTCCGAGGCGCACGCGAGATACTCCGTACCGGTCCAAATGGAGAACGACTCGCCGAGCCCGGTTCCGGGCGCAAGCACGGCGAGCGGCGCTTTCGATACGGCAGCTCCGGCATTGACCTCCGCCGTCTCTTCGGGCAACAGGTGGGGAACGGCGTGGGCGATCGCTCGCAGGTCGTTGAGTAGCGTCACGCGTTCGAGATGCAGGCTCCCGGCAAGTGCGGTCTCGTCCAAATTCCAAAGCAGGTTCGTCAAGTGAACGTGCCCGTCGATGACGGGTCCGGCGACGTCGAACGCGGCGGACGTCGGGCGAGTGCCGCTCGAGGCGAGAAACGCCTCGACTATCGGCTCGAGTCCGTGGAAGTCGACGTTGCGGTACTCGCGCTCGGTGACGAATTTGCGCGGTCCGGACTCCTTCGACACCAGGGCGAGGCGCGTCGTGGTTCCGCCGATATCGCCGACGAGCAGCACGCTAATTCCGCACGGACTCGAGTTCCGTTCCTTTGGTTTCCTTGACGAAACGCAGCACGAAGAGGAACGAGAGGATCGCGAAGGCGGTATAGGCGCCGTAGGCGATGCCGAGACCTAAATGCTGCAAGGTCGGAAACGTCACCGTGATCACCCAGTTCGCGACCCACTGCGCCGCGGCCGCGAGCGAGAGGGCCGCCGCGCGGATATGATTGGAGAACACTTCGCCGAGCAGGACCCAGACGGCCGGCCCCCACGAGACCGCGAACGCGACGACGAAGAGGTTGGCCGCCCAGAGCGCCGTCAAACCGCTCGTGTGATCGAGGAACGGCTGGTGCGCGGCGTTGAGCGGCGCGTTGCCGAATACGACCGCGAGCACTCCCAAGGTCAGCGCCATGCCGGCAGAGCCGATGAGCAGGAGCGCGCGGCGACCGATTTTGTCGATCAACGCGATCGCAACCAAGGTCGAGACGATGTTGACGACGCTTGTGATCACCGAGATCAGCAGTGCGTCGTGTGCCGAAAAACCGACGGCGTTCCAGAGGACGGTCGAGTAGTAAAAGATTACGTTGATGCCGACGAACTGCTGGAAGATCGACAGTCCGATGCCGACCCAAACGATCGGCAGCAGGCCCATCGCGGATCCGCGCAAGTCGCGCCAGGTAGCGGCCGTCCCGGTCCGCAGCGATTCCTGGATTTCCGCAAGTCGCGTATCGAGCGCTTTGCTTCCGAGAAGGCGGCGCAGAACCTCGGTCGCTTCAGGAATCTTCTTCTGTCCGACGAGGTAACGCGGCGATTCCGGAATCGTCAGGGAGAGCAAGCCGTAGACGAGCGCCGGCACGAGCATGACGATGAACATCCAGCGCCACGCATCGATTCCGAACAGCCAAGGCGACGTCGCACTGCCGGCCGCGGCGGCAAGCGCGTAGTCGACGAGCAGCGAGATGAAGATGCCGAGGACGATGGCCAACTGCTGAAGGGAACCGAGGCGACCGCGGATCTCGGCCGGTGCGATCTCCGCGATGTACATCGGCGCGATCACCGACGCGATGCCGACGCCGATGCCTCCGACGATGCGAAACAACGACAACGCCAGCAGGGAATTCGCGAAACCCGCACCGAGTGCGCTGATCACGAATAACGCTGCGGCCAGGCGCATCGGCAGGAGTCGGCCGTAGCGGTCGGCGACGCGCCCAATGAGGAGCGCGCCGGCGGCGGCGCCGATGAGGGCCGACGAGACCGCGAGGCCGAGCGTCGTCGGATTGGAGCGGAAATGTTGATTTAGCGCCCCGACGGCACCGTTGATGACGGCGCTGTCGTAGCCGAAGAGCAATCCGCCGAGTGCGGCCGCAGTCGCGGCGTACAGAACGAACCCCATCGAGGCGCCGGTTGCGGCCGTTCCTTTTGGCGCCGGCGGAGCCGGCCGTTCGACCAATTTCATGAGTCCGACTCCAGCGGGCGGGGCGTGTGTCGTAAGTATAGGGACAGACGTGTGGCGTTCGGTATCGTGAATTTCACGGATGCCGACCTATGCAGTAGCGAATTTGGTTCATGTCAAAAGTTGATGTCCGTCGCAAGTCCGAAGACGAGCGCGCTCTTGGGCACGGCGATGCCGGCCGGCAGATTCGTCAGTTCGCCGCTCGGATTGAGGACGTACTGGACGCCGGGCCGCACGATCAGCCACTTCGAGGCCTGCCAACCGTAGTTGAGTTCGATTGCCGATTCGGAACCGTTGTAGGGGACCGCGTAGCCGCTCGCCCGCAACTGACGTTCCGCCCGCTGTAAGCGTGGATTGTAATTTGCGGTAGCGAACCCGAGCGCGATCGTGTCTTCCGGGCGGTTGGCGAAGGTACCGTGCCGGACGATCCCGCCGTCGAAGTAGGAGCTGACGAGTGCGGTATTCGGATCGCTATATTCCGCGACGGCGAAGAGCGCCGTCCCGCGCCGGCCGGGCCCGGAAGCGCCGTCGAGCATGTGGTCGAACTGCACGTAAGCGCCGCTTCGCCCGCGAGCGTAGGTGACCGGCAGCGACGTGAGCGTCGCCGGTGCCGTGGAGCCGGGAAACGACGTTTCGTGACTGCGGAAATTGAAGACGTTCGACGTATCGAAATAACCGCCGAGGCGGATGTCGCCGGACGGTGCGCCCGATCGGTCGCGCAAGGTCAGACCCGCCTCGATGGGTAGCTCCGTGCCGGTCGAGCCGTAGAACCCGAAATACGCTCCGCCGCGGTTCGAATTGACGATCGGGTTAACTTGTAAGGCGGCAACTTCGACGTAGAGGTTCTCGTTCGGCGAGAGTTTGAGGCGGGCGCCCCACATCGACGAGGGGTAGTAATCGTAGCCGGCACTGCCCACCGGCGTCGTGCCGTTGTTCGTGGGAATCCCTGCGGGCGTCCCGCAGATGTTGTTGTTCTGATAGTAACAATAGAGGTCGCCGCCCCAGTACGACGGGCCCGCGATGAAATCGTTTTGCTGATTGATCTTGCCGATCAGCAGATTCACCTTATTCTTGAAAAGGGGCTGCTCGTAATCGAGGTACGTGAAACGCGTCGTTTGGCCGTCGCCGTAAATCTCTTGGACGGAGAATAGGTTTCCGAGCGCCGTCGAGGAGAGGCTCGACCCGAAGCGCGTCGTCACGAGGACGTGAACGATGCCGGCGCCGCTGTGGGTCAGCGTTCCCACATCAGCGTCGACACCGAAGGCGGCCTCCGTCGAGAGGGCGGTACCCCGGTCTACCGCATTTCCGCCAAGCGGAATGCCGCCGGTCGCGTTGGCCGCGAATTCGCTGACGAGGCGGCCGTTGAACGACAGCCCGTGCTTGGCGAGCGCGCTGCGCCCCCCGCCCAAGTCGCCGAAGAGACCGTTCGCATTCGCAGGCGCGGCCGCCGGAAGCGCGCTCGCGGCGGGACTCGGACCCGAGGCCGGAGTCGCCGTAGCGACCGGCAGCGGCAACTCGGCGCCGACGCGCGCGGGCAGGAGTGCGGCGACGGCACCGGCCGCAACGAACGCGCGGATCGCTCGATTCGTGTGCACCGGATTAAGCCGTTACCGGAGCGGCGTTCCAGAGCGCGATCACCCGCACGTCAGGGTGATGAGCGTCGAAGCCCAGAATGCCGAGCGAGGCCGGGTCGTTCGAGAGGTGTTGCGCGTCGAGCACCGGCAACCCGATCCAGCGTGCGGCAAGGACGCATCCGAATTGTCCGTGCGAAAAGAGCGCGACGTTTCCGTCTCGCGTGCAGAGGCGCGCGATGAGACGATCGACGCGCGTGGAAATCGCCTCGGGCGTTTCACCGTTAGGGCAACCATCCCGAAAGATGTTCCAATCCGGTCGCTTTTTTCGAATGTCGACCGAACGTCGTCCCTCGTCGTCGCCGTAGTCCCATTCCGCTAAGTTCGGCTCGACGTGCGCTGCCGAGCCGAACCCCGCCAACTCGCACGTCCGCCGAGCGCGTAACCGCGGACTGGTCAGCACCGCGGAAAATACGATGGGTTCGAGCACGCGCACCAGCGCGCGCGCCTCGTCTTCTCGCCGGTGTGCCGGCCCAAAAGCGACCAGTCGGTTTCGCCGTGACGAACGAGGTAGAGACGCACCATCACGCCGTTACCCGCACGTCCGTGAGGCGAGCGACGATGCTCGGTACCTTCACGCTTAGCTATCCGTAAATAATTTGGCGCGCGGATGGCCCTTGGCTGCGAGCGCCGGAGTCGTCGGTTCGCTCAAATCCGCCGTCCAGTGCCAGTTCCGAATCTCCGGCATATCCGCCAAGTGCTCTCGGATGTAGCCGTGATGCTCGTACAGTTTGCGCTCGAACATCGCTACGGCGTCCGCGGCCTGTACGCGCAGGCGCGGCACGTGCTCGAGCGCCGCGATGGCGAGGTGATAACGGCTCATTTCGTTGAGCACGAGCATGTCGAAGGGCGTGGTCGTCGTGCCGCGATCCATGTAGCCGCGCACGTGGAAGCGCGCTTCATTGGAACGGCCGTGAACCATCGTGTGGATGAGCCAGCGATTGTTGTGGAAGGCGAAGATGACCGGTGCGTCTTCCGTGAAGAGCGCGTCGAAGGACATCGGATCCATGCCGTGCGGGTGATCGGCCGGCCTCATGAGCGCCGTCAAGTCGACGACGTTGACGACCCGCACCTTGATCCCGGGCACGTATTTCTGGAGGAGCCACGACGTCGCGCAGATCTCGATCGTCGGGATATCGCCCGCACACGCGAGCACGACGTCCGGTGTTTCCCCGCCGTCGTTCGATGCAAACGCCCACGTCGAAGCGCCGCGCGAACAATGTTCGCGCGCTTCTTCCATGGTTAACCACTGAAGTTGCGGCTGCTTCCCGCAGGTGACGATATTGACGTAATCGCGGCTGCGCAGGCAATGATCGAAGACGCTCAGGAGGCAGTTGCCGTCCGGTGGGTAGTAGACCCGGATCGTCTCGCTGCGGCGCGCCAGCGCGTTGTCGACGAAGCCCGTCGCCTGATGGCTGAACCCGTTATGATCTTGACGCCAGACGTGGCTCGTGAGGAAGACGTTGAGCGAGGCGAGGGGTCTGCGCCACGGAAACTCCGTGCATTGTTCGAGCCATTTGGCGTGCTGGGTCAGCATCGAATCGACGACCTGCGCGAACGCTTCGTAGGACGACCACATGCCATGGCGCCCGGTCAGCAGGTAGCCTTCGAGCCATCCCTGGCAACAATGCTCGCTGAGCACCTCCATGACGCGGCCGTCCGGACTGAGATCGTCATCGATCGAGACCGTCTCCGCCATGAACGTCCGTTTCGTCGTTTCGAAGACGGCGTTCAAGCGATTGGAATTCGTCTCGTCGGGTGAGAACATGCGAAAGTTCGTCGGATTGAGTTTGAAGATATCCCGGAAAAATTCACCGAGCTTCCGCGGGGCTTCCGCCGTTACGCAACCGGGCCCGGGAATGTCGAGCGCGTAGTCGTTAAAGTCGGGCAGCTCGAGGGCGCAGAGCACCCGGCCGCCGTTGACGTGCGGATTACCGCCCATGCGGCGATTCCCGCTCGGTGCGAGTCCCGCCAATTCCTCGATGAATGCGCCGCGTTCGTCGAAGAGTTCTTCGGGCTTATAGCTCCGCATCCACGTTTCGAGGATCGCGAGATGGGCGGGGTTCTCCTTGACCGCCGTGATCGGCACCTGATGTGCGCGGAAGGTGCCCTCAAGCGGAATGCCATCGACTTCTTTGGGACAGGTCCAGCCCTTCGATGTGCGCAGGACGATCATGGGCCAAACCGGTTGCTTTTTGAAGCCGTTCGTACGCGCCTCATGCTGGATCGCGCGAATCTCCGCGTAGCACGCATCCAGCGTTGCGGCGAGCAGTTGATGGACCGCCTCGGGGTCGTAGCCCTCGACGAAATACGGATGGTAGCCGCGTCCGATATAGAGCGCCTTCAAATCCTCGTCGCTCGTCCGCCCTTGCACCGTCGGCGCGGAGATCTTGTATCCGTTGAGATGCAGGATCGGGAGGACGGCTCCGTCGCGGACGGGGTTGAGGAAGTTGACGGACTTCCAACTTCCCTCAAGCGGGCACGTTTCCGACTCGCCGTCGCCGATCACGCAGGCGACGATGAGATCCGGATTATCGAAGGCAGCGCCGAAGGCGTGAATAAGCGAGTATCCGAGTTCTCCACCCTCGTGCATCGAGTTCGGCACGTGCGGCCCGCAGTGGCTCGGGACGCCGCCCGGCGTCGAGAATTGCCGGAACATCAATCGCAGACCGTTCTCGTCGTGCGTGATCTCCGGGTGGACTTCGGTGTACGAGCCCTCGAGGTACGAATTCGCGTTGAGCGATGGACCGCCGTGCCCCGGGCCAGAAATATAGATGACGTTCGCACCGCGCTCGACGATCAGGCGGTTTAGATGAACGTAGATCAGGTTTTGTCCGGGCGATGTGCCCCAATGCCCGAGCAGCGTTGGTTTGATGTGCTCCGCTTTGAGCGGTTCTCGCAGGAGAGGGTTTTGAAATAAATAGATCTGACCGACGCATAGGTAATTCGCAGCCCGCCAGTACCGATTCATTTTATCGAGCATGTCCGGCGTGAGGGGACCCTTCGGTATCGGGACCCGTGCTTGACGCTCTCCGTCTGCCGCGGTCGCGGTCGACAAGGACGCGTCGAAAAGAAAGGTTGTCGTCGGATCTTTCGTTTGTATCACGTTGCTGCAGCCACCATCGGTTTGAGAGGTTTCTTTGAGGATCGTGAGTTCGTCGAGAGTGTCGGGGCCAAGAAGGGTGCCCCTCGATGGGCATACCATCGGAAGTCGCAAACCGACGCACCGCCGGCAATGCTGCCCGTACGCTCGAGCCGCGAATTCCAAACGCTTTCCGTAAGCCGAAAATCGAGCGCGCACCCGATGCGAACGACCGGGCAACGCAGAGAATTCGAATGCACGCGACGCGCCGTCGAGTCGATGAGCGACCGAAAAAACCACACGTTCGATGAGATACCAAGCCGCGATGTCACAACCGTGCACTCCGTAGCCGCAGGGCATTGGCAATCACCGATACAGAACTGAACGACATGGCAAGCGCCGCAATCATCGGGCTTAGCAAGAGTCCGAAGGCCGGATACAAGACACCGGCAGCGATCGGAATACCGAGTGCGTTGTATGCGAACGCGAAGACGAGATTCTCGCGAATGTTACGCATGGTCACGCGGCTCAGCGTGCGTGCACGAGCGATGCCCGCGAGGTCGCCCTTTACCAGTGTGATACCGGCGCTTCGAATCGCAACTTCCGTTCCGGTACCCATAGCGATGCCGACGTCGGCCGCGGCGAGCGCCGGAGCATCGTTGACGCCGTCGCCGGCCATGGCCACGATCAGTCCTTTGGTCTTGAACTCCGCGACGATGCGATGCTTGTCGTCCGGTAAGACATCGGCTTTAATCTCGGTGATGCCGAGCTTCTTGGCTACCGCCTGGGCGGTCGCGAGGTTGTCGCCCGTGAGCATGATGACCCGCAAGCCGCCGGCTTGCAGGTCTTCGAGAGCGGCGAGGGTCGTAGCCTTGATCGGGTCGGCGATCGCGATCACGCCTGCGGCCTTGCCGTCGACGGCAAGGAACAGTGCGGTCGCGCCGTCTGCGCGCAGGTCGTCGGCTCTTTTCGCGAGGTCAGCGGTTTCGACGCCGGCATCGTCCAAAAGGCTCGCATTACCCAGCACGGCATGTTGACTGCCGACATCGCCGGTCACGCCCTTGCCCGTGACGGATGCAAAGTTCGTCGCCTCAGAAACGTCGATGCTACGATCCTTGGCGGCCGCAACGATGGCCGCCGCCAGGGGATGTTCGCTGAGACGCTCGAGACTCGCCGCAAAGCGAAGTACCTGCGCCTCGGAGAGACCGGAGACGGCAACGACTTCGGTTACCTTCGGCCGGCCTTCGGTGAGCGTACCTGTTTTGTCGACGACGAGGACGTTCACTTTCTCCATACGCTCGAGCGCGTCAGCCGACTTGAAGAGCACGCCGGCCGTTGCACCCTTTCCCATCGCGACGCTGATGCTCATTGGCGTTGCAAGCCCCAAAGCGCAGGGGCAGGCGATGATGAGCACCGATACGGCTGCGATGAGCGCGTACGCGAACGCGGGCGACGGTCCCCAGATCATCCATGCGGTGAACGCGACGACCGACGCCAGGAGGACGGCCGGCACGAAATAGCCTGCGACCGTGTCGGCCATGCTCTGAATCGGTGCTCGGCTACGTTGGGCTTCGGAGACCATCGCGACGATCTGCGACAACATCGTCTCCGAACCGATCTTGTCCGCGCGCATAACCAGCGAGCCCGTACCGTTGACGGTGCCCCCGATAACGCTGTCACCCACGGCTTTCGCCATCGGCATCGACTCGCCCGTGACCATCGACTCATCGATCGCGCTTTTGCCTTCGAGAACGATGCCGTCGACCGGCACACCATCTCCAGGGCGCACCCGCAGCCGATCGCCAAGCTGGACTTGGGCGAGCGGGATGTCCTCGTCTTCGCTGCCGTTTGTAAGGCGCCGCGCCGTCTTCGGCGCAAGGTTCAGGAGCGCCCGAATCGCCCCGCCAGTTTGCTCGCGCGCACGCAGCTCGAGGACTTGCCCGAGTAATACGAGGACCGTGATGACCGCTGCGGCCTCGAAGTAGACGGCGACGCTCCCGTCCATGCCGCGAAATCCAGACGGGAAGATGCCCGGCGTTACGGTCGCGACGACGCTGTAGAAATACGCGACGCCGGTGCCGAGGGCGATGAGGCTGAACATGTTGAGACTGCGGTTGACGAGCGATGCCCATCCGCGTTCGAAGAACGGCCAACCCGCCCACAACACGACGGGCGTCGACAAAACGAACTCGATCCACGTCGCGACGACCGGCGGCACCAGACGGTGCAGGCCAAGCGCCGGAATATGGCCGCCCATTTCCAGCAGGAACACCGGAAGCGCGAGAACGGCTCCAAACCAGAGCCGCCGCGTCATGTCTTCCAATTCCTTATTCGGTGCTGCCTCGGCAGTTGTGGCGAGCGGTTCGAGGGTCATGCCGCAGATCGGGCAATTTCCGGGCTTGTCCTCGCGAATCTGCGGGTGCATCGGGCAGGTGTAGATGTCGGCACTCTGGCTGGCCGATGCCGACGAAGACGTTTCGAAAAGAACGGTTTTTGTTGGATCTTTTGTTTCGATCATGTTGCTGCGGCCACCATCGGTTTGAGCGGTTTTTTCGACGAAGGCGAATCGGTTACCGGGATCGGGTCCAGAAACCGATAGGCGAGGAGTTTCACGGGATCGGTCAAGAGCGCGCAAACGATCGCATAGCCCCAGACGAAGGCCGCGAGTTGCCAACCCAGCGGCGTCATGATGCCAAATCCAAAGATTGCCATGAGCGTCGCCAGCACTTGCGTCCCGATCACCGCCAATAAGAGGATGTTCGCGGGGCGCGTGGACCACCACGGACCGCGCGAGCGCGTGAGAAAGATCGTGAGATGCCCCGCAACGGAAAGTTTGAGATACATCAGCGTCTGCACGTGCGCGCGATCGAGATGGAAGACGCGCTCGCCGAGATAGAACAGACCGAACGCCGTCACGACCCCGACGATGCCGAGCACCGTGGAAACGCCGAGCACCTGACGCATGTCCCAGGCCTCCGGCATGTTCCGGTAGCGAACTCTGTCGTAGGCGATCGATAAGATCGCGCCGTCGTTGAGGAGCGCGAGCATCACGATCATCACCGCGGTTACCGGATAAAAATTGAAGACGAGGATCGAGAGGACCATGAACAAGAGAACGCGCAGCGTTTCGGCGATGCGATACATCGCGTAGCTGTTCATCCGCTTGAAGATGCGGCGACTTTCCTTGATCGCATCGATGATGACGGAGAGCCCGGGCTCGAGCAGCACGATGGATGCGGCCGCGCGCGCCGCATCGGTCGCGCCGGACACGGCGATGCCGCAATCCGCCTTCTTGAGCGCCGGCGCATCGTTGACGCCGTCGCCCGTCATACCGACGATGTGGCCGTGCTTCTGGAGGACGTCGATGAGGTGGAACTTGTCGGCCGGAAAGACTTCGGCGAAGCCGTCCGCTTTGTCGATGGACGCAGCGGCTTTCGTCGCTTCGCTTTTCGTCGTGTCGTGCAGGCCACTTGCGTCCAGAATGTTGGTGCCGAGCCCGAGTTCCCGGGACATCTCGCGTGCGATAGCGATCGCGTCGCCCGTCACCATCGTGACGTGTACGCCCATCTGCTTGGCTTCCGCGATGGTTGCTTTGGCCTGCGGGCGCGGCGGATCCGACATCGGCAGGACGCCGACGAACTTCCACGTGCCGTCTTGGTCGGCTCGCGCGACGCCGAGCGAACGGAAGCCGCGTCCGGCAAAGTCGTTCACCGCTTTGTCGGCCTCCGACTTTACGGTAGCGGCGTCGGTCGACATCTGCAGGATCACCTGCGGCGCGCCCTTTGCCACCCGGAATTGTTTGCCGTCGGGGCCCTTAATCGTGGCTTCCGTGCGCTTTCGCACCGGATCGAACGGCTGGAAATGCAGCACGTGGTAGTCGTCGAGCGCACCGTCCTTGATGCCGGCGAGCACGGCCAGATCGATCAGGTCCTTGTCTTCCGCGCGCGAGGCGAGTGCGGCGTCGAGAACGACCTGGTCGCCCGCGACGCCGGGCACGCTGTACGGATCGCCGATCTTCAGCTCGTTCTCGGTCAGCGTTCCCGTTTTATCGGAACACAGCACGTCGACGCCGGCCAACTCCTCGATCGCCGCCAAGCGCGTCACGATCGCTTGGCGTTTCGCGAGGAGTTTTGCGCCGACGGCCATGGTGACGGAAAGGACCGTCGGCATCGCCACCGGGATTGCTGCGACGAGCAGCACCAAAGCGAATTCGAGCGTGGTGAGGAGCGGGTCGTGCCGGAAGAGCGCTACCGCGACGATCAGTAGCACGAGCACGCCCGCGAGAACGATCAAGTAATCGCCGATCTTGAGCACGGCTTTTTGGAAATGACTCACGGCTTGGTCTCCTTGGACCAACTCCGCTGTCTTGCCGAAATACGTATGCGAGCCCGTGGCGTACACCATGGCGTTCGTCTCACCGCGGCGCACGATCGAACCCGAAAACACCGCGTCGCCGGGGTTGCGCGTTACCGGTAAGGACTCGCCGGTCAACGCCGATTGGTCGACGACGAACGGGTCGCCCGGCAAGAGGCGCGCGTCGGCCGGCACGATGTCGCCCAAGCGCATCCGGATGACGTCACCGGGGACGAGATCGGCGGCATTGGGGTCACCCCATTTCCCATCGCGAAGAACGCGGGCCTTGACCGCCAATCTCGACCGGAGGGCGGCGATGGCATCGCCCGCCTGATGCTCTTCCCAAAATCCGACCACGGCGTTCGAACAGAGCAGTATAAGAATAACGAAGAAATCGAGCCAGTGGCGGACGACCCCCGAGAGGATAACCGCGGCCTCGATCATCCACGGGATCGGGCCCCAAAAATACGAAAGGAACTTCAGAAACGCGTTCGATTTCTTCTCCGCGATCGCGTTCTTCCCGTAGTGCGTCAGGCGTTTCGCCGCTTCCGTTCCCGAGAGACCGGCAGCCGAGGAGCCGAGCTTTCTGAAGAGCTCCGGCATCGCGAGAGTTTTCAGACCGTCGGTCTTATCGCTTCCCTTGGCGGCCGGTTTGTCGCCGGGCTTCGCATCGCCCGCATCTTCGGACGCGGCGGCCGGGTTGTCGCCGGGTTTCGTATCGCCATTATCGCCGGAAGCGGCAACCGATTTGTCGTCGGGCTTCGCCGCAAGTTTGTCGCCGGGTTTCGCATCGCCATTATCGCCGGACGCGGCGGCCGGTTTGTCGTCGGGCGGTTTGTCGCCTGGTTTCGCATCGCCTGTATCGCCGGACGCGGCGACCGGTTTGTCGCCGGGCTTAGACTCGGGCCAGTACTCCGTTTTCGTTTCGGTCGTGGTCTCGGTCCGCGATGCGATCTCAGACTCCGGTTTGAATTCAGTCTTAATTTCGGTCTTCGTTTGGGTCTCGGCCTTGGGGGGCCGAGCGTCGTCTGGCTTCATGATGCGAACCTCTCGGCGTAAGCCGTTAGCAGCGTGCGGCGAGCGCGATCGCGATCAGGTGCGGCGACCGGATTTCCGCTTTAATCTCCCTGGTAGCCGGAACGCTGGTTCCGCTGACGCTCCTCGGCCGATATCGGGAATCGGGGGTACATATATCCCGAGCCCCAGAACGGCGATAGGCCGTAGTATCCGTAAAACGGCTCCCAGTAATCGCGAGTTGGCGCTTCGATGATCGTTGGATCGTAAGCAGGTGAACCGACGACACGCTCGCGGGTCTGATCGATATGCACTTCACCTTTGTCGATGCTCGTTATCGCGTCGACCGGGAGCAGGAAGTGACGATCCCCAAACCCGAGAAAACCGCCCCCACTAATTTCGAGCATCCGCACTTTTCGCTCGGCTCGGTCGATGAAAAGACCGCTAACGTCCCCGACGTCTTCGTCGTGTACGTCGACCACTTTGCGATTACGGATGTCCTGAGCAGCGTCTTCAAGTTCTAGGCCCGTATCGCTCAGTTTTTCAATTTCGCTATTCGTCGTTTGCTGATGGATCATGGTGTTCTTCCTAAATGAGCGTCAGCTCGAGCGGACGGCCGAGAACGAACGCGGCGCACCGAACAGTACGACGAGGCGATATCGATCGCGGCGCGACCATCGATCGGTCGTAACTCAAAGGCTACCATCGCGTGCGATCCGGCGGTATCGTGAAATACCCCGATCGCTCCGACAATTCGGCTTTAAAACACCAGCCCTGAAATCTTCGCGTACTCCGGCAGATTGCCAATTCTTTGAATCCGTTTTGACGAAGACTCCGAAGCGGAGCGACTGCGCGATGACGAACCCAGACGAGGAGCTCGACGCCGACGGCGGAGCGGACATCCGCGATCGCAACGACTGATCCGCGCGATACCCGCAAGAGCGCTCGTGCCCCATCGAACGAGGATCGCCGCATCGTGACGCAATGGCGAGCTCCGCGCTATCGTGAAATCCACGGTATCGAAGACGCGCCGGATGCGATATCGTCGTCGGCCTACGCACGTGCCTATCAACGTCGGGCGTGTTGGACCGCTGCGAACGCAGGAGTAAAACGGATGAAATCGCTCGACCATGCCGGCCTCTTGGTTAAACCGGGTTCCAAAATCAATCTTTGGAATCTCGATCCGGGATCGACGCACGGCATCAAGCATAAGGATGATGCAAGCGAAATACTCGGCGCGGATGTCAGACGTTTATCCGAACTCCAAGAAATTTTTTACGCGTCGCGTCGACATGCGCTGTTGATCGTACTTCAAGGGACGGATTCGTCGGGCAAGGACGGTGCGATCAAACACGTGATGACCGGCCTCAACCCGCAGGGCGTGGACGTCCACAGCTTCAAGGTCCCGTCGACGACCGAGCTCGCGCACGATTATCTCTGGCGTACGACGAAAGCACTCCCCGAACGCGGCCGAATCGGCATTTTCAATCGGTCCTATTATGCGGAAGTCGTGGTCGTGCGAATTCACTCAGCCGTGCTCGAGGGAGAACACCTGCCGCTGGGCAGCGACACGAATCCGACGCTTTGGAAAGAGCGCTACGAAGACATCAATGCCTTCGAGCACCACATGACGCGAAACGGCACGCTGATCCTGAAGTTTTTTCTCCATCTCTCGAAGGAGGAGCAGCGAAAGCGGTTACTCGAGCGAGTCGACGCGCCGAACAAGCGATGGAAGTTCTCGGCGGCCGACATGCACGAACGCGGGTTTTGGGATAATTACCAGCGCGCTTATGCCGAGTCGTTGTCGAACACGAGCACGAAATGGGCACCCTGGTACGTGATTCCAGCCGATCACAAATGGTTCGCGCGTGTTGCGATCGCGAGCATCGTGGTCGCAGCACTCGAAGCGCTCGACCTCGAGTATCCGGTCATCAGCGACGGACGGCGCGCGAATCTCGCCGCGATACGCAAAGAGCTCGAGGAGCCCGATCTTTAATCGCGGACCGGCGTCGCGACCCCCTTAAGTTCACGATACCGCGGACCCGACCGTAGCGATATAATCGGGTCTTCCTAATCGGCTACCGGCACTCGAATGCCGCGTGGCCAAAGCCGCCCAAAGGTCGTCTCGCATGTTCTCCTTCTACGGATTTTTGGTTCCGCTCGCAATCGTCATCATTCTGTTCACCATCATACCCGCATCGATTCGCGTTTTGCGCCAATACGAACGCGGCGTCATGTTCACCCTTGGCCGATTTTCGAACGTTCGCGGGCCGGGTCTGATCTTTATGGTTCCCTGGATCCAACAAATGGTTAAGGTCGATTTGCGCACCGTCGTCATGGAAATTCCAAAACAAGACCTAATCTCGCGCGATAACGTATCGATCAAGGTCGATGCCGTGCTGTATTTCCACGTCGTCGATCCCGAGAAAGCCGTCATTGCGGTCCAGCAATACAGCGCGGCGACGAACATGTTGGCGCAGACGACCTTGCGATCGGTACTCGGGCAACACGAGCTCGACGAGATGCTGGCCAAGCGCGCGATCCTCAATACGGACGTTCAAGATATCCTCGACGCACGCACGAAGGAATGGGGGATCGAAGTAAGTGCGGTCGAGATTCGCGACGTCCAGCTTACCGAAAATATGGTCAAGGCGATCGCCAAGCAAGCCGAGGCCGAGCGCGATCGTCGGGCCAAGGTCATTCACGCCGAAGCCGAGTTCCAAGCCGCACAAACGCTTACGAACGCCGCGACGATCCTAGCATCCGTGCCCGCCGCCATGCAGTTGCGGTATTTGCAGACGCTAACGGAGATCGGCGGCGAGCACAACTCGACGGTCGTCTTCCCCATGCCGCTCGACATCGTCAAACCGTTCTTGGATATCATGGGGAAGAACGCGGCTGCGCCCCCATCCACGAATGGTCTGAAACTTCCGGCGCTGTCAGCGTGAGCACGCAGCACATCGGGAGCGTCGACATCCTGACGCGATCGACGTTGCAGGTCGACGGACGGCTCTCCGTGCCATCCATGACACACATGATTCGCGCGCTCCACCACGTCCCTGGGGTCTTGCTTGCGGAGTTCGATCATGCGAACTGTCGAGCGACGATCGCCCACGACTCGGCGGTATCGACAGCTTCACTGCTCTCGGCCGCGACCGGCGCGGGCGTGCGCGCGACGATCGTCGCGGATCGACGCGTAGCGGCCGCAAGCACGAGCTTCCCGTCTGCGAGCATGCCTCTCAAACGCCTCCTACCACTCGCCGCGGCCGTGATACTGTTCCAGGTCGTCCTCGGATCCATAAGCCCGAGCCTCGCGAAAGCGCACGTTTTGCTGCCGACGATTCTCGCGTTCGTTTTGGGGTTCGCATTCTTCAGCGCTAGCCTCGCCCGTCGCACGTAGCAAAATCTCGTAGTTTCAAAGACTGCAAGGCGAGTGTGACGGCGCTTCTACCGTCAGAAAATGCTTCTATGACGATGACCAGCGATTACAAGAAAGCGAATCTCGACTTCCGAGCAACGCGGTGCGGAGTGATCATGCGTCCGAAGAGCGGTGAGCCGCACGAAGCATGGGGCGTCCTCAATCCGGGGGGCGTCCGTGCGTTGGATGGAGCGATGCACCTGTTCCCGCGCCTGATCGCCGAGGGCAACTATTCGCGGATCGGGCACGCGCGCGTACGGTTCGACGGTGAAACACCCGTGGGGGTCGAGCGTTTGGGAGTCGCGCTCGAACCGCACGAATCATACGAAGTGAGCGCTGGCGGCGGTGGCGTCGAGGATCCGCGTGTGGTGTTCGTGCCGCTTCTTAAACGTTACGTCATGACCTATACCGCGTTCGTTCCATACGAGCCGCGGGTGGCTATCGCCGTCTCCGAGGACCTTACCAACTGGCAGCGGCTCGGTGTCTTGCGTTACGAGTGCGACCCCGCTGAGGGCGATCTCAACGCTTGCGGTAATAAGGACGCAGCGTTCATCTCCGACGTCGTCTCCGATCCTCAAGGCGTTCCGTCATTCGCCATCTTACATCGCCCGACGACTCGTCTGCACTTCCGTCGCCATCACGAAGGCCTAAAGGTGGTCGCTCCGCCGAGCGGCGCGGAAACGAACGAGAACATTTGGATTTCTTACACCCCGGTGGCAGCTGCTCTGGCCGACATTGGAAGCTTAACATCCGTACGACGCCACGAGCGGGTTATGGCTCCCGAACAACCGTGGGAAGCGAAGAAGGTCGGCAATGGCGCGCCTCCCGTGCGCTTCCCGTTCGGATGGGTGTTGCCGTATCACGCCGTCTCGTCGCCCGAGGGGCATCCCCGCTATTGTATGGGCGTGGCCGTCCTCGATTTAGAGCACCCATCACGCGTTCTCTATCGCACGCCGTCGCCGATTCTCGAACCAGAGACCACGTACGAGCGTAACGGACTCGTGAGCGACGTCGTGTTTCCGTCGGCGACGGATTTGCGGGCCGATGGCGATCTCGACGTGTATTATGGTGCCGCGGACCACGTGATCGCCGTCGCTCGCGTTACCGTTCCACGGACCCTACCGACGAACCCAAAATAAGCGGACGCGCAAGCGTCGGGCCAGATACGACCGTTCGCCGATGAATTCCGAATTCGCTACGAATCCGTGCCGCGCGCGAAGCAGATGCTCGACGCGATCAGCAGCACGAGAGCGAGCGCCATCATGGCGACGACCGACGGCCACAGTTCGGCGAGTCCGGCGCCGCGCAAGATGATGCCGCGCGAGATTTCCAAGAAGTACGTTAGCGGAATCACGTAGCTCACCCACTGCATGACCGGCGGCATGAGATAGCGTTCGAAGAAGAAACCCGAGAGCAAGATCGACGGCAGCGTTAGCCCGAGTACCCCGAGCATCGCCTGCACCTGCGTCTTTGCCGCGCTCGAAACGAGCAGGCCCAGACCCAAGGCGGCCAACAAGAAGCCGGCCGAGAGTACGAAGAGTAAGATGATGCTGCCGGCGATATGAACGTCGAAAACGAGCTGCATCGCGGTTACCACGAGCAAGAAGTCGAGGAAACCGATCACCGCGTACGGGGTGATCTTGCCGAGCATCAAGCCCAGCGCCCCGATCGGCGTGACCATCACTTGATCTAGCGTGCCGCGTTCGCGTTCGCCGACGATCGAGAGCGCGGTCAGAAACATCGTGATCAGCTAAGGCGTCGAGGAACGCGATCGATCGCGCGCCGCGATCCTCGTCGAACACGGCCGATCGAATGTGCTCGACTTTGGTGTTGATCGCGTAGCCGAAAATGACCATCTGCAAGAGTGGCAGGGCGAGTGAGAAGATCAGCGTGAGGCGATCGCGCAGAACGTGCCGGATCTCTTTGTAGAGGACGGCGTCGTAGCCGCGCAGATCGAGCGGGTTGCGATTCACGCGCGCTGTGCCCGTGTCAACGCAACGAAGACGTCTTCCAAACTGGGTTCGATCGGGGCGACTTCGGATGCGGGCACGGCGAGGTCGACGGCGATGCGACGCTCGGCGGTTTCCGCGTCGACGAGCAAATGTAAACCGCTACCAAAAATCGTAGCGTCGCGCACGTAGTGCAGCTTTCGCGCCGCAACTAGCATCGCCACGACGTCACGACCACCCGCTTCAAACCGTGTCGTGCCCGCCGGAGTGACGTCGGGCAGGTGCCGCAGTTCGTCGCGCGTGCCGAGCGCGATGAGCTCGCCGTTCCAGATGTAACCGACGCGGCCGCAGCGCTCGGCCTCGTCCATATAGTGCGTTGTGACGAAAAGCGCGACGCCGCGCTCGCTCAACGTGAAGAGCAGATCCCACAAGTCGCGGCGCGCGACGGGATCGATGCCGGCGGTCGGTTCGTCGAGAAAGAGCACGGCGGGCTCGTGGAGTAACGCGCCCGCGAGGGCGAGCCGCTGCTTCCAGCCGCCGGAGAGCGTTCCGGCGAGTTGCTTCCGGTACGGCGTGAGCTCGGAGAAGCGGATCATCTCGTCGATGCGTTCCTCACGCTTGGCCTTCGAGAGGCGGTAAGCGCGCCCGTAGAACTCGAGATTCTCTTCGACGGTGAGGTCGTCATAGAGCGAGAACGATTGCGACATATAACCGATCGTGCGCCGAACGGCGTCACCCTGCGTCGCAACGTCGAGGCCACAGATCGTGGCGCTTCCCCCGGACGGCTTGACGAGTCCGCACAGCATCTTAATCGTCGTCGATTTTCCGCTTCCGTTGGGACCGAGGAATCCGAAGATCTCGCCGCGCGAGACCTGCAGCGAAAGCCGATTGACGACCGCGTGCGAGCCGTAGCTTTTCGAGATGTTCCGAAGGCCGATCGCCGCGCCCGCGCTCACGGTAGGACGACGCGCGCCGTCGTGCCGCCGTGGAGCGGCCGATCGCGATCGTGGATGCGCACTTTCACGCCGAACGAAAGGCCGGCTCGGTCGTCGGTCGTCTGAACGTTTTACGGCGTAAACTGCGCTCGCGCATCGACGGCTTCCACCGTGCCGGAGACGGTGCTGCCGGGATCGGAGTCGGGGCGAACCGTGACGGCAGCGCCGACTCTCAAGCGGGGCGAGTTGCGATTGCGGCACGTACACGCGGACGAACGGCTCGCCGTTTTCGTCGATCGTCGCGACGGCAGCGCCTGCGGCCACGAGATCGCCCACATGGAGGTTCAGCGCCGTGACGACGCCCGCAGCGGGAGAGCGGACCGTCATGAGCTCGAGCCGGGCCGCACGATAGCCTTCGAGGGCTGCCGCGGTGGTATGTGGGATCGTCACCGCCGCAGCATTGTCGCGCTGCGATCGTGCGGACGATGCTACCGCAGATGCTGCGGCCAACTGCCCCTGCGTCTGCTTCGCACGCGAGACGGCGGCGTCGCGAGCCTGTGCCGAAACGTCGCCCGTTGCAAAAAGCGTTATCTCTCGCAATGCGTTGATTCGAGCGTCGCGCGTGGCCGCACGGGCGGTCGCGATATTCGCGTCGGCCTGACGGATCTGATTGTCGAGCTGCGCGATCTGGTTCGAGGCGGAAAGCGACGCACTCTCGTACGTCTGTGCCTGCTGCCGCGCGAGCGCTTGGGCGCGGGCGAGATCCGGTGCGCGCGTTCCGGCGGCGAGATCCGCGAGCGCCGCAAGCGCCGATCGAGCCGAAGCGAGCGCGCCGCGATAGGCGGCCACCTGTTGCGCTACATCGAATTCGACGATCACGTCACCGGAACGAACGCGCGACCCCTCGCGCACGCGGATGGCGCTCGCCGCGCCGCCGATCGTGCTGCCCACGGCCGCGCTCGGCGATTGGACCGTGCCACGAAACCCGTCGGGCGAACGTGAGCCACACGCGCTAAGGACCGCGAACACGGCTACGGCGACGACGTGGCTCGGAGCTCGTATCGGACGCGCCGGCAACGACCGTCTTACGGGATCGCCGGAGCCGAGCCGGTCGGTCCCGCGCCGGCGATTAGGATCGGCACGCGGGCGGTTTCGTCGTGCATGAAAAGATTCTCGATGCCGCGGCGGCACTGATCCCCGAGGTCGGTTACGAAGAGTTGACGTTGCGCGAAGTCGCCAAGCGTTCCGGATCTGCGATCGGTTCGATCTACCATTTTTTCCCGGAAAAAGAAGCGCTCGTCGACGCGCTAGTCGAACGCATCGTCGCCGGTATCCGCGAGCTCTTTCCGACCGTCTTGACGCCGGAACTCGAGCGCGGGACCATCGCGTCGTTCGTGCACGGTATGATCGGTCCGATCGCGCGTTTCGCCGTCCGGCATCCGGAGGTGCCCGTGCTGACCGGACGCCTCTTCGCTCGAATCGGCACGATCGACGCGCAAATCGTCGCGCGACTCGATGCCAACGTGCGCGTACGAGCACCCGCCATGCCGCCAGCGGAGCGCGCACGCGTCGTGCGGCTGACCGTCGGCATCGTGCGGGCGGGGATCCAGCTTATTGCCGCGGCTGGCCCCGCAGGTCGGGCCGCGATCCAAGCCGAGGTGGAAACGGCCCTTACCCTGTATCTTCGCGCGCGGCTACGTCGGAAACCCTCGGCCGACTGACCCCGAGCCGAGGTGCGCATGCCAAAACAGGGCAAGAACACCGTCGATGTGTCGGGAGTGCCGCCGTTTTTCGGCGCATGGGAATTTGGTCTCGAACGAACGGCACATCGTGAGAAAACCCGATAGCCTAAGGCGGTCGAATCGATGTACGTTACATGATACCGCTCCCAGCGGGTGCTTTCACCGGCGGACGTCCGGCTTCGACACCGATCTCGTAGCGCGAGAGAGAAACGTATGGAGGAATGATGGAACTCGTGAATCGGCTTTCGCCGCTCGCGCTTGATGAGCTCTGCGTTAACACCCTTCGGTTCTTATCCGTCGACATGGTCCAGCAGGCCGAATCCGGGCATCCCGGTCTTCCACTGGGTTCGGCCTCCATGGCGTACGCGCTTTGGGATCGTTCGCTCACGTACAATCCGCGAGATCCGATGTGGCCGAATCGCGATCGCTTCGTGCTCTCGGCCGGTCACGGCTGCGCGCTTTTGTATTCGCTGTTGCACGTCACCGGTTTCGATCTCTCGCTCGATGAACTCAAGCGATTCCGACAATGGGGTAGCCTGACGCCAGGTCACCCCGAATACGGCAAAACACCGGGAGTCGAAGCGACGACGGGTCCGCTCGGGCAAGGTTTGGGCAACGCCGTCGGGATGGCGATCGCCGAAGTCGCGCTCGCCGCGCGATTCAATCGGCCGGGCCACGCCGTCGTGGATCACTACACGTACGTTCTGGCAAGCGATGGCGACCTCGAAGAAGGCATTTCGTCGGAGGCCGGATCGGATGCCGGCCACCTGCGGTTGGGCAAGCTGATCGTTCTCTACGCCGACAACCACATCACGATCGAAGGCAGCACGGAGCTCGCATTTACGGAAGATCGATTAGCACGATTCGCGGCTCTGGGCTGGCACGTCCAGCGCATCGAAGATAGCAACGACATCGAGGCAGTCTCGAGCGCGCTCGACGTAGCGCGCGAAGAGTCGGCTCGGCCCTCGATCGTTGCCGTGCGAACCCACATCGGTTTCGGTAGCCCGCACAAGCAAGACACGGCCGCCGCGCACGGGTCGCCGCTGGGTGTCGACGAGGTTCGGCTTACCAAAGAAGGTCTGGGCTGGCCCGTCAAACCGGCCTTCCATATTCCGGCCGATGCACTCGCGCACTTCCGCGAAGCCGTGCCGCGCGGCGTTGCCGCACAAGCGGCGTGGCAATCGATGTTCGCGGAGTATGCGCGGCGTTATCCCGATCTCGCCGCCGAATTCGAGCGCGTCATGCAACGGCGCCTCCCGGACGACTGGGACGTCGACCTTCCAACGTTCGGCCCCGCGGACGGCCCGATGGCGACTCGCGTCGCTTCGGGCAAAACGATCGCCGTTCTGGCCGCGCGTCTCCCGGAGATGATGGGCGGCTCGGCAGATCTCGCCCCGAGCACGCACACGAACATCGCTGGGGCGGGAAATTTCGAGCCGGAGAATTGGGCCGGACGGAACATGCACTTCGGCATTCGCGAGCATGCCATGGGCGCGATCCTCAACGGTATGGCATTGCACCGCGGCCTGATCCCCTTTGGCGCGACGTTTCTCGTTTTCAGCGATTACATGCGGCCGCCGATGCGCTTGGCAGCGATGAATGGCTTGCCGGTCATCACGCTCTTCACCCACGATAGTCTCGCGATGGGTGAAGATGGCCCGACGCATCAGCCGATCGAACAACTCCTGGGCTTGCGATCGATTCCCGGCACGATCGTCGTACGCCCCGCAGACGCAAACGAAACGGTCGCGGCGTGGCGGATTGCGATCGATCGAGGCGGCCCCGTCTCGTTGGTGTTGGCACGCCAGGGACTGCCCGTGCTCGACCTCGCGACTTATGCGCACGTGCCGGCGGGCGTTCGACTCGGCGGTTACGTTTTGGCAGACTTTCCCACCGACCTACGACGGGATATCGTCTTGATCGCGACCGGTTCCGAAGTTCACTTGGCGCTCGCGGCGCACGATCGGTTAACGCTTGAGGGCGTCGGCTCCCGCGTGGTGAGTTTGCCGAGCACGGAGCTCTTCGCGGAGCAGCCGCAAGCGTATCGCGACACCGTCTTGCCGACCGGGGTTGCCCTGTTAGCGATCGAGGCCGGGGTGTCGCTGGGTTGGCGCTCGTACGTCGGCCCACAAATTGCCGTCGTTGCCGTGGATACCTTCGGTGCCTCGGCGCCGGGGAGCGTCGTCATGGAACACTACGGCTTTAGCGTCGCGAACGTTTGCGAGAAAGCCCATGCCGCACTCGCGCGCGAGCGACGACCGTGATGCGGGTCGGGATCGCAGCCGACCATGGCGGGTTTGCGCTGAAGGAAACATTGGCGAAATCGCTCGATGCCGACGACTACGTCGTCGTGGATTTCGGCGCTCACGAGCTCGACGCCGAGGATGATTATCCCGATTTCGTCATCCCGCTGGCTAAAGCGGTTGCGGCGCGGGAAATCGAACGCGGTATCGCGCTGTGCGGCAGCGGCGTCGGCGCGTCCGTCGCTGCGAACAAGATCCCCGGCGTGCGTGCGGGCCTCATCCACGATATCTTCTCCGCGCATCAAGGCGTCGAAGACGACGATATGAACGTCTGTTGCCTCGGCGGAGAGGTCATCGGCTCGGCACTCGCACGCGAGCTTATCGATAGTTTTTTGCACGCGCGGTTCAGCGGTGCGGCTCGCCACAAGCGTCGTATCGCCAAAGTGCACGAATTGGAAATGACGATCTCGGGTCGCGATCGCGTCTCGTAAAGTTCCGGCATCGTCCGAACTACGTCGGCATCGTTTCGAGGTTTGCATTCGGTCGCTACCACGTCGCTGACATTGCGAGGGGATTCGTCGTCCGCGCGCTTCCCCTACCTGGGGATGGCCGCGAAGCACTATAGATTCCAACGGCGTAAAGCTTCCATCAATATCTTCGCCGTTTCGCGTTGCATGGTGGTTGTGGGCCATAATTCGTTTTGAATCGCGTCGATCAGCGGAACCGCCGATTCAAGTGAGCGAGCGCCACACTCGGTAAGGCGAATGGCGCGAACGCGTGGATCGCTCTTACCCGTTTCCTGAAGCAACAGATTCTGCGGCAAGCCCACGGTGGCGCGAGGTATTCCGCGTCAATCCGCTTTTTTCGCGATATCTCCACTGGCAGCGAAGAAGTACGATGGTACGACAGCGATATGCTATCGGAGGCGTGATGTCAGGACGTTTTTCTCGAGCCGATCATCTCGTTACTGGCCGGCGTGCCACTCGTCATGGCGGTCAGCTCGACCGCCGTTTTGGGCTCCGACGACTCGGGCGGGACCAAAGCGAAGTATAAATATATTTCGAAGCCCGGACCGAAGGGTCAGAAGTGTATCGGTTGTGCGCTCTTCGTTTCGCCTGCAGCGTGTACGATCGTCAAGGGGAAGATTAGCCCGAACGGCTATTGCGTCGCCTACGCGCCGAAAAAGACGTAGCCCGGCGGTCCCGCCGAGCTGATGAAATCGCCGCCTTATCTGGGCGCGATCGCCTTCCTCGTCACGGTGACGGGCGCGCTATCGCTCCTGCAAGCTCCGCGACCCGCACGCGCGTTGCCGACGTTCGCTCAGGCAAATCAGGTTAATTGCAGCGTCTGTTAGCTGAGGTTTCGGCAGTCAACGCGTATGGCCGCTACGTCCAGTCGACCGCCTTCGCCGCACTCGATACCAAAAACTTAAATCGCGTGGTTCCGCTCGTCGTGCGCGAAGCGATCAACTATCCGGATTACGGGAAATCTCGATCTGAGACACCAACGCGATCGCCTGGACGGGCTTGCGCTTCTCGGGCCACGTCGTATTCCGAAACGCTCCTCGGTGATGCCATGCGTCATCGCTATCGCGATTTCGCTTCGCATCCCTCGCCGGACTATCCGACGGAAGCACGCGAACGAATGCCGACGATTCTCGAGCCGCACGATCTTCCCCACGATTAGCGCGTTGCCACGACACGACGTGCGCGGCGCCGTGCGGGTCCTTGGCTGATATGATCCATTTCGACGCAGCACATCGAAAAGTTCACTTTCCCGACGATCGTCGGATGGTCGCCGTCCTCCTCGTGCCTCACCTCGCGCTGAGCACCGCAATCTTCTTCGCACTCGTCTGCGTCGGGATGTTGATCTATTTCGTCGATCATATGGCGAGTCGCATCAACGTCGACACCGTCATCGCGCTCGTCAATGCCGACTTACGAACGGCATTCCAGCGGCGTCCTCGACCGGTTGGGCGTCGCGTTCCGCGATCTCGTTCCGCGGTATTTGCCGTCCGGCGTTTACGCGCGGGACGAGCGCGTCGTTCTCGTCGTGCCGCAGGTCGACTACGACGGACTCGTCGACGGTATGTTCCATCGCCGTGCTCGCACACGCAGTCGACGTCATCATCGCCGCCGCGCGCTGCAAGCGCGAGCCGAGCCGTCTGGCAACCCTCGCGCGACACGTCGCGCTGATCCGCGACGATGCGTTTCGCTCCGTCTCCGCCAAGCCGGATCTTGGGGATATTCTCGCACGTTGCGAGAAGTTCGCCGCGGTCGTTCTCATCGATCGCTGCCTCGGTGTCGACGATCGGCTCGACGCAGAACGTACGAATCGAGCGTGACGGACGGCCGTGGGGCGGCG
>JAYSQC010000077.1:0-12539 GCA_043721755.1 Schlesneria sp.
CGTAGGCACATTCCCTGTGCCGTTCACCGAATTCCTCGGCGAATCACGGTCTCGCGGACGGCACACGGAGTGTGCCTGCGACTTTTGTCGGACACGTCAACCATGTACGTGGGTGGTTCCACCGAAACAGATCACCACCACGAGACGACCAGATGTTTGGCTCGGCCACCGGCGTCGATCAGGCGGCGGCTCCAACGTGCGAGAGAGGACGCGCAGATCAGCCCGGTGACGATGGGAATTCGCTCTGGCCAGATCGGTGCGATATAGGACGACTCGGTGGCGCAACTGTCGAATAGCGTGAAGTCGCGCAGACGATCCTGCGAGGCGTGCAGCAACTCGACCTCATGCAGGACACCGGGACTGGTGTGTGAGAATTCCGAATCCCAGCCGATCTTGAAGGCGAACAGAGCCGTTCCCGCCGTGAAGTTGATCGCCGACGCGGCGACTCGATCACCGGCTGTCAGTTCGGAAACAACGACGTTGCCGTGAGGAGCCAGTCCCTCGATGACCTCGCGCACAAACGCTTCGTCCCGAGGATTGGAGAGACATGCGGTTCCCTCTTCACCCTTCCACGAATCGGACTCCAACCGCAGAAAGGTGTCGAGCGCCGCGGCGATGCTTTCGGGTTCGCGATGCAGCTTCAGTTCGACCGGACCGACCTCTTCTAACTTGTTGCGACTGCGGCGGAACGTTTTGCGGCGCGACTTGCTCCAGTGTTCTGTCAGGTATTCATCGGAAACGATCTCGGGGAAGACGGCCGGGACCATCTTCTGTTCCAACGCGCGCCACGAGTATCCGAGTCGACGGACTGAGGCCGTCAATTCGCGAGCCAGGATCGAGTCATACCTCAGGCCGGGGAATTCGACTCCCTGATAGAGCCAGCCTCCCGATGTGATGCGAGACAGAAGCAGGTCGAGGGCCTTCCCCGCGTGATCGGCATCGAGCAGCAAGCCCGTTCGAAACGTGTAGAGACTGGTCGAGGCGACCGCATGCGGGACCGGCAATCCCGGAGTGACCTGTGCCAGCGAGAAGCCACCCGCCGCCAACCAGCGTCCATCTCGTAAGCTTTCCACCACGATCAAAACGTGTTCGCGATCCGGTGTGAGATGCTTCCAAGCGGGAAGCACAAATTCCGGGAGCAGGAACGGATTGTGATGGCACGACCGTTTCGCCAAGTCGCGCCAGCGGGCGATCGCCAGCGGATCGATCTCTTTCTGCGGAATCACTCGCACGTTCATCGAGGTCTTTGAATAGACCGCCGGTTTGAACAAGTGGTTGAGCAGATCGTTTGTCAGAGCCATCATCGTCGCGACCTCAAAGAGAATGGCTTACTAGACAGCCTGTCGAACAAGTTCTGTGGTCATTGAAGTGTGGGCCGTGCCCACCCTCCACGGACTCTGAGCGGCAAGGCGCTAGCCCAATGGCACTCACTTTAGTAGCGGTACGGCGCGAGCCGTCCGGTTGAAGCGAGAGCAAACTCGACAAAACCGGGCGGCTTGCGCCGTACCGCTACTCGATCGGTTCTAAATAAGTGCCATTGGGCGCTAGCCGCCGGTTCTTGGCTTGGAAACTCAGCCCCTCGCACCGGCCCGCTCAGCGTGAGTGCCAGCGGCTTCACGTCGCCCCCGCACGGCAAGGTCTCACTCCGGAACCTGAATTCAATTTAGTCTGTCTCAGACCACATGTAGCCCAAACCTGGCGCTCAATTACAGAACCTTAACGGGGATCAGTACCGTGTTCAGAGTTTGTCAGTGGCAACGATTCCTCCAGTCGCACCAACAGTATCAACATGTTTTCCAATGACCTCGTCGCAGCGACCGAGAAGCACGTTCGACAGACACTCCCGCCTGACAGTTCGGGACACGGCGGGTGGCATATCGACCGGGTGCGCCGGGGTTGGAGCCGCTTTGGGCGAACCCCCGGGGCTTCGCGAAGACGCTCCAGCCCCGGCCACCCTGCCGTCGCCAATGGGTGTTCGCTCGGACGAGGCGTCCAAGCTACGGATTTTCGATTGGACAGCGAGGCCAGAGTCTTCGATGCCCCGAGAACGATCACGCCCAAGATTCCGGGCCTTCCGCAAAACATCCAGACCCGGCCACGAAGCCTCGCTAGACAAACGCCATGCTTGCCGAAGCCGGGCAAGCATTCCACTCGCCGGTTGAGTAGACTTTTTTTGATAGGCGCGTGTGGTACACGTTGTGTAGTGTCAATTGGGTAACAAGTGTCACGCAAGTGGAGGGGAGGTAATCGTGCCAGTCACTCTATCTTTGCGATTGTCATTGACGTTGTTGTTAGTCATCAGCGCGTCGTCGTGCGATTCGGGCACGACATCCTTTGGCCCGACACCGGTCACATCCACTGCGATTCATCTCGTTGCCTATGACGCCAACACGCACGTCTTGGAAATCGAATTCACCAGTCATGAGGTTTACCAGTATTTCGACGTGCCGCCCGCCATCGCCACCGGATTGATGTCGGCCCCGTCCAAAGGAAAATACTTCAACGCCGTGATCAGGAATGCTGGTTATCAATTTCGACATGTGCAGCGTCAGCCACGGAGTCCCACTAATATTCCGCGAACGGCCACGCTCCCCCAAGTGAAGCCGCATGGGAAGCGTACCGCATCTCCAAAATGAAAGGTGTTGCCGTGGCGGGAAACGACGACGACGATCGAACCACGAAGAGCACCAGACATGTATGGCAATGCCCGTCATGTCGGCGGAAGTTCTCCATTCCAGTCGGAAACGTGCCGCTCATGTGTCCGGAATGTTTACTGGCTGGACGATCATTGGCGAACACGCGCTTGGAGCCAACTCGTGTCTTGGGTCAAGCGTTGGATTACGTCAGAAGTAACTCGTTACAAAGCACGTTCATTGCGGTGAGCATTCTCTTTGTCGGTGTATTTTGGATGGCTGTCCGCGAGGGAAAGAAAACCGGCAACAACACGCAATTCGTCAACTCACCACAACAGTTTCCGGTCCCAAATGGTGTCACCGCACCGCTCGCGACGAACCCGACACCCAGCCCCATTTCCCTCAATGCGGCCTCTGTTCAGGCCGTACCAGATCGCGGACTGGCCAAAGATGCCCAGCCCGAGCCAACAGTTCTTTCGCCGAAAGAAGTCTTCAATCGTGTAGCTCCGGCCGTTGTTTCGATTGAGACTCGCTCGGAGAACGGTGAACCGCTTTGTAGCGGCACTGGATTCTTTGTTGACGAGAGAGGCACGATCATCACCAACGCCCACGTCATTGCTGTTACTGGTGCGAGTCAAGTCGTGGTGAAGACCAAGAATGGCGAAGAACGAGTTATCGCCTCTGTCTCACGGATTGATGCCATTCGTGATCTCGCGTCACTCAAGTTTCCCGGCCCAGTTCCATCGCATTTGACGCTTCAACCCCTTGAGCCACCTGTTGGCGAAAGGGCGTTTGCCATTGGAAACCCCGTGGGACTGGAGCGATCACTCTCGGAGGGGATTGTCAGCGGCATCCGGCAGACCAACGCGACGAAATTCATTCAAACGACGGCCCCAGTCAGTCCCGGAAACAGCGGTGGCCCGCTTGTTGACTCTAGTGCTAAGGTGGTCGGTGTAATGGTTTTGGCGTCCCGGCATGAAGTGCAGAACATCAATTTTGCGATCAGTGCAGACGATGTCACTCAATTTATGGCCAATAAGAGTAAAACCACAAAGATCAAAGACGTACCGGCATGGGCGACCACGGTTGCGCCGGCTACTCAGCCCATCGTCCGAGTGCCATCAATGACCGACGTGCTGCGTGGTGTCACCGGTGTTCAAGTTTTTGTGTCCGAACTCCAACCGGACTCGCGAGCCGCTGGTCTGTCCGAATCCAAACTCAACACAATGGTTAAAGACGCCCTCTCAGGGACCGGCATCGAGATTTGGGATGACAAAAGCAAAGACCGCCTAAAGCATCCACGGCAACCCATACTCGTACTAACCGTTTCCACGATAGCCACAGTGGACAAGAAGGCGTATGGCTATGTGGTCGAGCTTCAACTCATGGAGTTCACTCAGATATTCCTATCGAATGAGCCGGGTGCGGACATGGTGTTCACGCCAGTCTGGATTACACCGATGATCTACGGTTCTGCCACGGGCAGCGAAGTGTCACGACTGGCCCGCGCTGCTGTGACTCAGCAACTCGCCGCTTTCGTCGCCGACTGGAAGAAGGGAAACAACAAATAGCGACAACACGATACGCCTCGCTTGGATTGCCATACGCCTTGTGTCAGGCTCTCGCCGGACCGACATCGAGCGCTCGGGCAAACCATCGAGCTCGACCATCGGTTCCGCCCGTGATTGCTTGATGAATTACCTTGAGCCGTTTGTCGTTGCTCAACATTGAATTTGAGAGAGCGCCAAGAACTGCATACTCAAGATCATGGAGATCATTCGTGATAGCTTCCGGCTTGGCTGCTTCAAGTCCGCCGAACGCCAACCAATAGAGGGACATCGCAGCCATTCCGCTTATGAACCCACCGATTGCACTCGGCCCCACAGCCAACCGAAGCGCGGCCTCAGAACTCGCTCCGCGAGATTGAATGCCCTGAAAAACGAACCTAACACCATCAGCAGATGAAAGCCAAGCAATCATCGCGTCCACCGGAGCGTTCCTCAGATCCTTGATAGTCGCATGGGTCAGCGAAGATTTGAGCGAGTCGTAATGTGTGCGAATCACCGACTTGATCTGACCGTGTTTAGACCAGTGAGCCAGCGATTCGGGCATCAGTTGTTTCACAGGCCCATCAATGAGGCTGCGAACTCCCGATTCGTCTCCCGCCGCAATCTGTTGGAGTTTTCTCCTGAAGAGGATTGTTGCGCCGTGCTCGATAACGTCAGTACAGGCATGCCCCTTTTCGATCTCATCGCGCCAAATCTCGGTGATCTTCTTACCGACAACAACGAATTCGGCACACGGAGCCAACGGCTTCAGAGAAAGAATCCATGTCCGAAATGGATCACTCCCCTTCGAGAACTCGAACCCCGCGCCTTCTGGGATCAGAAGCTGAAGATTCTCCCGGCAACATCGGTCCAAAACGGATGCGATGATGTCAGCCTCACGTAGTTGATTTTGATCGACGACGATAAACGGCAATGTCATTGCAACTTTTCCCTACACGCGGACGGACGCCGGGTGGCTGTGGTCGGAGTTTCGCCGCCCACAGTTGCTTCAAGACGATCGCCGTCGTCAGACCCTGGGGGCGAGCGAAGCGCTCGACGCCAGTCACCCTGCCGGCGACAGACAGAACATCAACGCCGTCGCTCCGACAAGAATTCGTGACAGGGGCGTGGTCTCCTGTCGTTGGTGTGCGATCTCACGTTGCCAGACAGGGCTGTCCAACACGAGCCCCATCCGTGGCCTTGCCGCGTCACACCACATCGCTGGACGCGGTCGCGCGCGTCTCGAAGCGCACGACTTCCTCGCGCATCTGATTGACGGTTCGCTTCAGCGAGCGCAGCGAGAGTTCCCGGACATGCCGGTCTGCGGCCGGTGTTTGCTGAAGCGACGTGTACCGCGCCTCCAGCAGACGAATCTTTTCGAGCGTTGCCCGGACTTCTTGTTGGTTCTTCAGTGTCATGGAATCACCTCGATCATCCCCTTGGGGGTCAGGCTTCGATCCGTCCCGAACACAACATTCACATACTCGTCGAACACCGACGCTTCCGCCAGCTCCACCTGGAGGAACGGGAGTCCGGCCAGTAACTCTTCCTCGGCCTCCGCATCGCGTGGAAACCCCGTCGCGATCAAGAGGACACAATCGACATCGTTCGGTTCCCACGCGTCGGTGGCAAAGCTGCCGTTGATGACGATCCGCATCGCACCAGCACGCCAAGCCAGATCGACCAACCACCGCAGTGACTCCATCTGCACCCGCCGCAGTTCGGGCTCGGTCCCAAACCTCTCCGCAATCTCATCCAAGGTTGCCGGATGCAGTCCCGGCGGCAGGTAACCGTTGTCTTCAAAAGAAGGAATCATGCGTTGGTGCCCGGTGTTTCACCTCAGAGGAATGGTGCATCAATCCGCGATCTTCACCTTCATCTCGTCGCTGTTGGCTTTGAGTTCCGGGGCGTACATCGCGCTGGCTTTGGTGGGGAGGGCGCTGAACTGGCCGGGGATCTCGGCTCGCAGGCGGTAGCTGATGCTGTGCTTGCCGCGCATCAGTTGTCTGACGAAGAAGGCGACTCGTTCGTCGCGGAACTCGACGAACGCGCCCATCGAGTTGCCGTTGTAGCCGCTGCGGACTTCGACCGGCTCGAAACCGGCGGCCTTCATGTCCTCAAAGAGGAGGTACTCGTAGTCGTTCTTGCTGTCGATCTCCAATTCGATTTCGACGAGGTCGCCGCTCTTGAGTTGGCTCAGGTTCGGCAGCTCCGTCCGCTCGTACTTCTCGACCTTTTGTTTCACCGCCTGACCGCGCGAGCCTTGCGCATCGACGGCCTTGTCCACGCGGGTCAGCTTGTAGAACTTGCGGTTCACCTTCACCTCCAGCCCCGCCTTCGTGATGAAGTCTTCGAGCGTGAAGTTGGTCTGGTAGACGTTGAAGTAGAGCGGGCCGGTTCCCTGCTTCTTGAGTTCGAGCGTGTGCTTGCCCGTTGTGACGGCGTCGCCTTCCAGCACGAACTTGTTGTCGAACGTGAACAGGTTCGACGAGTCGACTTTGACTTCCTTCTGCTTCTGGCCGTCGAGCCACACTTCAATCGTGAGGTTAGGTTTGTCCTCACCGCTCGCTTTCATGTAGTCGGCCAGAGCCTCGATGCAGAGGGCGGTGTCGCGCGTGCTGTTCCAGTACGTCGCGTGCTTGCGGTTGTTGAGGATGTATTTTACTAGCCGCGACGCGCGGACATCCTGCGGGTTCGTGCGCGAGAGCAGCTTTAAGTAAAAAGCGTTCGCCTCGATGTCGCTGCCGTACCAATACCACCAGCCGCCCTCGGGCAGTTTTAGATAGGCGGTCTGGTTCTCGTCGTCCTGCACCACGAACTGTTCGATGTTCTCCAGAATCATCTTCAGCTTGTCGGCCTGCTGCTGCTTGTGCAGGGCGAGGCCGAACAGGGCCTTCGCGTAGACCGGCAGTTGCACACGATCACGGTAGAGGAACTCGTTCATCTCGTTGTTCGAGATGTCGGCGTCCACGAGGATCATGTAAACGAGAGCATCCAGCGCGTCGGCGTGCTGCTTCTGGCGGATGTCCTTCTTGCCGAAGTTCTTGATGAGTTGGACCTGCTCGTCCTGATAGCGTTTCAGCCATTCGACGCCCTTCTCCAGCACACCCGGCACGATGGCGACATCGTTGGCCTTGGCAACCTGTAGGCCGTGGACGACGACCGCCGTGGTGTGAGGCCACGAATGTTCGCCGTGGCCGCTGAACCAGCCCCAACCGCCGTCCGAGACCTGCATCGACGTGAGCCGTTCCAGTCCATCCTTGACCATCGCGCGGACCTCGTCCTCGTCGAAGACCGGATTGCGGTCGAACCGCTTCCAGCGCTTGGCCCGTTCGATGTCGTCGCCGATCTCCTGCGCGTTGAGGTTCGTGCGTTTCGCCTGAATGTCCTTCAGATTCAGTTGCATATCGAGCAGCACGCGCTGCGTGATGACCGTGGGTAAAAAACGGTTCAGCGTCTGCTCGGTGCAGCCATACGGATAGTCAACCATGTACGGCAGGGCATCGACCATCGCACCCGCCAGCGTCGGCGAGAAGCGGGCTTCGAGGCGCGACTCGTTCGGGCGGCGGGCCTCGGGAACTTCGAACGTCACCTGACCCGAGGCATCGGCGGGACGGACCGCCCCGCTGAACGACTCGGTCTTCAGCATCCCGTGAACGTAGACCGGGAAGCTCATCTGCATCGCATCCGACTCCTCGTCGGACAAAGCTCTGACCGTGATGCTCGTGCTGCCCTGAGACGCGACCTTCACGCGCCAGTCCACGCGTTTTTCACTTCCCGCCGCCAGCATGATGGTCTGTGTCAGTCGGGGCTTGTCTGGCTCGTCACCGCTCCCGTCACCGCTCCCGTCAACGGGCGGCATTCCCGTCAGCAATGTGCCGTCGAGCGCGAGCGACACCTCGACCTGCTTCTCGGTCTTGAGGTAACTGTGGACGTTGGCCGAGATGACGACTTCGTCCTTGTCCACGAAGAACCTCGGGGCTTGCAGCCGGACCAGCAGATTCTTCTTCGTGGTGACTTCGGTCTCACCCTGCCCGACCTTGGTGCCGAGACCCATCGCCCACGTCTTCACCTTCCACCCGGTCAGGCTCTCGGGCATCTTGAAGCTGACCTCAACCAAGCCCGTCTTGTCGGTTGTGATCGCGCCGGCCCAGTAGGCGGTGTCGGCGAAGTTCGAGCGGATCGCTGGCTGCTGCATCGCACCGGCCCCAGCACCGGCCTTGTCGGCCGCTCGATTCTCGCCCTTTGCCATCGGTGCGGCATCCGCCATCGGGGCTCCTTCCGCAGCGGCCGCCAAGGGAATCCTGTTCAACAAGGGGACTTCGCCCGGCGCGGCGGTCGCTGTCGTCATGCGGCGGTTCACGGCCCCGAAGCGAGTGCGCGTCGCCGGGCCTCCGCCCATGCCTCCACCACCGAATCCCATTTCGTTCATCATTTCCATCTCATCACCGCCAAACACGCCGAGGTCCGCCATGCCGGTCTCACCGTTCTTCAGCAGGTTGCTGAACCAGCGGTCGAGTGTGCAGTCGCGCTGCGGATGATGATGCCGACGCCACTTCCAGAAGAATTCTTTGATTTCGGGGACGTTGCTGCCGCCCGAGATGTATTCGACGGATTTGTCGTAGACGCTGAGGACCGTCGAACCGACGAACGGTTCGCCCGTGTGGTCGGTCAGTTTGATTTGGATCTTCGCGTCGGCCCCCGGTTTGTATTCGGTCTGAGACGGCAGAACCTCGACGTTGATGACCCGCTTCTCGGGTGGGACGACGACTTCGCGAGTCTCCTGGTGATACTTGCCGTCGGCAATCGTGAAGGCTTCGAGGAAGAAGTTGGGCATGTCTTTTTGAATGACCGCGATGTCCTCGACCGTGTTCTTCCCCTTCAGTCGGATGACCTTGGGAGGCAAATAAACGCCGTTCGAGGGACGGATGAACAGCACGACGCAACCGTCCGGTTTGTTGGTCGTCAGCATCAACTTGACCGTCTCGCCGGGAGCGTACTCCTGTTTGTCGGTGATCAGTTCCAGATCGTTGAAGCGGAACTCGCGGCCGTCGAAACCGTCGCCGCGCACGACGAAGACGTAGCCCCCCTCGATCGTGTGGTCCTTGCCATCGGTCACCTTGTAGGAGAGCCGATACTGCCCGGCCTTGCTGGCGGCCAGTTGCTGCTGTGCGTGACCGGCTTCATCGGTATGTAGCTCCCACGTTTGGACAGCCTCTTCGACCGGCTGCTGCTTTGCGTCGTAGGTCACCTTGAACAGAGTCAGCTCGCCGGTTCCCTTCACCGGCTTGTTGTCGATGGTGTGCGCATCAAAGTTCGCGAGGACCGTGTCGCCGACTTTGTAGTGGCCCCGATTCACCCACGCGAAGACGCGGAATGGCTGTCGCGCGACGAGGACGCTGCCCGTGCCGACGATCGTGCGGCGCGATTCATCCACGACCTCGGCCGTGATCGAGTACGAATGGTCTTCGTCGCCGTGAATCTCCTTGGCGGGAAGCGTGTCGATTTCGACGGAGACTTCGCCCTCGGGACCGATCTCGACCTCTTGTTCGGCGATCACCTCGGGCGGGCCGGGATTGTGACCGATCCACCACGCGACCGGACGGAAGCAACCCCAGCGAGTGAAGCCGGGATACCAAGCGTAATCGTTCGCGAACCATCCGTAGCCTCGCCCGTAGAACCAGTCCCACTTGGAGGTCGGATGCCAGTGACTGTCGTGAGCCGTCCGCAGCACCTTGTACTTCACCTTGCCCTTCGTCACCGGAGCACCGAAGAAGTATTTGGCTTTGATCTTCGCCGTGACCTTCTCACCGAGGGCCACCGGTTCGGTTGGAGCCTCAACCGTCACTTCAAATTCGGGCTTTTTGTATTCCTCGACGCGAAAGCTACCGCCCTGATTGAGATTGTTCATAACGAGCAACTGGTACGTGCCGAGCATCGCTCCCTTGGCGAGTGGAAACTCGCCCTCAATGCCGCCGAACTTGTCGGTGGTGAACTGCTTCTCCAGAACTTTCTCCCCCTGCGGGTTGTTGATCTGGACGGTGAAATCTTGGTTGGCGAACTCGGTCTTGTCGGGCTGGTCGTACTTGCTGGTCTGGATCCAGAACTTGAACTTCACGGTCTGCTCGGGTCGATAGACGGGCCGGTCGGTGATCGTGAAGACGCGCGTGGCGCTGTACTCCTGATCGTGCCGCTGCCCCCACCACGCATGAGTGAACCCCGTGTAGGCCAGCCGCCCGGCAGCAGTCTTCGCGACGATCAGCCATTGATTATCCTGAGGCATCTTGGCCGCTGGCAGCGTGATGAGACCGTTCACGTCGGTGAACTCGGCGAAGTTGATGGTCCTCACTTTTGATCGCTGCTCGACCTGTTCTTGCCGCCAGCCGAAGAACTCGACATTGGCCTTCGCAATCGGCTGCCCCGTCACGGCATCGGCCACGAAATGGAGCGACTGTCCGTCGAGCGGCTTTCTCACAATCGCCGCGTCGGCGATCCAGACGACCACGCGGCTGTTGTGGCCTCCGTCCACCTTGGCTCGCAGCAAATAAGCTCCTGCTTTCTGCAACGGTGTTGTCACCTTCACCACGCTGTCGAGATGCTCTGGCTTCAGCGTGAGGTCGAGCTTCCAAGTTGCGACAACTTCACCGACGTACTTCGCTTCGTTGTTCGTGACGATGCGATAGCCCACGTCCTGAATGTTGAACTTGTTCCAGTCCAGCTCCGCCGGGGACGACTTGAGGTACGCCTTCACGTCGTCGAGCAGTTTGTCGATCTTGATCGAGACCGCTTCAAACGACACTTGCTTCGCGTTGCGGAAGCGGAAGTCGACCGTGGCTCCTTGGCCGGGAACGGCCACCTGCATGTTCTCGAAGCGGCCCCAGTTCTTCACGATCTGATCGAGCCGTCCCTGGCGATGGTCTTCGTTGCCGAACTTGGCCAGCGCGACCTTCCATGCTTCGGCGGCCTTCACGTACTGGCGGCGGTCTTCGTAAATCTGCGCGACCTGATCGCCGGACATCTTCGAGTGATCGTCCTTCGATCGCTCGGCAATCTGACGGAAGAGCTTGAGCGGATTGAACTCGTCGTCCAGCTTGATCCGCTTCACGCCGGTGGCGAGTTTGGCGATGGTCTCGTCGTCGCCGAGAGTCTGCACAGCGAACGGGCCGCTTTCGTTTTTGTCGTCGTCGCTGCCCGAGCCACCTCGCAACCACGCCATCGTCTGCACACCAAACTGCTGGTGCAGGAAGGTGGCGAACGTGAAATCGACTTCGTTGCGGAGTTTGTTGTCGAACTCAACGGCCTGCGTGAGCATCCAGCGCCAGCGCTCGCCGTCCGACTTCGCATCGTCCCACGATTGGGGAACGCGATGAAAGACCGGATTGCCATCCACATCGACGGGAGCTCCTTTCGAGTCGCCACCGCCGGAAAAGCCTCCACCCAATCCGCGACCGCCCCACTGATTGCCCTCTTCATAGTCGGGCAACGCGGTCAGATCAGTCAGTGCCTGGAGTCGCCACGCTTCGATGGCACCAAGTTGCTGCGCGTATTCGAGGAAGAACTCGGCCACCTCGCCCTTCGCGTCGTCTTTCATCGCGAACGGGATCGCCTGTTGCAGAAGCTGCATCGAGCGAACGCGGTCCCGCTCCTGCGACGAGACGTACTGCCCGCCGCCCCGATGCGACCCCCGTTCAAACTTCCCAGCGATGAGAAAGCCGCCGTGATCGACGTACTGCGTGTACATCTGAGCCGCCCCACGCAGCAGTCGCCAGTTGTTCGCCTGAGCCTTCACGGACGCTTCAATCAGTTCGTCCGTCTCTTCCACGCGCCCAAGCTGTTGCAGCGCTTGCACGGCCCGCGCGAGATCCTCAGCCACCCGCTTCGGATCGGTCTGCGGATCGAGCGCCAGTTTTCTGGAGCCGTCATACGCGACCTTGAAGTTCCCGGCATCAAATTGCTTTTGGACGGAGTTTCGGTTCACCGGCTTCCCCGCTTCCTCGGCCACCAACCACCACGAGGCGACACACAGCGACACCGCACTGATCACAAGAGTCAACTTCCGCATGATGCGAACCCGTTCCTTGAGCGAAGAGAAATGTCGGTCGTCCGAACCGCGGGCCAAGTATAGCGAGGCCCCGATGGCGCAGAGAGATCGCGGCTACGGACGCTGTTCGGTGGAACAAAGTTCCCTCACGCCGAGTGCCTTGTCAGGTCTAAATTTGTGGGTTGAATTTGTGGGTTGAAATTGGGTGGCCGGGGGTTGGAGCGTCTTCGCGAAACCCCGGGGCTTCCTTCGCAAAGCCTCAGTCCAGCCCCGGCCACCCAACGCTTGACGCGCGGGGCGTTGCCCACGCGGTTAAAC
>JAYSQC010000078.1:0-35937 GCA_043721755.1 Schlesneria sp.
GACACGCCTTCATCGCCAGCGGGCCGAAGTCCTTCGCTGGGATCGAGCCATAGAGTCCCAGCACAACACGGAGGCAGGAACGGTAACAGTGAACTTCACTCGTCGGTTTGCCGTGCTTGACGTAGTGCGTCTCGGCGTGCCGCATGAACGAGAGTGCCAACTCGTTGACACTCGGGCCGGGATCGGCTTCGGGTGTGCGGCTCTTGGCCTGCGACATTGGATCAACAGGCGGCTGGCCAGATGCGACGCGGGCGATCAACTCGCCGTAGCGGATGCGGGATTCGTCCGATCCGAACAATCCCAGCAGGTGATCTTTGCCGCCGATCCTGACGCGGGCTTGCCCGCTCGCGTGCCTGAGATAGCTCGGCAGCGTGTTCTTTTTTCTCGCCATGTGCGGAGTCCTTTTCATTTCGTGGAACAAAGTTCCACGATTGAAGCAGGTTTCTTACCGCACTGACGAACGTCGTCAGGTAACGTAACTCGTTTCGGCTAAACGCATTGCCCAAGACAGGAATCGAACCTGCACGGTATTGCTACCACTAGGCCCTCAACCTAGCGCGTCTGCCAGTTCCGCCACTTGGGCTAATGACATAGTCTTCCAAGCCGAACCGTTTAGTGAGGGAAAGTCTGGTTCGGCGTTGCTGGCGAGAGTATAGCGAGGAAAACGGGGATCGCAAGGATCGTAATAAGCCCTGCACAGCGAGGTACAAGCAGCAATTTTTGACGAGGTTCATCGAGATCGGAGTACGATTGAAACCTACATTCTTGGACTACGGATTGACCGGGGCATCAACAGAATGACGGAGCGGCGGGATGACTGAAATTGTACTGCTCGCGGCCGATTCTGACACTCACCCGAAGCGTAAGCGAGGAACGCAACACATTTCCTCGTTTACACTTCGGGTGAGTGTGCCGCAGCGGCAAATGTCTCACTTTGGGCCGTGCGAGGTATCGCTGGAGTCGCGGGGGCTGATTCGATCGGTTGGCAGACACAGTTACGACCGGAAGACTTGGCTCGGTAGAGAGCGTTATCGGCGGCGGAGACCAGACAGGTGGCAGATTGACTGTGGTCGGGGCAACATGCCGCGCCGATACTGATCGTCACGCCCAGTTGTTTTCCTTGGAATGAGATCACCCGTGCTTCAACCGCAGTGCGGAGTTCTTCTGCAAGACGAAGTGCTCCCGCGAGACCCACACCCGGCAGCAGAACGGCCAGTTCTTCACCGCCGTATCGCGCTAGGATGCTTTGCTCGCCGACGCGCATGCGACCGACGTGATCTCGCAAAAGTTGAGCGACCACGCGCAACACTTCGTCCCCTGCGGGATGACCGTGCGTGTCGTTGATCGACTTGAACCGGTCCAAGTCGAGCATCAACAGCGAACATTTGCGAGAGAGACCGAGTCGTACTCGCTCGACTTCGCCTTCGAGCAGTGTATCGAAAGTCCGTCGATTGGTGAGATCGGTCAGTCCGTCGTAACGCGCCAGTCGTCGCATGGCAGACGCAGAGAATATACGTCGCAGCGTCACGGCCAGCAGATCGATACTCCACGGCAGCAATATCGCTCGTCGGCCTTCGATTGAATGGTGAGATCGTTGCGTCAGAACGACCGTTCCAAGTAAACGGCCTTCGTGCAGCAGCGGCCAGGCTCGAGCCGAACCAATCAACGTGTCGATGCCGATGGACTGCAGTCGAGCAGCATCGAACTCGAGTTCGCGTTGATGCGTCATCGCGTGGCGAGCGAGCTTCGATTCGTGACTCTGCCAGACCGTGAGGGCTGGTGTGGGGATCGATGCGCGACTGAAGACGACCGGAATATTCGCATCGTCCGTGCGACGCGACATGAGGAAGACGGCAACTCCCTCCACACCGACAGATTCACGCAGCCGAGCAGCAAACCGACCGAGCGTCTTCAGCGGCTGTTCCGTCGCGCCGTCCACAATCGCACGCAGGCTGAGCATCTCGCGTGAGAGGATCAATTCATCGTCGCGCTGCCGGAGTTCGCGACCTCGTGCAATCTGCGAGGCGAGCGACTGGCCGACGCGACTCAACAATCCAAGCTGTTCGTCGCGCGAAGCGGCGGCGGGAAACAGGCAACTCGTCAGCAACACGGCTTCCACGTTCGCACCATTTCGCAACCCGATGCACCACACTTCGCGAGTGCAAACTTCAGCGTGAACAGGCGTGGTTGGTGAGTGATGGCCGCGATCCGGCTGACTCAACCTGTCCACGTTCGAGTGACACTCATCAACTTCAACAGCAAGCGACTGAACGAGCGTTCCGCTGGCATTACAACTCGACTTCAAAAGGAGCCATGACTGCTGTTGAAGCTGCTCTAGGAGGCGAGCCGAAAGTGGCAGGCTCTGCTTCGACAGGCTCATCAGACCTCGTGCAGCAATGACCTGAGCGGGTGACTGCGTCACATCGAGTACGACGGCGAACTCGCCGGGTCGCTCCGGAACGAGATGCCTCAACAACGCCTCCGCAGCAGCGGTGGGATCGTGGTGTTCGGCCATCTCGTGGAGGAGTTGGTTCTCGACACGAGCGACCACTCGCTCGCGGCTGAGTTGTCGGACTTCGGCTTCCAGCTCGATCAACTCTCGTTCCGCATCTCGCGTACGAGTGGTGTCGGTTCGCTGCGGAATGGTCATCTCGCTTCGCTGCAATCGACCGAGCAGACGCGCAATCCCGTTGATCGCCGCCAGCGCACGCACTGCGGTCGATGAACCGGCTTCAACGGACTTCTCGTCGATGGAACGCATGCTGACGAAGCCTGACAAAACGCCTCGCGAGGGAGGCTGCGGCACTAGCTGACTTTCGCACCTGACAGGGGTTGCGAGTCACCTGCTGTATAAACGACGCGGTACCCCCGTCTCACCAACCGAATCATGGGTCGCACCATTTCACTGCCAACCGGCGTCGAAGGGAGCGGTCTTCCCGACGAATCGCGTCGCTCCGACTTGATCGTGACGTGGTGAAACGCAATCCTGCCGCTGTTGCTTTTCGGCAACGTCCTGCTTTCGCCACCTTGCTCCGGGAGTCCGAGTCATGTCGAGAATCGCGTCGTTGGCCCAGCGTGTTGGCACCGTGCTGACAGGTCCGTTGTTCGTGTCCCTCACCGCACGCCTTGCCGCTTGTTCGTTGATCGCTGCGACCTGCTCATTCACTGCGTCACACATCGCGCGAATCTCGTTCGCGGCCGACGATGCCGCTCCCGCAGGGAAGGCTCTCGAATGGAAGTCGCTCTTCGACGGCAAGACGTTGAAGAACTGGAAGAGTTCCGAGTTCGGCGGGGAAGGGGAGGTCGCGGTCAAAGACGGGATGATCGTGATGCAGCAAGGGTCCGAGATGACCGGCATCGCGTGGACGGGAGACGACCTGCCGAAGATCAATTACGAACTGTCGCTCCAAGCCCAACGCATCGACGGCAGCGACTTCTTCTGCGGGCTGACGTTCCCGATCAACGACTTGCCGTGCAGTTTCATCGTCGGCGGCTGGGGCGGCGGAGTCGTGGGGATTTCGAGCCTTGATGGTCTCGACGCCGCGAACAACGAAACCGCGCGTTACGAGTCCTTCAAACAAGGCCGCTGGTACAAGATCCGACTGCGCGTCACCGACAAGGGGCTGATGGGCTGGATCGACAACACGCAGGTGATCGGTGTCGAAACGAAGGGCCGCAAAATCTCCATCCGCCCCGAAGTCGAACTCTCTCGCCCCCTCGGCGTCTCGTGCTACTCATCCGTCTCGGGTTTGAAAGACATCCAAGTGAGACCGCTCACCAAAGCCGAAGCCGAAGCCGCGGTCACTCCCTCGGAACCGACGAAGGAAGAACCAAAGCCCGCCAAGACGAAGGACAAGTAGGACGTGTCCGACAAAAGTAGCAGGCACACTCCGTGTGCCGTCCGCGACACCGTGATTCGCAGAGGAATTCGGTGAACGGCACATGGAATGTGCCTACTACTTTGACTTCTGTCGGACACGTCAAGCAGTGGTTTTTTCGGATCGGCGCATCAATCCCTGTCGGAAAGAGTCGGGGCCAGTGTCCCAGACGCTCCGAGCGTCCGGGGCACTTTGCGGTTCTCACAGGTTTGTGTTCTTAAGGAACTGGTTCAAAATAACTGCCCGTTTTTCGTGCTTGTTCCCTCCCCTCGGCGGGGAGGGCTAGGGAGGGGCGAGTGGCAAATCGACTGGACCATCCTCCCCCCTCCCCGGCCCTCCCCGCCGAGGGGAGGGAGGAAAGCGGGAAGTTGTTTCGCACCGAATCTTGAGTTGTCACACTCTCTTGATGAAGAGTTGGCGAACTTGAGTGGGGGGGCCTTGCGGCTGGCTCTGGTGAACGCATATCTCATGCGCTTCCCACTCGTGTACCGGAGTAGCCGAATGAAAAATGTTGCCGCGAGAATGATCGTCGTCTGTTTGATGCTTTGTTTGGTCGTGCAACCGTGTGTGGCGTGGCACGAGCCGGGGCATCACATTGTGGCGTTGCTGGCCTATGACCTACTCAGCAAGCAAGAGCGGGAGCAACTGCAAGCGATCCTGCGGGAACATCCTCGCTTCAAAGAGGACTTCACTCCGTCGGGTAGCAAGTCCAACAATCCGCAGGACGCCAAGCCGGTGACTCCTGAAGAGCGTGAGCGGTGGGTGATCGGCAGGGCCGGGTACTGGCCCGATGTGGCCCGTTCACAGCCGAACTACAACCGGCCGACTTGGCACTATCAACTCGGAGCCACGCTGACGATCGGTGATCCGCCGAACGTCCCCAAGAACCCGGGACCGGCTCCGGCCGATGCGACGTTGGAGACTCAGGAACTTCACATCGCTCAGGCCGTCGAGGTCTGCCGTGCGGTGCTGCGAGACAAGACTCGCTCGACCTCCGACCGCGCAATCGCCATTTGCTGGTTGGTCCATCTGGTCGGTGATGCTCATCAACCGTGTCATGCGGGAAGCCTCTACGTCGCCGGTGCATTCTCCGAGGGCGACCGAGGAGCGAACTCCATCCCGACGAAGCAGTCGAAGAATCTCCACGCCCTGTGGGACGGATTGCTCGGTTCTCAATACGACGCGGGAGACATCCGCCGACGTTGCGAAGTGATTCGTGAGGACCGCGTTCGATGGACAAACGCCGCAGCCGCAGCCAAGAAAGAGAACGGCTTGAATCCACTCACATGGCTGTCAGAAAGCGCCGAAGTCGGCCGCAGCCACGTCTACACCCCGGAAGTGCTGGAGCCTGTCCAAGCGGTCGCACGCGGTCTAACCACCACCGTCGCCGTCACGGAGTTGTCTGACGGCTACCTGACCTCCGCCGGTGATGTCGCTCGAAAGCAAGCCGCTCTGGCGGGCCACCGACTCGCGCTGATCCTGAGCCAAGACTTGCGATGACGGCGAGAGGCAACCGAAGCGTGCCGAACGCCTGTTGAAAAACGTAGGGTAAGCGTCTCGCTTGCCCGTCGGCGTTCAAACGGGAAGACGGGCAAGAGTGCCCGTCCTACAAAGTGACTTAGAATCCGGCGTGAAATGACTTCCCGGCTTGCGCCTTGTTCCCTCCCCTCGGCGGGGAGGGTTAGGGAGGGGGGCGAGTGGCAAATCGACCTGGCCATCCTCCCCCCTCCCCGGCCCTCCCCGCCGAGGGGAGGGAGCAAAGGCTCGGAAAGCGGGGAGTTGTTTCGAGCCAGCTCCTTGGCAGATTATTCTGAGGAAGGCAGCAAAATCACCCCAGCAGTCCGCGAATCACCTTGCCACTGTTCGTGATCTTGACCGGACGGCCTTCGGGCGTGTGGAACTCGTTGTCGGGATCGATGCCGAGGCAGTGGCAGATCGTGGCCGCAAGGTCCGCCGGACCGGTGGTGTCTCCGACCGGCTTTTCGCCGCGCGAGTTGGTCTCACCGAGCACCAAGCCGCCACGCACACCGCCTCCGCTGAGCAGGATGCAGTTCGACGGTCCCCAGTGATCGCGGCCGGCGTCCTTGTTGACGCGGGGCGTGCGCCCGAACTCGCCCATCACGACCAACAGCGTCTTCTGGTTGAGGCTGCGGTCGTGCAGATCGCGCAGCAACGCCGAAAGGCCCGTGTCCAGATGCGGCAGCAGGTCGTTCTTCAGCACGTTGAAGTTGTCGTAGTGCGTGTCCCAGTTCGTGTGGTCGATGGTCACGCACCGTACCCCGGCCTCAACGAGCCGACGCGACATGAGCAGTGACTGGCCGAGCGAATGTCGGCCGTACTCGTCGCGCAGCTTGTCCGGTTCGAGGCCGATGTCGAACGCCGCCTTCGTCTGTGGTGAGGCCATCAACGAAAAAGCCTTCTCACGAAACGTGCGCGTCGTGTTGGCGGCGGCGTTGGCTTTTGCCTCCTCCGACCGGGCGAAGCGGTCCACCGTTTGAAGCAGATCGCGGCGCGAACCGAGTCGTCCCGCATCGACGGTCAGGGGTGGCAGCAGATCGGGGACAGAGAAGTCGGGCGCGTTCGGATCGGCCTCGACGACAAACGGGGCCGCCGTCGGACCCAGATACGCCGGACCACACGAACTGTGCATTCTCGGCAGGCAAACGTAGGGGGGCACCGAACCGCGCGGGCCGAGCGACTTGGCCACGATCGAACCGAGCGACGGGAACTGGTTGTTCGGCTTGAGACTGGGATTGAACCCGGCGCGGGGAGCGTATCCCGTCAGCATCCAGTGATCGGCGGGACCGTGATTGGAATCGGTGTGAGTAAACGAACGAAGCAGCGCAAACTTGTCGGCCACCTGCGACAGGCGCGGCAGGTGATTGCAGACCTCAATGCCCGGCACGTTGGTCGCGATCGGATCGAACTCGCCCCGAAACTCGCTCGGCGCGTGAGGCTTCATGTCGAGCGTGTCGATCGTGCTGAGTCCTCCCTTCAGAAAGAGAACAATCAGCGACACGTCGTCGCGTCGATTGTCGATCCCCTTCTCCATTGCCGCCGCCTGCCGCCGCAGAACGCTCTCCAACGTCAGCCCAAACACCCCCGCGCCGACTCGCAGCGCATCGCGGCGGTTGATTCCATCGCAGTAGTCACGCATTTCAATCTCTCCGTTCAATGGGGAGTCAGTTCGTTGGTCGTTGATTCGAGAAAGGCATCTTGTCGCGCAGCAGCCTCGGCCTCGGTGATGTTTCCCCGCCAGATCCACGTCGGATTTCGGAGGGCCATACCGAGCTTGTAGAGGCGACCGACTTCACGCAGCCGTTCGTCGATGGCTTCCGGTGACATGTCGGGGTTCTTCGGATCATGCGTTTCATTGATCGGTTTCATCGTTCAGTCCCAGTTGATCGAGGTCGAGCAGATCCTTTCGGCGGCCAGCGAGCTGCTTGAGCAATTTGAGTCCCGGCCGCGACACCACAGAGACACGCTTGCCCGAATAATCGACGACAGCGCGGTCGTCCCAAGCCAGTCGCACCTCCTCGGCGGCAAGCATCAGGTCCAGCGTGAGCAGCGATTTCCCGACGATTTTGGAAACGCGGACGATCTCCCATTTCGAGTCTTCGCCCTCGCCCATCGGCAATCGACCGCCTTCGAGCGTGAACTGACGAGCCGCTGCCACCTGCAACGCCCGCTGCTCGTCGGAGGGATGGATGAGCAAGTCGATGTCTTCCGTAAACCGAGGATAACCGTGGATCGCCACGGCGATGCCACCACACACGGCATAAGGGACTGCGGCAGCGTCGAAGGCTTCGATCAAGGAGAAGAACTCGTCATAGAGGTCCATCGTCAACGTCACTCAACTGCTGAAGAATAAAATACGCGAGGAAGACCGGACGGGCAGGAGTGCCCATCCTACGGTTCTTTGTTCTCAATGGTTGAACACGAACTCCAAACTGTTCATCAGCGACCAGGCCAGGTCTTCGGTGGCTTTGCGGCGTTGGGAAGGCTCGGCGGTGGACAGGTGTTTCTGGCAGGCTTCGGCTTCGTCCGGCTTGGGCAGGCGGGACAGGAACGTCAGGTAGAGTTCTTCGACCAGTCGCCGATTGTCTTTCGGGAATTGAGCGGTCAGTCGGGCGAGGCGGCCGGCGTCGTGAGACAGCTTTGATTCAAGGCTTTCCGAATTCAGCGTGTGCAGAATTTGGGCGACGTTGGGCGACGAAACCCGTTCGCACTCGCAAACGGTCGTGCGCGATGGGCGGCCGGTTGTCGTGAGAAAGTAGTTCGTCGCCGCGCTATCCCACAGTTGGACCGCCCGCACACCAGCCGGCACGCCGTCGAACTTCTCGGGAATGCCGGTCGTGTCGCAGATGGCATCGAGCAGCACTTCGGCATCGAGTCGTCGCAGCAGGGCGCGCGAGTAGTTCTGCTCGTCGCCCGCATTCGAGTCGTTGACCTCGGTCGAAGTCTGATACGTCCGCGAGGCGACGACAAAACGGATCAGCCGGTGAAAGTCGAAACGCCCGTCCACCAGTTCGCGCGCGAGTGTGTCCAGCAGTTCGGGGTTCGTCGGCGGGTTGGTCGAACGGACATCATCGACCGGCTCAACCAGACCGCGTCCCGTCAGGTGGGCCCACGTCCGGTTGGCCACATTCCGCGCGAAGAAGGGATTCGCGGGCGAGGTCATCCAATCGGCCAGCACCTTGCGGCGGTCGCCATCGGGATTCTTGTCGGGCAGGGGTGTCGCGAGCGGATGCGCGAAGATCGCCTTTCCGGTGCGAGGATGATTCGTCGCATCGTTCTTGGAGGCGAGCAGCATCTCACCGCGCGGGGTCGCCTTGAACGACAGCGGCGTGAAGAACGCCTGCATCCCGTAGTAGTCGTCCTGGCTCCAGCGGTCGAACGGATGGTGATGACACTTCGCACAGTCGATTCTCACACCCAGCAATGCCTGCGACAGCATGGCCGCCGCGTCGCCGGGATCCTTCGCCACCTTGTAGAAGTGTCCAGCCGGATGCTCGGCGAGCAACCCGTCGGCTTGGACGAGTTCCCTCGCAAACTGATCGAGCGGCTTGTTCGAGGCGAAGCTGCCGTGAATCCATTTGTAATACGAATAGGCTCCCTTGTGACCGAGTGCCAGCCGATCGACGCGCAGCCAGTCGGACCACTTCAGCGCCCAATAGTCAGCAAACTCGGGCCGTTGTAGCAGCGACTCCACCCAGCGCGATCGTTTGTCGGGCTGCGAGTCGCTCGCGAACGCACGGGCCTCGTCCGCCGTGGGAAGTTTGCCGATCAGATCGAGCGTCACTCGACGCAGATACGTCGCGTCGTCGCACACCGGAGAAGCGGCGATGTTCAGCTTCTTGAGTTTGGCATCGACCAGCCGGTCGATGTCGTTTCGCGGAGACTGGTTGCCTGAGTCTTCCTCTTTCCTGTCCCCTCGCCCCGGCCCTGCGGGGAGAGGGTTAGGGTGAGGGGTCTTCTCTCCCGTCTTCTCTTCTGTCAGCGCTTCCGCTCGCGGCACCAGCGCCGTGAACACCGCCGTCGTTTCGGAATACGCCGCCATGATCGCGACATCTCCCGCCACGTCCTGCGTCGTGACGAGTCCCGACTCATCGACCGTGGCGATCGCTTCGCGGTTCGTCTGGAACCGGGCATGTCGTGTCACGTCCACTTCGTGTCCGTCCGAGTAGACCGCCGTTACCTTGAGCGGCTGCGTCGAACGAACGGCCAAAACTTTCTCGGTCGGTTCAATGCGGAGCGATGTCACGCGCGGAGCGTCCTCGCGCCCGACAGGCATTCCGAGGGCGATCCACTCGCGTAGCAGACGGTATTCGTCGGAGCCGCGCGGGATGCGAACGCCTCCGCCGTGGGGCGAGCCTCCGGACACCTTGAGCAACAACAAACTTTGCTCGGGGATCGCGGGCAGCACGCGCCGGCCGCGCGATTCCTGCGTGAGGGCGATGTAGTCGGCCGCCGGATCGAACCCGAAGACCGACAGCTTGAAGCCGTTCTGGCCCTCGGCCTTCCCATGGCAACCCGAGGCATTGCAACCGAAGCGACTGAGCACCGGCACGATGTCGTTGGCGAAGTGCATCCCGCGCGGAGCCTCCGCCGCCGCAACGGCACTCGCCATCACGATCGCCGAAAACATCAGCAGGCACGGCCATGTGACCAAGGGTCGAGACATTGTGTGGGGGCTTTGCGGGGCAGGACATTCGGCGGGAGAGATCCATCGGGCGAGTCGGATGCTATTTCTGTTTCGACCCACTCGCAAGCCGGGCTTGATCGGAAGAGCCGAGTTTACGAGCTAAACCCCGCACGGCCTGATGCCACGTTTAGCCGCAACGCCAACGGCGTGCGCGCGATCTACGGTTCGCTGACATTCGCTCCCACGCCGTTGGCGTTGGGGCTAAACGTGGAAACGTCTCATTCCTGGCCGTGCGATTTACGGTACTGACTCGCACGTGAGTTGAAATCTACGGCGACCCCTTCGCCTTCCGAGGCTTGATGAGGATCAGCCACGCCGAGAGCAACGTCATTGGGAGAGTGATTGACCAGTAGGGGAATACCCAGAATTGGACATCCCATGAATGCCACGAACGATGCCTGCCCTCGCCACAATGGAAACCGGCAAAATCAAATCGCCAAGCCACTTTGAACTCATTCCAGCAATCCGGCGATGCAATTCCCGATTGCGCGTCATAAGCAGTAGTTCGCCCGAGAAGAACCGGATGTGTCGGCTGGGCACGCTCCGTTCGCCAGGAAATCCAAGACTTCAGATGTAACAAGTTGACTGCGTTGTCGTCAGGAAGGGGGAAGCGCCGAACGAAGTTCATGTCACCATTCGTCGAGACGAAATAGCCGTGGACTAATCGAGCGGCAATCAGCCCATCAATTCGATCGTTTTTCTCATAACTTCTGAGCCATGCCAAAGACAACAAGCATGCCATCGCCAGCATGACCAGCCCGGCCTTTCGTCGCCAACCTTTGAAGAACTCGCCCACGCTTCACGCTCGATTCGAGAAGTAACGACTCGCCGTGGATGACCGTCGATGCGAGTCGGACATAGGAGCCAGTTGAAGGACCGTAGGATGGACGCCCTCGTCCGTCCGTTCTTCGTGGAAAACCGCTCGGACGAGGGCGTCCAAGCTACGGTGTTCGACAGGCAGTTTTAAGCCCCTCACCCTAGCCCTCTCCCCGCAAGGCCGGGGCGAGGGGCCAGAGAAGAATCACCGGATGATGTTCTTGTCGTCGTCTGAGTCGATGCGTGGCGGTTGGCCTCCGCGCAGGACGCTGTTGCCCTCGAAGAGCGTGCGCTGATCGACGGCTTGCGGGTCGAGCCAGTCTGACTCGTGAATCTGGCCGCTTTGCGAGTAGGCGGCCAGCGCGTTTTTGTACGTCGCCAGTTCGATCTGCTCGCGCGGGATGCCGCGCTGTTCGGCGAGCTTCGCGGTCTTGGGGACGGCGAGGACATCCGACTTTCCCCAGTCGGCCGAGCTGTCCACGATGACCCGCTCGGCACCGGCGACTTGCAGGATGTCGACCATCCGCTCGTTCCCCATCTTCGTGCCGGGATAGATCGTGAACGCGCACCAGTAGCCGCGATCGAGCACCTCGCGGTACGTCTCTTCGTTGTTGTGGTCGATGATGACCATGTGCGGGGCGATGCCGTGCTCTTCGATCACGTCCATGCTGCGGTACGTTCCCTGCTTCTTGTTGCGGTGAGGCGTGTGGATCAGGACCGGCAGCCCGACCTCCTTCGCCAACTCAAGCTGCTTGCGAAAGAATTTGTCCTCGATCGGCGTCTGGTCGTCGTAGCCGATCTCACCCACCGCGACGACACCCTCCTTGGTGAGGAACAGCGGCAGGAGGTCCATCACCTGTTCGGCGAGCGCCTCGTTGTTGGCCTCTTTGGAATTGAGGCCCATCGTGCAGTAATGCCGGATGCCGAACTGAGCCGCTCGAAACCGCTCCCACCCGACCAGCGTGGCAAAGTAATCCTGGAACGAGCCGATCTGCGTCCGCGGCTGCCCCTGCCAGAACGCCGGCTCGATGATCGCCTTCACTCCGGCCGCGGCCATCTGTTCGTAGTCGTCCGTCGTGCGCGAAACCATGTGAATGTGTGGGTCGAGGTAAAGCATGATGTGTCTTCATGGAGTTCAAAGATTCGGACAGCCATGTGGCATGCGGTGACCAGGCTCTAAGGCAATGCCTGTCGCAATATCGTGTAACTGAGGAGGATGTTGGACACGATCAGGAACGCCACGACGACCGCGCTGGCGCTGGCACAGGTCAATCCGAGGTGCCGAGCCAGCCAACGATGAGCGAGGAACGAAAAGACCGACAAAACGATTGCCAGCAGTACGAATGACGGAGCGACCAAGTACGAGTTGTCGATCACGAAGTCGCTGATTGCGATTTGAGAAAAGACGCTCCATGAAATTACTTTTCTCTGTTGATCGATCTCGAACTTGAGGCGCGGGACGATGACAAAGTACCACGCGAGGACAGCGAAAGTCGCGAACACATGCAGCAGGGCTGCCAGGCAAGCGAGTGGTGTCTCCAAATGATCGCGCCGCCTCTGGCGCAGCACTTCGCGATCGCAGTATCCGTCGCCGGGTGACTTGGATTCGTCGTGCATGGAATCTCTCCAGAGAAACTGCAAGGGGCAATGAGTCGGGGGTCACTTCACGCATCAAAGAGGACGGGCAGGAGTGTCCATCCTACAAGTTGAGGATTTGTTTCGCTCGTGGATCGGGGCAGCGGCGCAAGGCGTCTGCTGCCGCTTGTCGCTCGGCCAACTCGCCCGTTGTCAGGACGAGTCGCAAGTCGTCCAGTGCCCGTTCGTCTGCGAAGGGGCCGACGCAGCGCCAGAGGTCGGGCGGGATCGGACGGTGCGCGGCGCGGCGCTCGTGGGCGAAGTCGATCAGCGTGGTCATCAGCTTGGCGTTGGCTCGGCGATCGACGCCGATCAGCGGGTCGAGCGGCACGTCGATGAAGAGGCACTTCAGGACGAGCTGGTTCCACTGTTCGTCGTTGAGTTGCTCTGCGGGGTACGGGTTCTGGTGAGCGATCGCGCAGAAGACAGATTTGATGTTGGTCCGAATGCCTTCCGCACAGCGCAGGGCGTGCGAGGTGGGATTCGGCAGTAGCGGCAATGCTTGGTAGAGCGACACCAACTCACCGACCTCACCGGCTTGGAAGAGTTGGTCGAGCGTCTGGACGTACAGCGAGGCGTCCTCCGACGGGAAGCTCAACACGAGGAACGTCCGTGCGAGTTGATCGAGGCTCCAGCCGCGCGGGTTCCAGCCGGGACGAGCAGTCTCCGCTTGAGAAAGCTCCGCATTTGTGAGAGCCAAATCCCCCTTGCCAACTTTGCGTGGGACCATCCCAAAGCCGAGGAACAACGTCTTCTTGTCACCGGTTTGAATCGCGGAAGCCCGTTCATCGAGCCACGCCAACGCGACGGAATCGACGCGCGCGGCAATCCATTCACGCACGAGGTTTCTGAGATGCGATGCTCGCTCGCTCAATCGGTTTCTTCCTGTCACGGATGCAGTGAAGTTCGCAGGCCACCATTGGGAAATCGCGGGAGGCGTAAGCTAGGGACTGCATCGCCAACCGTCCACGATGGCACGCCACGTAGCCCTGTCGCTCCGCGACAGGAAGCGTGAACGCCGGAGTGTGTTGCCAGGACTCGACAGTCTGGGATCGCTTGTTGATCGCGCCTCCTGTCGCGGAGCGACAGGGCTACCTTCCCAGAAACGCTTGAACCGCAGAATCTCGTTAATTCGACTGTCTGAGTTCGCCAAATGTAGGGTGGGCTATGCCCACCATTCCACAACCAATTGTGGTGGGCACAGCCCACCCTACGGGAAGTCATACAGTCGAATTAAGCGACCACCGTTGAACGACCGCTCCGTAGCTTGCTCCAGCAGTGGATCACCTTCGTATTGTTCCGTTCGATCGTTCCATCACCGGAACTTTGAACCCGAAAACAGAAAAGCCCGGCTCTCGCGAGAGAGCCGGGCTTGGGAGTCGATCTGAATTTGCGATTGGTCTCGCGCTGTGAGTCAGTTCGCAGCGGCGAGTTCGGGTTTGGCGTAACCGAGGCCGCGGACGACTTCGAGGACTTCGCTCCACGTCGGGAACATACGACCGCTCTTACGTTTGTAGTCGTCCATCGCCTTCATGAACTCGACCTCGTCGCCCGAGTAATCGCGTTCGCAGGTCGTCGGGTCGATCAGACGGCGGCGTTCAACCTTGACGCGACGCGGAGTCGCTCGACGCTCCTCACCCGTGTACTGGACTTCGCCACTGGTAACGCGCCGATCAGGCTTGTTCCGTCGGTCGCCGCCGATTCGCTGGTTCTGTATGCGTCGTTCAACCGCCTCGATCGTGTCCGTGCTTCGGGCCATAGTTACCACCTTCTGTCGCAGAAATCCTAGGAGAGCGATCCTTCGCCGGGACTGGGGGAGTCATTCCATGTCAGAAGGAGTATTACCGCTACTTTGCAGGCGGAACGGATCGTAAAGATTACAAAGCAATGTTCGCTTAAAGAAACACTGCCGATGGCGTAGAGATGCCCGTCGTAACGGTTGTTGCAGTCGCACCGATTGTGGGATGCGCTGCGGTGGAGGTCTCGATGATGATGAGCCGATCCGAGAACCGCTTCGCCCATGTGGAGTGGTAACGAGTCAGTCGAGAGCGACGCCGAGCGACACGCGCAGATGGTCGTCGTGGAGACTCCCCGCGAGGAAGGCGGCATCGAACAGTTGCAGAACTTCGCTGAAGCGCGACAGCCGTGTCTGGATGCTTGGCTTCGACTTCTCCGACCGGCCCGCCAGCGCAGTGGCAATCCAGTCGGAATGCTTTGCCAGCGCGGCGCGAGTCTGATTCGAGTCGAACCAAACCAACTGCGTCGCCGCAGTGAAGAACCGCCGCGCATGATCGTTCAACCGAGTGGAGCCTGCTTGTTTCGGCGGGGAGGCCGGCATCGAACTGACCCGCAACAGTTCGGTCTTGGAACTCGCCACGAACAGACGATCGGCAACGACACCATAGCCCGGTTCCCAAACCGGCAGTCCTTCGAGCCATCGTCGCATCGTCGTGCCATCGCCCTTTGATCTCACGACGATCTGGGACTCAGGATGCTCACCGGACAAATGCGCTCCCAAAAAGTTCAGACCGAACGAGAGTGCGTTATCGAGGCTGACAGCCAATTTCGGTTCATCGTCGTTTGAGGCGGTCGCGGTGGTCTTGGGCATCCACGAAAACTGACCAAGCAACTCGAACGGAGCCGCTCGATCGGCAACCTGCTCCGGCGCTGAAGCGTGAACCGTAATGTCGGACAGCAGAGCAGGGAGGACATCCTCAATGAGGTCTCGCCCGCCAAGCAAGCTCCTCAGGACGCGGCGTGTCCGCACGAAGTCCTTCGATTTCACTCCGGGATCCACAGCGAGCCACGTCGTGATGAGCGGCCGAACATCGACTCCTCCTGAAACCGCGAGCAGCGCCGCAGCAGGAATCCGCTCGGACCAGCGCGAGTCCGCCGAGGCCTGCGGGGTGGATACTTCCGTTGAACGAACGAACTCCGTCCAACCTGAGGGGAGTTGAGTGCGATCCAACTCGGCCACGACATCCAGCGCCAAGCCTTCGTCGAACCGAAGCGAACCCGCGAGAGCCGACACACAACGCCAGACTCCCAGAACCACTGCGGCTTCGTTGTCGTTCTTCGCCCCCTCGCGCAGCGTCTTGTCCCACGCGCGACTGTTCACATGCACGAACGCGACACCGTTCTCGGGTCGCCTCGCGCGAGCCACCCGGTACGCTGGCGACTCACGCAGCGTGCGGACGGTTCCGTCGATCACCTTCTGCGACTCGGCATGTGCCACTGCGGCCTGCTGCATCTCGATGGCCTGTCGGACGAGAGGCTCGTGGTCCGACAAAACCAGCGTTCGATCGAAGAGAACGTAGAACAGCACCTCCTTCGATTTCGGAGACTTCAATCGCCTGATGTAGGTCTGCCCGCGATGCTGCTGCGGCTGATCGACATGCTGCGGTTCGAGCTTGTTCAATGCCGCGACGGATCGCGACAATGTTGCCGCGTCGCGTGCTCTGGCGATCATCATCCCTTGCGGCTTCGCTCCTTCAGGCAGATAGACGGCCAAAACCAACGACTCCGCACACAGGCCGCGCAGTTGTTCGGACAACGGCAGACCGGTCATTTGAGTGACGTGGTTCTCGACTGCCGTCCACTGCTGAAAGCCCGCCCCCAGCAGCAGCCGCTGAAACGGTGCGAACGCCCGAACCCGTTCGGCCAACCGCGATCGTTCGATGCGCAGCCACGTCGCATCCAGGTTCGGGACTTCTAGGCAAACGGCCGCCGAGTCCGTCACGAGGTCTAGTGGCGAGACCTCAACAGCCCGCACGTTCTTCACACCGATGAGTACGACGAAACTCAGCGCGATCGGAATCCATCGCAGTGGCCGGAACGTGGACATGAGAATTCCTTGCGGTGAGATGAAGCGGACACACGAGAGATGAAGGGATCAGGAGTACGGACGGTTCTCACGCCGCGACATCCGTCGTCGGCATGTTCAACAACACCGAAGCCTGACGTGACCGACAAAAGGCGAACTCGGACGAATTGAGGCCGTAGTCCGGACCCCTTGGTCCGAACGAGACGCTGCGATTGAAGCGTATTCAGTTGCTCTCCTGCGCGAGGTCTCGTCCGGACCAAGGGGTCCGGACTACGACTGCGACTTCTATCGGACACGTCAACAATGAGTTTTTTCGATATGCGTTCTCAGCCCGAAGGGACTCGATTGGAAACGGTCTCCCATAAAAAACCGATCGCTTGGCCAATCTGGTCTCCGATCGACCGACCAAGTTCGGCACCGGGCTGAGGCGCAGCTTCAGTTCCGTCGTTCGCAAGCAGCCCCTCTCCCACGGGCAAGACCGTGCGGGGCCACGCGACCGATTGGGACATCACGGCGGCGAAGTCGCGCGCGGTGGCCGTGGTCTCGTTCGCCAACTCTTGGTACTCGGCCTTCAAGTCGGTGAGGACGGCCACGACTGATTCGGAAACTCCGACCTCCGAGACTTCCGTGCCCGTGCCGACAGAGGACCGTTCGCCGGTCAAAGGACGGCCACCATTCGGAGTCGTGCGTGCAACGGTTGCCCCGCCTTCTCGAAGCGGGTCGATGCGGCGTGTGGCAATCCAACAGGTCATCGCGACACACGCTACCGCCGCCGCAACCGCCCAGTTCGTCCGACGCAACTGTCTGCGCGGGAGAACGGCGGGTTCAAGCGAACCCGACTCCAACAAGACCGTGGGCATCTCGTCAGACAACGGCGCTGAGGGACCAGCCAGACTTCGCAGCACTCGGTCACTCAGCGACACGGGGACTTCGACTGGACGCCACGCGAAAATTGCTGACTCAAGCAAACAGTGGTCTCGCCAGAGCGACTCGCACGCCGGACACGACTGCCGATGGGCCACGGCCTCGTCGGAAAGTGGACTGCGACGAGATTCGACCCGTTCGTGCAGGACCGCTTCAAATTCGGAACAGTTCATGTCCATCCTCCGTCACCACGCCGCGTCCCCGCAGCAGTTCGGCCAATTCACGTCGCGCCCGATGCAACCACGTTTTGATCGTCCCTTCCGGAACCTCCATGATTCGTGCCACCTCTTGAATGCTGAGGTCTTGCTGATGAAACAGCAGGAAACAGGTTCGATAGTCGTCCCGCAATTGGCTGATCGCCAGTTGAAGTTCTTCCGCCAAGTCGAAACCACTCAACCGTGCCGCCGGTGCCACAGGCTCGATCACCGACTCCACGGTTCGCGTTCGAGTCTTGAGTTTCGATTGATGCGTGCGACAACGATTGACGGCGATGGCCAACACCCACGGCTTGAGCGGTCGCACACCATCCCAGTGTTTCAGATAACGAACCGCCCGAACGAGCGTCTCTTGGGCGACATCCTCCGCGTCCTGGCGATGCCTCAATTGGCGCACGCAGATCGCGAAGACCAGCCCCTGGAACTGCTCGACAAACTCCAGCAACCCGCCTCGGTCGCCAGCTAGGCAGCGTGTGACGAGTCCCCGGTCATCCACCTTACGGCTTCCCTTTCCGGAGACGAATACCCGCCGATAGAGATGCGGGTTTCAGGGCAACAAAGCCCAGCATTCGGACAGTGGCGACTCGTGCCGAAAAAGCTTGTCCGTGAGCTTCCTCCGCGCGATCAGGAGACGCGGCATTCGAGGAGACACACCAAACAACTGGCAGAGAAGTCCCAAGCGTCGCACGGCGGACGAAGCACGGCATCCGCAAAACTCGTCTCAGCGAGTGATCTGCTCACGGGCAAACTGTCTCGCCAACTTGTAGGCGTGACGCATGGCAAACGCGCGCGTCTCCATCTGCTCTTCCGTGTAGTACTTGCCGGTGTCGCTGGTAGGTAGCCCGGCGAAGGCGATCGTGAGCGGCATCAAATCGAGAAACTCACGGTAACGGCGTTGTTGTTCGGCGACGTTGGGATCGGCGTTCGACATGGTTGCGGCTCCCGATTGAAAGAGTCTGCTACACAAAACATTCGCGGGGTGAAACGACCCACTCGGACAATGGCCTTCGACAGCAGGAACGACTAACGAGTCCGCTTCTGCATGTAGTTCTTGATGATGTCAGCAGCCGATGTCGAAGGCTTTTCGACCGGAGCCGCTGGCGCACCACCCGGTGCCGGAGCAGCCGGCGGTGGGGCATCCTTGAACCCGGTCGATTCTGGTGGAGGCAATCGCACGGCCATGTCCGCAGTGGCGACATCAGGCTCAGCCACAGCAGGCGCGGGCATTGGGTAACCGGGGGTCATGGGCATCCCCCCTTGCATGGGCATCCCCATTGGATAACCCGGCATCTGAGGATAGGCCAGCTGACCATAACCGGGCGGGTACTGTTGCGGGTAACCCATGGGAGGTTGACCGTAACCGGGCATCATCTGGGGATAACCCGGCGGCATCATCTGGGGATAGCCGGGCGGAGGCATCTGGGGATAGCCGGGCGGAGACATCTGGGCATAACCGGCGGGATATCCAGCGGCTGCGGTTCCCGCAAAAATTGCGGTATCGTTGGCAACCGTCATCGCCGTGTCTTGAGCAGCCGGGCCGACAATCGCGGGGATCTCGTAGGTCGTCTCGTTCAACTCGGCATTAGCGATCACGCCATTGGAGTCACTAAGGTAGACAGGAATCTCCGCCGTCACACCACCGGGAACGGACTCGATCTCAGAAGAACTCTCCGTTTTCGTCGAAACCTTGGCGACAACAGCGGCTGGCTGCCGGATCACCAGTTCGAGTTCCATCTTGCCAATGCCAATCTGATCGCCCGGCTTGAGGACCACTTCGCCACGCAACGCTTCACCGTTCACGCGGGTTCCGTTGGTGCTGCCCAAATCTCGGAGGCGAACGGCATAGTCGTCGATGGAAAAGACGCAGTGATGGCGGCTGACCATGTCGCTATTGGGCCGTAGATGGCAGTCTTGCTCACGCCCCACCAAGAACTTCTTGGTCGTGAGGGGAATGGCTTTCCCTTGATGTTTTCCGCCCAGAATCTTGAGTTCCGCCTGTAGCATGAACCAAACACTCCCCTACGTCAGTGGCACCACGGAACTCACCGAAGGGGCGAGTTCGATCAAACCCTGAATAGATTGTTGATGTCGCCGCGAGACGTGGTTTTCACAGGTGAGTTATAGGTCGCGACAAACCCGACTCCGAACTGCAGGCAGCCCCGCCAACACCCCTTAAGCCCCGCTCGCCAAGATATGGGGCGGTACGCTAACGCCCGAATCTGGACCTGTCAACGAGCCATATCAGCGCCGCCAGCTCGCCAAAAATGAAACGTTGGTGAGGGTACACTTGGACGGTGACATCCGGACACTCGGCCGCTCAAGGCCGACGCCCCGACAGTGATGAGTACGCCTCATTTGCTAATTGAACCGCGTGCGAATGCTCTTCATCCGTCAACGGAACTCGCTCGCTGTACATCGCCAACTCCATTGCCAGTTGCGAGGCCAGCTCCACTTCCAGCCCGATCAACAAAAACATCGGAAAGAGATCAACGATCCCTGGCAATTCGGGCGTCAGGTGAGACGCCGCCAACACCAAGCCGCCGTGTTGCAGGATGGCTCCGCGCCGCCGACGCTGCGCGCTCCCGAGCAGCTTGTGGCCCAGTGCCACCAGATCGTGTTCATCCTCGCGAGCGAAGCACAGCAGTGGCTCGTGCTTGAGCAACACGGTCGATCCGCGCATCCCAACGTCCACGCCGCGCGATCTCAACACGGCGATGAAGACCCGATGTACCAGTGCATACAGTTCCACCGGATGCCCGACGACTTGTTGTGACGGCGGCAGAATCAAGCTGTACGTCAGCTCGAGATCATGGATGAGCGTCCCACCACCGGAAAGCCTCCGCACCGCAGGCAACTGAGCGAACCGAGTCTCCGCGAGAAAGTCCGCTTCTCGCTGAAAATGCCCGAGTGACGCCGTCGGTTCGCACCAGCGATAGAACCGCAATGAAGCCACACCAAGCTCGCAGGCCGATTCCAACAGCACCTCGTCGACCGCCATATTCCACGCCCCGGAACACGGTTCATCGTCGATCAGAATTCGCAGTTGAGGCAGCTTGAGCATCGCACCCGATCCGAATCAGCGAAGGTCAGTGAGAATCATCATCCCCGATTGGCCGTGTGCGTGTTCTTGGCATTGTTGTTCCAAGAGCCGCCACGCAGCACACAACACCACACGCTTCCCCATGCAGCGGCACGACACCCAGAGACCCGTAGGATGGGCACTCCTGCCCGTCCGGTCTTCGGCTTCGTTCTTCCAAAGGGAAGGAACGTCACAGGCAAAACCAAGAGCGGACGGGCAAGAGTGCCCATCCTACAGGGGCGTCTCTGTTCTAGGGTCGGGCGTTCATCAGATCCCCATTCTTGAGGGTGGCCCAGCTTGCTTCTCTTTAGACCGGGGACACGATCTGCCACGATCACTTGATCGCCGGCACCGGCTGCTGCGAGGCTGCCGCGTCGAGGGCTTTGTAGGCTCCGAAGTCGTTGAACCAGAAACGCTTGGCCAGGCGATAGACCCAGCTTCGTTCGGGGATCTCCTGGCCGGGGCCGTATTGGGAGGGGCGTGACTGCATGGCGGTGAGTTCGGCCAAGGCGGTCTTGCGGGCGGTTTGGTCGCCTGCCTCGTGACTGACGACAAGCTGATGCAGCAGGTCGGGGCGTTCGAGCACGATGCAGCCTCGCGTGGAGGACGCGGCCACCTGACGGAAATCCTTCAGGAACTCGGACTGGCCGATGACGTCCTTGATGTGCCGCTTGTCGTAGATCGATTCCTTCGCGAACTGAATGATCGGGCACGGCTCGATCCCTCCCCACGGGTTGATGTGGTGAGTCAACCCCGACGCGGCGGGGCAGAGAGCCTTGCCCTCACCGTCGTAGTAGGCGTCGATGATGCCGATCGGTTTCTTGACGCGCATGTCGACCACGAACCGGCGGATGCGAAGCTGCTGCTCGCGGCTGAGCGACAGTTCCGGCTGCGGGTTCGGGCCCATCGGTCGATAGACGTGGAACCACGAATACATCACGCCCATTTCAATGAGGCGGTCGAGCCAGGCTTCGTTGACGAGATCGTCGATGTTCGTCTGGCAGACGCTCGTGCAGACGCCCGTCAGCACCTTGTGCTTGAGGCAGTTTTGCAGGCCCTCCATCGTCTTGGAGAGGACATCCGGGCGGCCGCGCCGTTCGTCGCTGATGATCTCGGTCCCCTCGACGCTGATGAGCGGCGTCACGTTGCCAAGCTCTCGCAGTTTGGCGGCGACCTCGTCGGTGATGAAGTGGCCGTTCGTGAAGACCTGGAAGTAGCAGTCGGGATGCGCGGCGAGAATCTCCAGCAACTGCGGGTGCATGAACGGCTCGCCCCCGACGATGCCGAAGAAGCTGTTGCCCGCCTCCTTGGCCTCCGTGAGCAGTCGGTTCATCGCGTCGAGGTCGATCGTCTGCTGCTTCGCCGACACATCGACCCAGCAGCCCTGACAACGCAGGTTGCAACTGTTGATGACCGAGATGTAGATGAACGGCGGAAAGAACTCGCCCCGCTTCATCCGCCGCTTGAACCGCTGAACGGACAGCATCCCCTTGAAGCCAAAGTTGTAGGCGAGCTTCCACAACAGACGCTTGTCGGTTTCGAGCAGCAGACGCTTGGCCATGCGAAGATACATTGGGGTGAGTCCTACTGCGGCGGGGCCGCGAAAATGAAATTTCAAACGTGGATCACGAACGTCGGTGGACGGCGGGGAAGAGGATGACCAACCACGGATTTCACGGAAGGCACGGATAAAACAAGAATGAGGATGTGGCGGAGTTCGTAACTTCGACTGTCTGAGTTGTGGCGGATGTAGGGTGGGCTGTGCCCACCATTCCACAACCGATTGTGGTGGGCACAGCCCACCCTACGGGAATCTACGGGAATCCATACCATCGAATTACTGACGTGTGACGACTCGTCCTTCATCATTGCCTTTGTCTGATCCGTGCCTTCCGTGAAATCCGTGGTTGAATTGCTTCTGCTTTGTAAGCGACGGCCAACGACTTCTACACCGCTCCGGCGGCTTCCATGCGGTGAGTTGGTTGCGGGCGGCCGGGGCGGAACATTTGGGTATCACCGAACGTGGGTGTGACACCGTGCGAGGCACAGGCTTCGCGAACGGTCGCCTCAACATGCTCGCCCAGCAGCGCGGGGTCGCAGGCGACTCGGGCATTCACGACGAGATCGACTTCGCGCGTCTTGGCGAACGAGGGGAGCGACAACTCCGGCGGTAGGTCGCGGGTGACGAGGTTCGCGACGCCGAAGGCTGCGGCGCTGAGGCCGATCACTTTGAGATGCGCGACCTCCAAGTCATCGGAGACGAGACGTTGTTTCAAGCCTCGTACCACGTCGAGCAGGAAATCGTCCAGCGGGAATTCAGCCGGGGCAGCCAATTGAATGCTGCTGTTGAGCCAGCCGAGTTCCGCTTCACCCTCGGCGTAGATGTCGTAGTCGATGTCGAGGACGCGGCGACCGAAGTTGCCGGTCTGATCGAGGAACTCGAAGCACGCTTCAAACCCGAGGCCGCTCTTCGCGGAGACCGCCAAACGGGGCGTGTCGGGATACGCGTTGTCGAGCAGCGTGTGCAATTCGGTCAGTTCGGCGGGAGTCATCTCATCAATGCGATTGATGAGGATTACATCGGCCTCTTCCAACTGCTTTTGCAGAATGTAGGCCGCCTTCGGTGAGAAGCCCGTTCCCGCTTCGTTCTTCAGAATTTTGCGGCCTTGGCTCGGCTTGAGGATCACGGCGTACGGAGCGATTTCAAAACGAGCCTGATAGAGCTGTTTGAGGGGTTGAATCACCGTCGCGACGAGATCGGTGCAGCTTCCGACCGGCTCGGCCAGGATGATGTCGGGCGCTTGAGCCAGCCCGAGCTTGTCGATCGTCGAGATCAGGTCATTGAACCGGCAGCAGAAGCAAGCACCGGCCACTTCACCCACGTCAAACCCCTGCGAACGGAGCGACTTCGTATCGACCAGATCGGCGGCCTGATCGTTCGTCACGATGCCGACGGACAAACCACGATCCATGTAATGCCGCGCGAGCCGCGCGAGCGTCGTCGTCTTGCCCGCGCCGAGGAACCCCCCCACCATGATGAACCGAACTGTCTTCGCTTTGATCGTTTTGGACATGCTTGCACTCACATCAGAAGGGGCCGTTTGACACGCTCTACAAAGCCGCCGCATAGTAGACCCGGCTGCATGAAGGACGGCAACCAACACCCACCCGAAGCGTGAGCGAGGATGGGCGTTTCAGGCGGATTGAAGGCGTTTGTGTCGTCGAGTGATCCTCCTCGCTCACGCTTCGGATTGGTGTTTTCGGCAGGGTCAGCGCCTTTTTCATTGTAGGGTGGGACAAGCTCGCTTCGAGCGCCGGCCCACCATCTGGAAACTTCGAGAAATCATGGTGGGCCGGCGCGGCGAAGCGCCGCTGGTCCCACCCTACATCCTGCCCAACTTCAAAAAGGCATTAGCCCTCGTATTTCGGTGGACGCGGAACAGAGAGCAACGACGGCGACTATGAGTGACTCGACGACGGAACGATTCGCAGACCGGCCCGCCATTTTGAGCGGCACGCCTGCGTGCGCGAATGGCCCGCCCGGCTGGCCGCTGCGTGATGAGCGAGTGGATGCGGTGTTGCGGGGTTTGATCGAGTCGGGCGATTGGGGGCACTATCACGGGGAGCATGTTCCCGCGTTGAGCCGGTTGTTGGCGGAGTATCACGCGGTCGAACACGTGTTGCTGACGAGCAGCGGGACAGCGGCGGTCGAGCTGGCGCTGCGCGGTGTGGGGGTCGGTCCCGACGACGAAGTGATTCTGGCGGGATACGACTTCAAGGCGAACTTTCAAAATGTGCTGTGTCTTTATGCGATCCCGGTCTTGGTCGATGTCGATCCGCAGACGTGGCAACTCGATCCGGCGCGGTTGGCGGCGGCAGTGACGCCCCGCACAAAGGCCATCGTGGCGTCGCACTTGCATGGGGGAGTCGTGCCAATGCGCGAGGTGCGACAGTTTGCGGAGGCTCACCAGATTGCGCTGATTGAAGACGCCTGTCAGAACCCGGGCGCGTTGATTCATGGGCGACGGGCCGGGACGTGGGGCGATGTCGGTGTGTTGAGTTTCGGTGGGAGCAAGCTGCTGACAGCCGGACGGGGCGGAGCGATCATCACCTCGCGCAGTGACATCGCGGAACGGATCAAACGTCATACGCAGCGCGGCAACGAGGCGTACCCGCTCTCCGAGATGCAGGCGGCGATCTTGCGTCCGCAGGTCGAACAACTCGATGAGCTGAACGAGCGTCGCCGCGTGGCCGTTCAGCGGTTGTGTCTGCAACTGAATGACATTGTGGGACTCCGGCCGTTGCAAATCCCAACGAACGATCTGTCGCCCGCTTACTACAAGGTTGGCTTTCAATATCGCGCCGAGGTATTCGGTGGTCTCACACGCGAACTGTTTGTGAAGTCACTCCGCGCCGAAGGGATCGCGTTCGACGCGGGCTTTCGCGGGCTGCATTTGATCCATGCGAAACGCCGATTCCGAGCGGCCGATGATTTGATCGAAGCGACTCGCGCCGATGCCGAGATGCTCACGCTGCATCACCCGGTGCTGCTGGAAAGCGAGGAGTCGATCGACGAGATTGCACTCGCCGTTCGCAAGGTTCGAGACTGGTCCGCAGACATTTTGAGCCGCGTCCCGTTGGGTTGCGGTGACGAGACTCAACGAGGTGATTCATGACGATTGATTCTGAAATGAAGGTGCTGCCGTCAGTGGCAGACGCGACGAGTTGCCCTGCGTTGAAACGACCGATCCTCGCTCTCACTGACGCCGTGGCTCATTGTCAGGTCGTGTTTGCGCACGCTTGGATGGTGCGAACGTTTGTGAAGCACAGTGAGACGGTCGAGGACTTTCCCGAGCTGATGCAGGTCGTGCGGACGGTCTTCGACACGGCGCGTGCTCTGGAACCGAAGGTCGCTGAGCCGGCGGCGTATCTGATGACGCTCCGCAAGAAGATTGGAAAGTTGCGGGCGGCGACTGATCAGTTTCGTGCGGATGCTCCCGCCGCGTCCGATCACGAGAACTTTCGGCAGGCGGTGATCTCATTGGACGGCTGCATCGTCGAGTTGGAGCGAGTTCTCGCACTGTTTCCGCCGCCTCCACCACCAAGTCTTCCCGCCAACTTTCGACGAGTCCTCGCGTCGAGTAGTCTAGGCGGGACGCAGCCGGAAGCAGGTGAAGCAGGAAGAATGGGGAACACTGATGGGCGCTGATCTTCGCTGATTCCTATCCGTGGGAGGGACTTTCCGTAGGGTCAGCGTCTCGCTTGCCCGTGTTTCAAATGAGAAGACGGGCAAGCGAGACGCTTACCCTACGGCGGGCTGCGACTGGTGTCGTGAAAGGTCGCGGCGTTGGAGGCTGCGAATGTTTGAACCATCTCTCTTGGCGAGTTTCTCTGATTGGGTCTGTTGCGATGACTGAGCCGTTGGTGTTCATGATGGGCAAGTTTGAAGCGAAGGTTCCCACGGATCGTCGCTACTTGGACTCGCACGTCTGGTTGGTTCCGCAGGGAGATGGCTTTCGAGTGGGGTTCACGTCGTATGCGGTGCGGCTGCTGCAGGATGTTTACTTCTTGGACTGGCAGATTGACCCGGATACGGCGGTGCGACGGAAGCAGACGATTGGCGAGATCGAAAGCTCCAAGGCCGTTTCCACGTTGTATGCCCCCGCCGATGGGCGAGTCCTGTTGTTCAACGAGTCGCTGCTGAACGACCCGTCGCTCATCAATGCCGACAACTACGAGCGAGGCTGGCTGTACGAACTCACCACTCAGGCACCGCTGCTGACTCCCGAGCAGTACATTCAGTCGCTGGAAGCGGGCTGGGAACAGACGCAGCGCCTGCTGAAAAACCAGTTCAATGAGTAGTTGAGTGTCGAGAGACAAGAGCAAGAGAAGAAGAAGATGATGAATCGGACGTGAGTGTTGAGGCCCGCGAGTTGATCTGGCTCTCGTCTCTCCGCTCTCGACTCTCCCACTATCACAAAAGGACGCCTTCATGGCCGGACGTAAATTGACCGTCGTGATCTCGCAGGCTCCGGGGAAGAACCCCGTGAAGCGGCATCTCGAAGAAGAGATCGCCACGCGGCTGATGCTGTCGGGGACGGCGGAAGTGTCGGTCGTGCCGCATCTGTACGACCTGACCTCGGACCACACCGGCATGTTGTGGCTGAAATCGCTGCGGGGAAACCTCGTCGTGCTGGGTTGGCTCTACCCGCGCGCGATTCGCTGGGTGCTGGATCGCAATGGCGTGAAGGGGCAGGTCGGTGAGTCGCGTCTCAACGTGGTCGAAAGCGATGAAGAGAGCGACGACGACGAAGTGCCTCCCGAGACGGACGACTCCGCATCGCGTGGCATCGGCGCGGTGAACGTTCCCAATCGTGCGATCTACGTGATCGACCTGCGCGACGACCCAACTCCCGAGACCTACCTTGCCGAGATCGCACGGATCGCCGACATCAACTCGACGCCGCTCGTGCAGCTCGGGGGACTGGGCGGACGGTCGTTGCTGCCTGTGTTGCCGAGTTCTCCGGTGGCAAACGGGGCGGCGTCCACGAATGGTTTTCAGGGGAGTGATGGGATCAATGGGAGTGATGGGGCTCATCACTCACATGACTCCCATCATTCCCCTGCCACGAACGGCGAGCAGCCCAACAATGGATCGGCGATGGCACCGCCGGAACAGACCCCCACGCTGCCCACCATCATTGCGGGCGACGATGTGCGACGACGCTGGTATCCCGTCATCGACTACAGCCGCTGCACGAATTGCATGGAGTGCATCGACTTCTGCCTGTTCGGCGTCTACGGCGTAGATAACGTGGATCGCATCTTGGTCGAGCAGCAGGACAACTGCAAAAAGGGCTGTCCCGCGTGCAGCCGCGTCTGCCCCGTCAACGCGATCTTCTTCCCCGAACACAAGACGCCCGCCATCGCCGGCGCGGAAGGGGGCGGAGCGATCGACTTCAAGATCGATCTGTCGAAACTGTTCGGCGCACCGTCACCACTGGATATGGCCATCTTAGAACGAGACACCGAACTGGTCGCCGACGGCCGCGATGCCGTCGGCACCACGGTCGGCATCCCCAAACGCCAGTGCGGTCAATCCGCGAAGCCACGCGATGCACTCGACGACTTGATGGACGGCTTGGATTCGCTCAACGTTTGAGTGCCGGTTGAAAAACGTAGGGTAAGCGTCTCGCTTGCCCGTAACTCTGACTGCGATTCGGGCAAGCGAGATGCTTACCCTACGTTTTTCAACGGGCTGTTAGAACCGAATCAGGATCGTTAACAGGCAGAACTCCATGTCGAGTGCAGACCGCCTCTGTCGCGGATACGAATTGGCCGCGAAAGCTTTGTTAAGTGAAGCGATTCCGACGGGACCGGCGGCGGGGACTTGGGTTGGTGAGTTGTCGTCGTCTCCCCTTTCAACGGCGACGGCCGTCACCGCATTGATGCTGGTTGTGCGACAGCAGTCGGAACGAGCGGCGGAATTGGAGCCGCTCATTCGAGGAGGGTTGAGTTGGCTGGTCGCGCATCAAAACTCAGACGGTGGCTGGGGCGATACGGTTCTCAGCCACAGCAACATCTCGACGACAGCCCTGGCCTTCGCGAGCTTTCATCTTGCGGCTTCCGTTTCCTTGAATTCGTCCGCCGCGCTGGATGCTTCGATGACGGATGCGTTTGTGCGAGCCAAGTCTTACTTCGATTTGCACGGCGGGTTTGAGGCGATCCGCAAACGGTACGGTAAGGACCACACGTTCTCGGTGCCGATCCTCACGCACTGTGCGTTGGCCGGACTGATCCCGTGGCGAGACATCACGCCACTGCCGTTTGAGCTGGGATGTCTGCCGCACTGGTTCTATCGTTGGATTCGGTTGCCGGTCGTCAGCTATGCCCTCCCTGCGCTCATCGCGATCGGACAGGTCCGGCATCATCTCGCCCCGTCGCGCATCCCGCTGCTCAGGTGGATTCGTCGCGCTTCCGTTGCGCCGACCCTGCGCAAGTTGGAGAGCATTCAGCCCGAGAGTGGCGGGTTTCTCGAAGCGACTCCACTGACGAGCTTTGTCACGATGAGTCTCGCAGCGATGGAACGATCAGACCACGCGGTCGCCCGTGCCGGAGTGAAGTTCTTGATTGAGTCGGTTCGCCCCGATGGCAGTTGGCCGATTGATACGAATCTCGCGACGTGGGTCACGACACTTTCGGTCAATGCGCTGGCGAGCGACTCGCTGCCGGTTCAGCAGGGCGAGGCGATCACGGCGTGGCTGCTCGGTCAGCAGCTTCGCATCGTCCATCGCTACACGAACGCCGCGCCGGGCGGTTGGGCGTGGACCGATCTTTCAGGCGGAGTCCCGGACGCCGACGACACGCCGGGTGCGATCCTCGCGCTGCTCAAGCTGGCTCCTCATGATCCGAACGTGTTGTCGGCGGTGGAAGCGGCGATCGCGTGGTTGCTCGATTTGCAGAACAGTGACGGCGGCTGGCCGACGTTCTGTCGCGGTTGGGGCGCGTTGCCGTTCGACCGCAGTACTCCCGATCTGACGGCTCATGTGCTGAGGGCATTTCGTGGGTGGCTGACGGCGATCGAACAGAACGGCGCGATAATGCCAGATGAGAAAGAACCATCAACGGCTCGCAACAAGTCACATGTCAGCGTCCCTCCCTCATTAACCCGCAGCGTGAGCGAGGACGATGTCAGACCGGGCGAACTACGCAGTGGCAATGTGAGTAGTGGCCATGCGGTGATGGGAGTCGAGAGACTGCGCCCTCGCTCACGCAGCGGGTTGGTGTTGTCGCCTCAACGATCCGTATTGAAGCGGCGTGTCGAGCGAGCAGCCTCGACCGGGTTCGCGTTCCTTGCACGGACGCAGCGGGCCGATGGAACATGGCTACCGCTGTGGTTTGGAAACCAGTTCGTGACCGACGATGAAAACCCGGTGTACGGAGTCTCGAAGGGGCTGGCGGCTTACCGAGACTGGGACCGATTGGGTGAGGAGCAGGCTCAACGAGCGGTGGCGTGGCTGGTCTCCGTTCAGAATTCAGATGGTGGTTGGGGGGGAGCGGTCGATACACCGTCGTCCACGGAAGAGACGGCTCTCGCGATGGAAGCGTTGATGCCGATAAAAGCAGCGGCGGCAGCATGGACACGTGGATTGGAGTGGTTGCTCGACCGAGTCGAATCCGGAAAGTTTCGTGACCCCGCACCCCTCGGGCTGTACTTTGCCAAGCTGTGGTATTTTGAACGCCTTTACCCAATAATCTTCGCGACCTCCGCCTTGGCCCGGGCGATGGAGGCCCGGCGAAACGTAGGGTAAGCGTCTCGCTTGCCCGTCAGTCCACGAAGCCACAGAAATTCAGAAACGGGCAAGCGAGACGCTTACCCTACGTTTTTGACGATTCCGCCCGTTCCCCTCCCGACTTCCTCGGCCTCCCGAGTGCTTGATGCCTGCCCTGTGTGGTGTGGTTTGGAACCCTGAAAGGTCCGTTCATGATCGCGATGCCCCGTGCCACCTCTGACGATGCCGTGACGACTGACCCGAATGAATCGGTTGCGGTCGAGACCGCTGTCGCCGAGTCGGCTGGTGATGAGACGGCCACGTCTGAAGAGCAGGTTCCTGTGGAAGACAAGCCGCGACGAGGTCGCAGCACGTCGCACCTCAAACTGGTTCCCGACACGCTCGAACTGCGCGAATACATTCGTGAAGCCTCCGAACGCTACGCGCTGACGCTCGACAAGAGCCGTCCGTTCAACAAGGCCGCACTCGAAGCTCACTCGCGACAGATGCTCGATCAGATCAATCAGCCGGAGTGCTATCTCGGCTTCGCGATGGTCGTCGTCGGGAACGCCTTCTGGAAGCAGCAATTCTTGGCGATCCCGTTTGAGCGACGTTTGCTCCTCTTACCGCACTGCCTCAAGCACGCCGATGGCTGCCCCGCCGACTACGACGAATTTGGCCTCGACTGCGAGAAGTGCGGAGCGTGTTCGATCGCCGACTACAAAGTGAAGGCCGAGCAACTCGGTTACAAAGTCCTCGTGGCGGAAGGCTCGCCGATCGTGCTCAAGATCATCGTGTCGGGACATGTGGACGGCATTCTCGGCGTCGCGTGCCTCAACGTGTTGGAGAAGGCAATCGACAAAGTGTTGCTCGCAGGCGTGCCGTCCTATGCGGTCCCGCTTCATTCGGGAGACTGCAAGAACACGAAGCTCGATGAGTCATGGGTCTGGCACTGTCTCGACAAGTACGTCCCGCTCGAAGAACAGCGCACCTCGGGCTACGTCCCGTTGATGCGCGCGTCGAACGAAATGTTTGAAGAGCAATTCGACGAAGTGTTGCCCCCCGTGCGGGTCGGCGGTTCCGCAGCGGACTCGTTGCTGGCCGAGACCGAGTCGATCGCTCGGGACTGGTTGGTGAAAGGGGGCAAGCGATTGCGTCCGTTCATCACGCTGGCCACTTATGACGCGCTGACCGGCGGCGCGGGCTTGAGTACTTCCACTGGCGATTCGCTGCCCAAGTTCCCGCTCGAAGTCCGTCGCACCGCGATGGCGATGGAAGCCTTTCACAAGGCGTCGCTTGTCCACGATGACATTCAAGACAACGACCCGTACCGCTACGGACAAGAGACGCTGCACCGTCGCTATGGAGTCGGCACGGCGATCAATGTGGGTGACTATCTGATCGGGCTGGGCTACCGGCTCATCAGTCAGGGTCGCAAAGAGATGGGAGCCGAGGCGGCGGCCGATATTTTGGATCGTCTCGCCAACGCTCATCTCAAACTGTGCGAAGGTCAGGGAGCGGAACTGCGTTGGACGGGTGCCGACTCGCTCAAGCTGACGGCGCTCGACGCGATGAAGCTCTACGCACTGAAGACCTCGCCCGCGTTTGAAGCGGCGTTGTACTCGGGCCTGCGGATGGCTGGCACGATGGAGGCTTACGAGGCGATGGTTCCGGCGTTCTGTCGGCACATCGGCGTCGGCTTCCAGATTTTGAACGACCTCTTGGACTGGGAAGAATTCTCCCCGAACAAGCTCGTCGCCGGACGCGATGCCGAGCTGGCCAAGCCGACGTTACTGTTGGCGCTGGCACTGGACCTCGCTAAAGGACCGGTTCGTGAAGAGTTGGAGAACACGATCACCGAGTCTCTGACCGCCGCCGTTCGCTCCGACAAGTTGCGGCGGCTCTATCAAAAGCTCGGTGTGTTTGAGCGAGCCGAGTCACTCGTCGAGAAATGTCGCAGCCGCGCCGAGGCTCTCGCCGACGACGTTCAATCCGAGGCGTTGCGACAGCTCCTCTACTTCCTGATCGACACCGTGCTGGCTCACACGCCGGTCACACCGTCGCCCGCGTCACTCGTGCCGCTGTCAGGCCTGCTGCCAATCATCGGCAACGCGGATCACCGCCAGCACAGCGGCAGTCATGTGAGCGGCTGAGGACTCATGACGTAGGGTAAGCGTCTCGCTTGCCCGTCTTTTGATCGGAACCACGGGCAAGCGAGACGCTTACCCTACGTTGAACAAGGCGATTCGCGGCTGATGGCTCATCCTTACTTGTTCCGGTTGGATGATCGCGTCGCGCGCGGACTGTCGCGGTGGGAACCAGCACGTCGCGCGCGGCATCATCAGTTCCTGCTCACACAGCAGAACGAAGACGGCGGCTTCGGCGGGCGCGGGATGCCTTCGGACGAACCGGGTGCGCCGCCCGAGGGACGTGAGTCGGACCTCTACTACACCGCGTTCGCCATTCGAGCGATGTCCGCGCTCAAGACCTTCTCGCCCGAGGATGCTCGCCGAGTCGCTCAGTTTTTGGATGCCTCGCGCCACCAGCAGACCAGCGTGATCGATGTCGTCAGTTGGCTCTATTCGGCGCTGATGGTTCAGGCGACGGCGGGGATCGATCTGCTCGCACAAGCAGAAGCCAACTGGCCGGAGAAGCTCGCTGCGATTTTGGAGGGCTTTCGCACGGCGGACGGTGGCTACGCGAAGACGCACGAAGGGTCGCTCGGCAGCACGTATCACTCGTTCCTCGTGGTCCTCTGCTACGAGTTGATTGGCCAGACCTTGCCCAACCCCGACCAGCTCGTGCGTTTTGTGCGAGACCGCCAGCGCGACGATGGCGGATTTGTCGAGATCGCTCCGATGAAGCGCAGCGGCACGAACCCGACCGCCGCCGCAGTCGCCGTCCTGACGATTCACTCGACGATCGGCAAGCATCTGCGCGACGACGTGTTGGCGTACTTGAACGATGTGCGCGGCGACGAAGGCGGGTTCCAGGCCAACACCCGCATCCCGTTCGCCGACGCCCTCTCCACGTTCACAGGCTATCTCACCTGTCTCGACCTCGACGCGCGCGAGGCCGTCGATACGAAACGTCTCGAACAATTCATCCTCTCGCTCGAACACCCGCTCGGTGGCTTTCGAGCCGCCACATGGGACCAAGCCACGGATGTCGAATACACGTTCTACGCCCTCGGCACACTCGGCCTGTTGTGGGACGAGCGTGCTTCAGCGGGACCGGACTCGGCGTGAATGGCCGTAGGGTAAGCGTCTCGCTTGCCCGTCTTCTAACGGCAAGAACGGGCAAGCGAGACGCTTACCCTACGGAGATCAACGGGCGTTTAGGGACACGCGAAAGTTCTCGGGCACGGCTGAAACTTCGTCATGCCGGGGCGGGTAAGGTTCACTCATGAAAACAGAAAGCGGTTCCGCGCGAATCAAAGGGAGCGCGAATGAAGACGATGAAATTCTGCAGGTCTTCATTCGCGCTCCCCTCAATTCGCGCGGCCCTCTCCTCGTTCAAGCCAAACATCTTCCCGCCGCAACAGATCGAACGCCATCGTCGAGTCCGGTCCGCTTGCTCAATCTTCTTGGAGCCTTCGAGTGAAACTGTGTCTGAGATTGCTCGTCCCGTCAGTCGTGTGTGTCGTCCTTGTCGCCGCCGTTGCTGTTCGCGCCCAAACGGACGACGGCCCGAATGAGTCCGCCCAAGGTCGCGCCAAGCAGAAAGCGGCCGACATCCCCTTGGCCGATCGCTTCCGAGAACTCGACAAGAACAGCGACGCCAAGCTGACACGCGACGAGTTGGGCGTCGGGCTGTTCGAGTTCCTCAACGCAAACGGTGATGACGCCGTCACGCTCGATGAAGCGCGCGAGGTCATTCGCGAGAAAGGGGACGACGCGCTGCGGAAGGTGGCTCGCAACAGTCCGCCTCCAACCACACCGGCTGCACCGGCACCGGCATCCCCTTCCAAGGGCGATGCGAGAGAAGCGACATCTCCGCGCGACGAGTCTCTGCGCGAAGGACCGCAACGACTGACTCCCGGCGATCACGGCATCGGTCGCCGGTTGCCCGATCTCAAGTTCACCGACATCAACGAACGTTCGTTCTCGCTGAGCGATCTGCGCGAGAAACGGGCCGTGGTGATTGCCTTCACCAACACGACCTGCCCGCTCTGCAAGAAGTACGCGCCGACACTTGCCTCGTTGGAGAAGCAGTTCGCGGAACGGCAGGTTGCCTTCGTCTTCGTCAACGCGACGAGCAACGAGAAGCCGGACGCCATCCGTGCGGCGATCCAGTCGCACGGCTGGAGCGGCTCGTATGTGCAGGACTCCGACGGCGCAATCGCTCGCGCACTTGGTGCGACTCACACGACCGACGCCTTCGTGATCGACGCCCGGCGGACGCTCGTCTATCGCGGTGCGGTCGATGACCAGTACGGCTTCGGCTACTCGAAGGAGGCACCTCGTGCGAAGTATCTGACCGCAGCGTTGGACGCGGCATTGGCAAATGATCGCCCTGAGATCGCGGCCACGTCGGCACCGGGCTGTCCGTTGGAGCTTGCTCCGGCAAAAGGCGACTCGGCCAAACAGGCGGCTTCGACCAGCGATCCCACGTACCACAACCGCATCTCGCGCATCGTGCAGAACAATTGCCTGACGTGTCATCGCGAGGGGGGCGTCGCACCGTTCTCGCTCGCGACATTCGAGGAGGTTTCCGCGCAAAGCGGCTCGATTCGTCGAGCCGTTGAGAAGGGGATCATGCCGCCGTGGTTTGCCGCGACGACGAAGGGACAGGTCAGTCCGTTCGCCAACGATTGTTCCTTGGCCGAGGCGGACAAGACCGACCTCCTCGCGTGGCTGAATGCGGGCAAGCCGGTCGGTGATCCGGAGGAGGCTCCGGTTCCGCGTCTCTTCGCCAGCGAGTGGCAGATCGGCAAGCCCGATCACGTCGTGCAGTTGCCCGCGCCGATCGCCGTCAAAGCGACCGGCATCATGCCGTATCAAAACGTCATCGTGGAGGCCGGCCTGACCGAGGACAAATATCTGAAAGCGATTGAGATCAGGCCGACCGCGCGCGAGGTCGTCCATCACGTCTTGGTGTTTGTCTTACCTCCCGCCAAACGTGGTGAGTCCAGCAACGGGGCCGAGGGTGATGGCGACGAAGATGAAACGACCGGCTTCTTCGCGGCGTACGCTCCCGGCTACGACGCGCTCCGTTTCAATGACGGCTGTGGCAAGCTGCTGCCGGCCGGATCGCGACTCAAGTTTCAAATCCACTACACGCCGAATGGCACCGCGACGACCGACCAGTCGATGCTCGGCATGATCTTCCTCGACAAACGGCCCGAGCATCTGGTCAACGTCACCGGCGTCGCTCAACCCCGGCTGGCGATCCCGCCGGGAGCCGACAACCACGAAGTCATTGCCACGCGCCACGTCCCGAGTGACGCCACGATCGTCGCCTTCTTCCCGCACATGCACCTCCGTGGAAAAGCGTTTCGCTACGAAGCGATCCTGCCCAACGGTGAGACTCAAACCCTGCTCGACATCCCTCGGTACGACTTCAACTGGCAGTTGTCCTATCGGCTCGCCGAACCGATCACGCTGCCGGGGGGCTCGACCATCAAGGCCACCGCGTGGTTCGACAACAGCACGAAGAACCCGGCCAATCCGGATGCCACTCGTACCGTTCGTTGGGGACCGCAAACCTACGACGAGATGATGATCGGCTATGTCGAGTACTACATGGACGACGGTGTGATCGGTCGCGGCGGCAAGTTGCTCGGTTCGGCGAGTGCCTTCGATTTCGAGGCTCTGTTCAAACGCCTCGACAAGAACAACGATGACAAACTGACAAATGACGAACTCCCGGCTTCGTTCCGCGACCGCCTGTTGCAGTTGGACAAGAACGGCGACGGAGACATCTCACGGGAAGAGATTCGCCGCCTGAAAAGGTAGCGACGCATCACAGACAAAAGTGGGCGAGCCGCGTGGTCAGAACTGACTCGTTTAACCGCGTGGGCAACGCCCCGCGCGGCGTGCGGCGAAACACGATTCCACGTCGCCTGACGCGCGGGGCGTTGCCCACGCG
>JAYSQC010000079.1:0-5703 GCA_043721755.1 Schlesneria sp.
ACAATGATCGCCAACCTGCTCATCAATCTGGATGAGACGATTACGAAGTGATGCTTTCTCTTCCGCCTTCGCCTTGTCCCCTCGCCCCTCGCCTTGGAGAGTTAGGGTGAGTGGCGGTTCCAATAGAAATCTTGCCCAATTCAGACCCGCTCGTATCCCTCTGCTGACAAGACTGCAATGGAATCCGAAGAATGAACCTCAATGACCTGTTGAAGGGCAAGGGTATTGACCCACAGCACGTTCTCGTGCTTCGTCATCGGCCTCATGAACCTGAGCTCAATAGGGTGCTCCCGTGGCTGGCTGCTGAGAAACCGGACGTGTTCAATGCCTACCAGCAGACGCAGGGAGAGAAACTTGAAAGAGTTATGGAGGCGATGAAGGGGGCCGGTTACGTTGCGTCATTCATCGGCCGAGAACCCGGTAAAGCCTTGTTTGTAGGGTTGTATTCAATTGCAGCTTCAAAGCCCCTCACGTACGAAGAATTCTGGAAGGTTCCGGCCTTCATCGAGATGAAGGCATTCGGCATGGAGGGGTGGTCTGCCAAGGAAGATCGGCCCTCCGTCCTATGGTTCGATCTTGTGCCGAACGATTTCTACGCTCATTGGAAGGGAAAGCTAATTGTCGGCTGGCCCCCACCTGAACGGTCTTGGTGGCGAAGGGCGCATCGCAATGAGATGCCCGTTCTTGCCGTCCTTGGAGACAGCGCATTCGACGCCGCGATGCCTGAATGGGACGCAATAGACTTTACATGGGATGAACTTGGCGTACTGCCGGCCCGCTGGAAGTCCACGCTCTCACAGTGGCGGGGTATTTACTTCATTTTTGACACTTCCGACCAGAAGGGGTACGTCGGATCTGCCTATGGCGAGAACAATCTTTTCGGCAGATGGAAAGGCTACGCTGCTACTGGGCACGGCGGAAATCGATTACTGCGGCACCGTGATGCCCGCAATTTTCGATTTTCCATTCTTCAGCGAGTCTCACCAGACATGGACGCTGGCGACGTGATCCGACTCGAAGGTACTTGGAAGCAGCGGCTCCATACGCGGGAGCCGAACGGTCTCAATGACAACTAACAGGGACAGGGAGGCCCTGTGTGACGGACGAGATGGGCGGTCCGCTCATCATTTTGGAAACGAATCGTGATCTGGAGATTTACTCTGCATCTGAAAGGAATCGACTCGTTCACCGACGAGCAGGTCGATGCCCTCTACGGCGGCGGTTGCTCGGACGGGACGCTGTCGAGTTCGGCGGGTCGTACTCGGATCGGATTCGACCGCGAGGGCGGGGTGGCCATGCTTGGCGGATCAAACCAAAAGAGACGTGCCACTGCTTCGGAGTCCTCGGAGAAGCAGTGGCAAATGGGAAATGACATCGCGAAGAACACTGCTTCTCCGAGGACTCCGAAGCAGTGGCACGCCCAACATAACTAACGAATCAAGCAGAGCCATCCTCCCAGGAAAGCCGTCGAAATGATTGACAACCACGACCCATTCTTCGACATGCCGATCCTCGAACGGATTGCTGAGGCGGTTCGACGAGTTCGGCAGGGACTCGAACGATCGACATCCGCGTTGACGGCGGGGCGGGTTCCGTTTGCGCTGATCGGTGCTCAAGCGGTGTCGGCTTGGATTCGGAACAAAGACGAAAGTTTGGAACGAACGACACCGAACACGGACTTGCTCATCCAACGCGATAGTCTGGAACGAGCATCCCAAGTACTGGTCGATCACGGGTTCATTCGATCGGGAGACATGGGGCGAATCTTCCTGACTCGCTCAACTCAAAAGGAACGCTCGGCGGTTCGGCTTTGGTTCGCTGACGAGAGAGTTCGGGCGTCGAACATCTACCTGCACCCGAAGTTGTCTGATGTCGTCACGCTGGAAGGAATGCCGGTTCTGGCGCTCGAGCCACTGGTGCGAATCAAACTCGACGCATGGCGGCTCGTCGATAAAGTCCAGTTGGAAGACTTGGCAGCGGCAAAACTGATTGACCGCTCGTGGGGCGAACGGTTCTGCCCGGTACTCGCCGCTAGATTACACGAGTTCTTCGAGACGACAGAAATCATCGACTACGATGCGATCAATGCAGAGTTGCGGGCTGTGGCGGAGGCCGAACGGAGACAGAAGGAACTTGTCAGCAATTGAAGATAAAAGGCGAAGAACCCCTCACCCTAACCCTCTCCCCTCCAAGGCGAGGGGCGAGGGGACAAGGCGAAGATAAGACGAAATCAAGACCAGAAGTGAAGTCGCGACAACGACCGGACCACTCACACAGGAGACTCACATGGACCCGTTTCTCGAATACAAGCAGGCGATGACTCGGCGGCATTTTTTTGGGAGGTCGGCTTGCGGGTTGGGGGCGGCGGCGCTGGGAAGCTGTCTCAACCCGAGCCTGTTTGCCAGCGATCTGGCGACGAGTGGAACCAACACAGGGGCGAGCGGTATGGGAATGCAGGGCATGATGCCCGCGTACCATCACGCGCCGAAGGCCAAGCGGGTGATCTGGCTGTTCATGGCGGACGGGCCGTCGCAGCTGGATCTGTGGGACTACAAGCCGAAGCTTGGCGAATATTTTGATAAGGATCTGCCCGAATCCGTGCGGGCCGGTCAGCGGATCACGACGATGACCTCGGGGCAGGCCCGGTTCCCGGTGGCTCCGTCGATCTTCAAGTTCGCTCAGCATGGCCAGCACGGCGCGTGGGTCAGCGAACTGCTACCGCATCTGGCGGGGACCGTCGACGACATGTGCATCATCAAGTCGATGAACACCGACGCCATCAACCACGATCCGGCGATCACGTTCATCACAACGGGCAGCGAAATCCCCGGCCGGCCCTCGCTCGGTGCGTGGCTCTCCTATGGAATCGGCAGCCCGAACGAAGACCTGCCGAGTTTCGTCGTGCTCATTTCGCGACTGGCTCAGGGGGGATCGACGCAGGCGTTGTTCTCGCGCATGTGGGCGGCGGGTTTTCTGCCGACGAAGCACGCGGGGGTGTCGATGAGGTCGTCGGGCGACCCGGTGCTATACCTGTCGAATCCGCCGGGCGTGTCGAGCAACATGCGGCGTCAGATGCTGGACGGACTGAGTGAACTCAACCAGCAGCGACTGGCCGAAGTGGGCGACCCCGAGATTTCCGCGCGGATCGCTCAGTACGAAATGGCCTACCGGATGCAGACCTCGGTGCCCGAGTTGGCGGATATCTCGAAGGAGCCGAAGCACGTCCTCGACATGTACGGCCCCGAGGTTAATCAGCCGGGTTCATTCGCCCACAACTGCCTTCAAGCAAGACGCCTCGCCGAACGAGGCGTCCGGTTCACGCAGGTCTTTCTGCGAGGCTGGGACCACCATGGCGGACTGCCCGGCTCGATCCGGCAACTCGTCACGGCGTGCGATCAACCATGTGCGGCTCTCATCAAGGATCTCAAGCAGCGCGGGATGCTCGACGAGACCCTGATCGTGTGGGGCGGTGAGTTTGGGCGCACGGTCTACAGCCAGGGGACTCTGACGAAGGACAACTACGGTCGCGACCACCATCCGCGCAACTTCACGATGTGGATGGCGGGCGGCGGCACGAAGCCAGGCATTGTCCACGGCGAGACCGACGACTTCAGCTATAACATCACCGACAAGCCAGTCCATGTGCATGACCTCAACGCGACGATCCTGCATCTGCTCGGCATCAACCATGAGAAACTGACTTTCCGCAACCAGGGCCGTGACTTCCGTCTGACAGATGTGCATGGCAAGGTCGTCACGGATATTCTGGCGTGAGAGATTTTCATGGAAGGACAACCGAATCATGCGGGAATCCAATCTCATCAACGGCATCGTTGCGAAACGAAATCGCAGCTCGCGCCGTGGGATTACGATGATTGACGTTTCCGACAAAAGTCGACCGTAGTCCGGACCCCCTAGGTCCGGACGAGTGGAGGCGGACAACAAAGTGCTACAAATCAGGGCCATTGGAACACTTCGTCCGGACCTAGGAGGCTGAACTACGGTCCCGAATGGCCTGATTGATTTTTTGGTGGGGCGAGACCTGCTGAAACAAACGAGGTTGCTGTTCCAACAGTGGCATCGGTATCGCAATCAACTCCTCACCCACACCGGTCTGAAACGAGTGTCGGCCCCCCCGTGCGCGCCGACATCAAACGACTCTGCTCTGCGGCCTGCGCGGTCGTCATCCCAAGACCTCGGGCACCTGCCAAGAACTGTTGCAACACCACCAATGGCTCTGGACGTTCCTCGACCAAGAAAACGTCGCACCCACGAACAACGCCAGCGAACTCGCTCTTCGCCTAGCGGGGTCTGACGCAAGCTCAGCCTCGGCACCCAGAGCGCGTAGGGAAGCCGCTTCGTCGAGACCCTGCTGACCGCCAACCTGCCGACAATAATCCCGCAACATCTTCGAATTCATCTCCGCCACCACAACTCGACTCCACAACTCCAAACAGCCTCCAGCATCACCCCTCCCCGCGTCGTGAACGGTTACGTGAGAGTTTCCCTCTTGTTGAGTTTCGGCGACGCTGCGACCGGGAAGTCGGCTGAAATTCAGACGAATAACAAGAGGTGGAGCATGGCTTGGTTGTGGATCGAGTTGACCGAAGACGAACAGCGGGTCGTGTTGGGCGAGCGTGAGTCGCACCCGAATGCTTGCGTACGACGCAGACCTTGGTCGATCTGGTTGGTGCATTCAGGTTACAAACACGAATAGGCGGCGAAGATTCTCGGGAGAGCCTGTTCGACCGTGCAACGGGATGCTCAAGCCGATCGCACCGGTGAGCTGGAGTCTTTGCGGGCCTTTGAACGTGAATACCAACCGGGTGCAGTCGCCCGTTGGTGGTCATGCAAATGCCGCCCCGGAATCGAACGTCTGAGTTCCCTCCCCTCGGCGGGAAGGGTTAGGGAGGGGGGGGCCGATGAGCGAGGGACGGCCTTTCCGCCAATCCTCCCCCTCCCCGCTGAGGGAGGGAGTCGGAAAGAAGCGGGTTCCTATCCCCGTTGACCACCAATCAACGACTGCACCCATACCGACCGATCCGTAGACGGGATCAAATCCGTCGATCGTTGGAACAGCAACCCACGCGGTCCATTGCGGAAACCTGTCGTCGCATCGCGGTGATTACCCGTGTGGTGCGTCGATCGACTCAGGTGTCTCGGTTCTTGAAGTGGAACGCGGTGGTGATTGCACTGGCCGGGCAACTAGGAATCACGCTGCTGGACCTGCCGTCCTACTCACACCCAACCTGAACCTGATCGAGCGACCTTGGAAGTTCACCCAACGCCGTGCGTTCTATGCCAGCCAGCGTCCCATCCTTACGAACTTCCGCGCAGCCATCGAACAGCCCTTGTCCGCCATCTTGACTCAATACGCCTCTGACCTCGCAGGTCCGTGTCAGGATCCTCGCTATACTCCGCGCGGCCGAAACGGACACGAACCCGAAGTGTAAACGAGGACGGAACTCACATCCTCGCTTACGCTTCGGGTTCGTGTCCGTTTCGGCCTCAAATGTGTCAGTTTCGGCCGCGCGGAGTATAATCACAACGGTTTCGAGTGGGACGCTCCGTCTGGGCTGAGACGATCCATGATCCCGCTGCATCCTAGTGGTTCGCCAATTTTAAGTTGTTCGGTTGCGTTGTTTAACCGCGTGGGCAACGCCCCGCGCGACATTCGAGTCTGTTCCCCATCCACGCGCGGGG
>JAYSQC010000080.1:0-4865 GCA_043721755.1 Schlesneria sp.
AACCGAACGCAACCCCAACAGCCCCAGCCACTGACAAACCCTACAAAATAGCCCCATTCCGTAAAACCCCGCCAAGAGGGAGTTCTGTCGGAAACGTCTGTTTTGGATTTTCGCCCCAACGGGGCAGCCCTAAGTCAGCCTAGGGTAAGCGACCAACGGGAGCGCCGCCCCAGGTTCCGAAGGTCGCCGAATTTCCAAGCCCTGAAGGGGCGGCTCTATGCCGATGGCAGTAATAGTGCCGCCCCTTCAGGGCTTGGTTTTCGGGGTAATCCGCCAACCCAGGGCGTTGCCTTGGGCTGGCATAGCATCGCCCCTTTGGGGCTGAAATCTAAAAAGGCGCAACTTCAAAACGCGCAAGTGAGGGCCTCACTGTCAGCGAATGTTCAGCCCTCGCTTGCGCGTCGGGCTGGTTTTCCGAGGCAACACATGGCGTGTGAGCGAGCGGACTGGAACGCAGTCGCTCGCTCATTTCGTTTGTACCTCTCGTGGCCAAGAGTGAGACCTTTCCGAGCGGGGTGGCGTTAGCCCCTTGGCACTCACTTTGGCCGCAAAGTAGCAGGCACACTCCGTGTGCCGTCCGCATTTCGCAGGTTACGGCACATGGAATGTGCCTACTACTTTCCATAGTGAGTGCCATTGGGCGTCAGCCCCCTGGTTCTTTGAAAACTGGCTGACGCCGAAGAGCCAGGGGGCTAACGCCGCCCCGCTCCGAAGACAAAGCGAGGAAGCCGAGCCGGCGAGCCGGCTGCTCTCCGTGTTTACTGACTGGCTGACTTCGTGCCGCTGGGTGAACCCGCGATGGGGACGCCGTTCGGAAGCGGACGAGCTGCGACGGGGAAACCTTGTTCGTGGGCGAAGGCTTGGAGCTTGCGATAGATCGGGAAGCTGTCGGGATAGACCCAGAAGGTCAGCGTCGTGTCGGGGTCTGCGCCGAGCAGTGATTCGTAAAAACGGGAGCCTTGTGAGAGGGCGACTTGCTCGGACTCGCCCTTCAAATCCGGTTCGGGAACGACCTCCCAAGAGGAGACACTGACGCGGTAGCCTCCCTGCCCGGAACGCAGGTCTTCGAGTCCGCTCATCATCTCCACTCGCACGAGGTAGTTCATGTTGAACCCGGCGAACGGACCGACCTGCCCCTGATGCGAGCGGGTGCGAGTCAGCCAATCTTTGCGGCGTTCGATCTGATCCTTCAGCTTCACAATCAAGACTTCGAGGGGGACTTCGGCCACGCGGTTCTTGTCGAGCCGGTAATGCTTTTCTTTTCCCGAGACGGTGCGGCTGATGGGCGTGATGTGATGCTTCAACGCCTCGACCGGTGGCGACTTTTCTTCCAGAGCCTTCACCTGCGCGAGCAGCCTCGCCAGCGTTTGTTTTGCCAGCCGGAGATCGGCCTGTTGCTCGGACGATTGCTGTTGGGAAGCGTTCAGATCGAGCTGCCTCGTGGCGAGCAGATCTCGCGCGGTTTGGACTCGCTCGTTCAGATCCGTCTGCTGTCGATGCTGGTCCGTCAATATGTGGGCGAGATTCGCGTGGTCTCGTCGCAGAGAAGCGAGTTCGGCGTCGAGCTGCCGCGCCCGCTCAACCATCTCCGGTGGAGGAGCCAACTCGGGGAGTCGCAAAGGTTCGAGTTCCGGTTCCGGCTCCAGTTCGAGCAGCGGCGGCGGTAAGTCGAGTTCGATCGCGGCCAACTCGGGCGCGGTCGCGGCCTCCGGTGAAGCGGCCTCAGCGAGAACCGGCGGCAACTCCACGGATGAGTCCAACGCATTGGCCGCGATGTCGGGCGCTGGGTTCGGTTTCAGCGGTGGGCGCGTGCGGACTCCCGCAATCACGATCAGCACGATCAGGATGCCAACGACGTTGCAGATCACGTCCAAGAACGAACTGGAACTGAACTCCTCTTCTTCCCGATGACGACGGCTCATGGTGTCCCTCCCCGCGTCACACGCAAGGGCCTTGATGCGGGAGGAGTCGTGGCCGAACCGGTCTTGGCCGCAGTGCCGGTCTTGTCAGCAGTGTCCGGCGCGTACTCTTTCGACGTGGAGAGCCCCGACCGTTCGGTGAGAGCGCGAGCTTGCTCGTAGTTTGGATTCCCGTCTTGGGCGACGACAAATCGCAGGCTGGGCTTCCAGAAGAAGCCTTGCGGCGGCTGGCCCCAGTCGCGCGCTTGCAGATCGAGGACCGTGACGAGTCGCTCCCACGTTTCCTGCTTGGACTCAGCGTTGCCCATCGAGATGGCGTGCTTGCCACCCACGACCAGCCGCTTCGCTTCCACGTCGATCCGCACTTCGCGTTCGAGTCCGATCGCGGCATCCGCAGCCGAAAGCCCCCACCTTTTGTGCGCGAGCATCTCGGGTTCCAGTGGTTTGTTGACGCCCGCTTTCTTCGTGCGCCGGTCAATGACCGGAACGGCCGTTGGTCCCGTCGAACCGAGTCCAATGTCTAGGGGCGCTGCGCCGCGATCAGCTCCGACAGCAGCGCCGGGCGCGGAGTCCGAGTCGTTCTCATCCGTGAGCCGTTCGATGCCGGAGTCGCCGAGCGGGGGCGGGTTGCCAGACGCTTCTATGCCGGAGCTTTGGCGACTTTCTTTTGAGGCTGCATCCCGCCGTCCCACGTTGAGGCCGTCCCCGACAGACCGCCGAACATCCGAGCCAGACTTTGAACTGCTTGCACTAGACTCATTTTCGACTCCCTCCTTGTTGCGTTGCGAGAGAGCTGGCCCATCGACTCCCTTCGCAACGGACTGTGGACCGCCCGGCACTGTCGAACGCGGATTTCTACCTGCGAAGTTTTCAATGCGTTCCCAACTGCGTGACCCCACCTCGTGCTCGTCACCGGTCACGTCGGCGACTTCAAAGCGATTCGTCGAACCGCTGCGCGTGCCCCCGTCACTCGGGCCTCCGGTTGAACCCGATCCACTCGAACCGCGTGACCCGCCTCGGAAGGCATCGTTGCCGGAGCCACCACCCCGTAGAAAGCCACCCACACCGGATCGCTTCGACGCGAACTCTTTGATCTGTGCCCGCTCGGCAAGCAGTCGTTTGATGGCCGCTTCACAGGCGGCCTTGGCGGCGGGATCGACGGGTGGTTGTTGAAGCTGAGTGTCCTCTTCAATCAACTCGTAACCGTGAGGTTGCTGGAGCGTCGCCAACATTTTCATGGCGATGTAGTACGCGACCGTGCCGCTGGGACGGACCAGCATCAATACGTAAGGCTCGGGTTGGCGAGCGGGCTGAGGTTGCTTGAGGTTCCACGCGGTCCAGTAACTGACGAGCGAGTTCGATCCCGCCAGCAACGGGTTGACGCGCGCCGTGAAGCCTTCCAGATCGTCCGGCCGGATCACGATGTCTTCGGGCAGAAACCGTAGTCCCTCGGCCGTGCATTCGATCAAGATCGGACGCCGTGACGTTCCCGACTGCGCATCGAACGGGACCACCATGAACTTGCTCTCGCCACCCGCCGCCGCCGCTTGAGCCGCTTTGAGCCGCTTCTGAACTGCGGCGATCTGTTGCTCGATCGCCCTGCGTTCCTGCGCGGTCGAATCGCCTCCGGCCGCAGCCGATAGCTCGCGATTCAGTCCGCCGAGCTTCGCTTCCAGTCCCTGCACTTCGTCTTGCAGCGTGGCCACCTGCCGTGCGGCAACGTCCTTCAAACGCTGGCGTTGTTCGAGTGACTTCGCGTGCTGATCGCGTTCGTGAACGAGTCCCTTCGTTTTCTGACCCCACTCCGCCAGCAACTCATTCAATTCCTGCTCGCGCTCCGCCAACGCGGCCGCTCGTTCGGCGAGAACTCTGTCGCGCGGATGGATCGCTGGTTCGGAAGGCTCGGGTTCGAGCGGCACCGGTTCTGCTTCCGACTGCGCCGGAATGAAGACCGGTGCGAGCGACGGCGGTGCGGCCATTCGAGGCGGCTCAACAGACATCAACGGAGGAGGAGGATTCTTCAGTTCTGCGAGAACCTGCGCGAGCGAATCTTTGCGGAGCTGCCGTGTCGTGACCACCATCAACATCAGAATCAGCGCCCCCATGGTGCAAATGAGAATGTCCAGAAAGGCAAACAGATTGACCGACGGCGAACTGTGGGATCTGTGACGCATCGGCGGAAATCGCTTCCTGACATGACACCGGCACCATCGGCCGAAAGGTTGGCTCGTTTAACCGCGTGGGCAACGCCCCGCGCGTCGAAGGCAAAACCGCTTTCCGTGCCGAACGGACGCGCGGGGCGTTGCCCACGCGGTTAAACGAACCAACACGCCCGATCACGAGACGACATCGCCTCGCACAGTCTTTCTGATCGGAGCGACCGTTAGGATCGTCATAGTTTGCCATGTGAGTTGAGACGAAATCGGCTTCAGGGTGAGCGGCGGCGTTTGCGATGTCCCGTTCCAAAGAAGTCTCGGCAGAAGTCTGGTTTGCGAACCCCCGTCTCAGTCACGTATCCTCTTCGCCGCCCGAGACCTCACCGTGGTGAAACGTTGTGACTACTGGTTCTGCACGACGGGCTATACCTCACGCGGCCGAGGCGGACATATTTGTCGCTGCGGCACACTAACCCGAAGAGTAAACTAGGAGATGTATGACGTTTCCGACAAAAGTCGTAGTTCAGACGCTCGTTCATTTGAGTCTGAATTCTTGCGAATTCAGCTACGACCGGCGTGGGAATCGACTTTTGTCGGAAACGTCATGTATTGCGTTCCTCGCTACGCTTCGGGTGAGTGTCAGGATCGGCCGCGAGCAGTGTGGTGAAGGCGTCACAAAGAAAAAAAGAGGACTCGTCGCAGCGAGTGCGACAAGCCCTCTTTTAAAGCACCACTCCACATCGTTCATGCCAAGCATGGCGACGCAGCAGGCGTGACAATTCACGCAGCT
>JAYSQC010000081.1:0-15606 GCA_043721755.1 Schlesneria sp.
GATTTTCAATCTCGGCTTGCACTGTGCGCGACGTAAAAAACGGTTCACGTGGATTGTTTTCCGCGAGGAGTAGCAGTGACCCAATCGGGTAGTTCCTCGCTACCGAATCGATCAGGAGCTTAACCTGCGCTTGCTTCCAAACGAAATCCCTCTGGAATCGCGGTACTGCGAATGCGCTCCGCTTTGCTTCGACTAGGAGTTGTCCCATGTCGTAGGTGATCGTTCTCATCGGCTTCAAACCCCTATTTATTAGCTCGGAACATACGAAATCGTAGCAATCAAAACGAAGCAGTCTTGGTGTCCAACGTTCGTCGAATCGACGTGCAATCAGTTCTGTAGGATGGGCATCGCCCACCACGCTTGACCCCATTCAACAAAGTGGGCGATGTTCACTTTGAACGTTATCGCACTTGTATCTTGCACTGCAAAGCCCCCTCACCTTAACCCTCTCCCCGCAAAGCCGGGGCGAGGGGACAAGGCGAAAGACGATCCTTCCTCTGACTCTCAACCCTCAACCCCAAACCATCAACCTCCCCCCGTCTTCTCCCAAGGCCAGAACATCTGGCGCTACCACCCCGACACGAAGCGTTACGAAATTTTCTCGGAAGGTGGCGGCAATGCCTTCGGTGTTGAAATTGATTCGGCAGGGCGCGTCTTCTCCGGGCACAACGGCGGCAACACGCGCGGCTTTCATTACATGCAGGGGGCTTACCTCCAGAAGGGCTTCACCAAGCATGGTCCGCTCGGGAATCCGTATGCCTTCGGCTACTTTCCTGCGATGGAGCATCACAACGTCCCGCGCTTCACGCACCAGTTCATCATCTACGAGGGAGCCGACGCACCGCTCGCCCTGCCTGAGAAGTACCGAGGCAAGCTGTTCGGCTCGGCCGCGATTTTGAACCACGTCGTGATGAGCGAGGTCGAGCAGGTCGGCTCGACCTTCAAGACAAAGGACATCGGCTACGCGATCGAATCGGCCGACACCTGGTTCCGCCCCGTCGATACAAAGGACGGCCCCGACGGAGCGATCTACGTGGCCGACTGGTACGACGGGCAACTCGCCCACACGGCCAACTATCAGGGCGGGCTGGATCGCGACAACGGCCGCGTTTACAGAATCCGCCCCAAAGACAAAGACACTCTGAGCGGGGGACGTGAGTCCCCTGGCTCTTCGGCGTCAGCCCCATCCGATCCCAAAGCAGGGCTGACGCCCAAGACCAGGGGACTCACGTCCCCCGCTCAGAAGGCTGATTTTCAGAAGATTGATTTGCGGTCGATGTCGTCCGTCGAACTCGTTGGCCTGCTCGATCATGCCAACCGCTGGCATCGGGAGGCGGCGCGGCGGGTACTCGCGGATCGAAGAGACTCATCAGTCGTCCCATCTCTGAAACAGAAGCTCTTCGCGTCGAAGGGGCAGACGGCGGTCGAGTCGCTCTGGGCGTTGAATCTCTCGGGAGGACTCGATGAAGCGACGGCCCTCAAGGCGATTGACCACTCCGAACCGCAGGTCCGTCTGTGGACGGTGCGACTGCTGGGCGATTCGCGTTCGCTGCCGTCCGACATCGCGCGGCGCGTCGCCAAACTCGCTCTGACCGAACCAAACATCGAGGTCCGCTGCCAGTTGGCTGCCACCGCCAAACGGCTCCCGCCCGAACAGTCGCTTCCGATCATCCGCAGCCTCATGACGCGGGACGAAGACGCGACCGAGGCCCGCCAACCGCTGATGGTCTGGTGGGCGCTGGAAGCGGCCGTAGGGTATGCGTCTCGCTTGCCCGTCCCCGCTGCCGCTTCCACGGAGAACGCCAACAATCTAGGACGGGCAAGCGAGACGCTTACCCTACGGCTGTTCGACGATCCCGCCCTCTGGTCGCGCCCGCTCGTCCAAAAGGAAATCCTGCCGAAGCTGATGCGCCGCTTCGCCTCGACCGGTCAGCGAGCCGATCTCGCCATCTGTGCCCGGCTGCTCAAGCAGTCTCCCACGGCGGACACGACCAAGGCGCTGATGCTGGGGTTCGAGGAAGCCTTCCAGGGACGTTCGATGAGCAACGTCCCGCCGGAACTCGTCGCGGCGTTGTCGGCGGCGGGAGGGGGTTCGGTCTCGCTGAAGATTCGTCAGGGAGACGCCGCCGCCATCGACGAAGCGCTGAAGGTCATCGCCGACGAAAAGGCTCCGTCGGGAAAGCGGGCCGAGTACGCCGCGCTCTTCGGTGAGGTGAAGCAACCCCAGTCGGTCCCCGTCCTGCTGGAGACACTGTCTAAGACGGCCGACGACGGTTTGAAGGCGGCCATCCTCTCGACGCTTCCCGCTTACGGAGACGACCGCATTCCGGGCGAGGTCCTCAAGCAATACGGACAGATGACCGACGACATCCGCGCGGTGGCCCAGTCGCTGCTCGTCAGTCGCAAACCGTGGTCGCTCGCGCTAGTCGAGGCAGTCGAGCGAGGCGACATCGCCGCGAAGTCGCTCCCCGTCGAAACGGTTCGCCAACTGACGGTCCACCGCGACGAACGGCTCGCCGCGCTGATCGCCAAGCACTGGGGCAGCGTCGAGGGATCCACAACCGCCGAGATGCAGACTCAACTCGAAAAGTATCAGACGATCCTCAGCGGCCCCGGCGATCCGTATCCGGGCAAGAAGCTGTATGTCCAGATGTGCGGCAAGTGCCACACGCTGCACGCGACCGGCGGTAAGATCGGTCCCGACCTGACGACATACAAGCGCGACGATGTTCGTCGCATGTTGCTCAACGTCATCAACCCGAGCGCCGAAATCCGCGAGGGCTTCGAGACTCTGATCGCCGTCCTGAACGACGGCCGCGTCGTCACCGGCTTCCTCGTGGAACAAGACCCGCAATCGGTTTCGCTACGCAGCACCGACGGCCAGACCGTGGCCCTCGCCCGCGCCGACATCGACGAACTGATCCCTCAGAAAAAGTCCCTGATGCCCGAAAGCCAGTTGAAAGACCTCACCGACGAACAGGTCCGCAACCTGTTTGCATACCTCCGCAGCACCCAGCCGTTGAATGACTGAGTTCGCTGTTTGTAATACCGTAGGCGACGAGCCGAGAAATCCGGGTTCATCCGAGTTTGTGAGGGAATCACAGATTGGAGCAAAGCAGATTTCGGCCCGATTCTTCATCCCGAAGGGATGTCAGCGATTAGCCGGGGGTTGAGCGTCCGCGACACCCCCGGAAGAGTTTGAATGAAGGGGTTTGCATCCTGAAGGGATGCCAGAACGGTTCAATCTGGCTGGCATTGGAAACTTGCCAGCATCCCTTCAGGATGCAAATCTCATCTCGATGATTCCCTACCGGGGGTGTCGCGGACGCTCAACCCCCCGCTAATTGCGGTGATCCCTGCGGGATGAAAACCAACGAAGGCATCCGTCTCACGGATGCGTCCGCCAAAAGTAGCCTTCATCGCTCCGCGTGAAGATAGCCGAACGGTGTATGACGCTGTTTCCCGCGTGTCTGGGTCGCTGGTGACTCGGCTGACTTCACGCGGAGCGATGAAGGCTACTTTTGGCGGTCACGTCTCTCACTGAATTTATCATCCCTCCAAAACGTCGGATGAGCCGAAAATCCGCCCCTCTAAACTGAGCCTGCGTGCCATGTCCTGCTTCAAGTCGCGAGCCTTCACGTTTGCACTCACCTTGGTGGCGATGATTCTTCCCGTCGCAGCCTACTTTGGGTTGTCGCAGTTGCCGACGGGGGCCGAGTTGGTGCTACTCCCCTCGGGCGGATCGACGTTCGCACCGTCGAAGTTGCCCCTGACAAAATCGGTGATCGGAAAGCCGCCGCAGTTTCCCTCGTGGCTGACTCATGTCCAAATCATCGACTTCGACAAGGATGGACGCGCCGACGTGATCGCGTGTGACGCGCGATTCAATCGCGTCGTGTGGTATCGCCAATCTGCACAGGCGGCCTGGGACGAGCAGGTGTTGGGTGACGAGCTGATCGCGCCGGCTCATGCCACTCCGGTCGATCTCGATCAGGACGGAGACCTCGATGTGGTCGTGTCGGTGTTGGGCAACATTTGGCCGGACGATGGCGTGATTGGAAAGGTGGTGTGGTTAGAGAATCGCGAGGGCCAGTTCACCACACGCGTGTTGCTTGACGATGTCCGTCGCGTGGCGGACGTTCAGCCGGGAGACCTTGATGGAGACGGCGATGTCGATCTCGCGGTGGCCGTTTTCGGTTACGCGCGCGGCGAGATTCTGTGGCTGGAAAACAAAGGGGGTGGGAAATTCCGAGACCATCTGTTGTTCACGGCACCCGGCACGATCCACGTCCCGGTGGCCGACTTCGACAACGATGGCGATCTCGACATCACGGCCGTCGTGTCGCAGGACGTGGAAGAAGTTTGGGGCTTTGAGAATCGAGGGGAAGGGACGTTCGAGCCACGTCGTTTGTTCGGGTCGATCAATTTCGATCTCGGCTCGGCGGGGCTGGTCCTGAGCGACCTCGATCAGGATGGTGACCCCGACCTCCTCCTGCCGGTGGGAGACAACCTCGAAGATGTTCACAGCTATCCGCAGCCCTATCACGGTTGCTTGTGGCTGGAAAACAAAGGGGACTGGAATTTCGAGTCGCATCGCATCGCCCACTTCGGCGGAACATACGCCGCCGCCGTGAGCGACCTCGACGGAGATGGGGATCGCGACGTGGTCTTGGTCAGCATGTTCAACGACTGGGACCGCAAAGGTCATGCGAGCATCTGCTGGCTCGAAAACGACGGCCATCAAAAATTCACACCGTGGCAGTTGGATGACCGTCCCACGCATCTCGTCACCGTCGCCTGTGGTGATCTCAACGGAGACGGTCGCGACGACATCGTGGCCGGCTCGCTGCATCTCGTCCCGCCGTTCGAGCACTTTGATGGCGTCACCGCCTGGCTCAGCCAACGCAAGGAGCCGAGATGACACCGCCAGATTCCGGTTCGTCCGATGTTTTGGGGGGATTCCAATGAGGGTGACGAAGTCCGTCGTTTTCATCCCGAAGGGATCTCAGCCATGAGCCGGGGGTTGAGCGTCCGCGACACCCCCGGTACGACTTTGTATTGAGGGGTTCATCACTAGCCCGACGCGCAAGCGAGGGCTTCACTTTCGACAACGATTTGCCCTCGCTTGCGCGTCGGGCTAGTTGTTGAACAACACCGCAATCTCAAGTTGTTCGACCACTCGCATCCCTTCAGGATGCCACAGCCAATTACCCAACCCCTTCCGGGGGTGTCGCTTCGCTCAACCCCCGGCTAATAGCTGACATCCCTTCAGGATGAAGACCGGCCACCGTCGTTCATCGCTCTTCAAATGAGTCCCCCCCAAACATCCGATGAACTCCAATTCCAACGCCACAACGACGACGATGACATCGCGGCAACAGGGACTGATCGCCCTGATCGCCGTGGAATTGCTGGTCGTGTTCGCGCTCATGGGCCGCCAATGGTTGTGCCCGACCGCGCCCCGACCCAATCTCGCCCGGCTGCCCGCATCGACCGCGAGCGACCTGCGCCGCTTACAAGCACGGACCCGCAGCAATCATTTTCTTCAGTGGCGCGAGTTGGGTGAGGCGTATCTGGCGTACGGCTATTTCGTCGAGGCCGAGGCATGTCTGCATCTCGCATCATTGCGACAGCCGCGCGATTTTGGTGCGGCTTACGGTCGTGCCTACAGTCTCGACCGGATGGGGCGGCTGACCGAAGCCAACTCGCAATTTGAAGCTGCTTTGGAGCTGGCCGATCCCGCGGTGGCTCTCGCTTGCCGCTACCACATCGGCCGGAATCGACTCCGCGCGGAACATGCGGCCGGGGCCGAAGAAATTTTCTCGCAGCTTCAAGGCTTCCCGGCGGCAGACCATCAGCGGGCGAAGTTGCTCGTCTCACAGGGCCGGGCGAAAGCCGCGGTTCCGCTGATCATCGAATTGGAAGCGTTGGACCGCGACGAGTTGGAAGTGCAATCGCTGGCCATTCAGGCGGAGCGAAGTCTGGGCTTGAATCGGGCGGTGGCTCAGCGAGCGAGGCAACTCGAATGGTGCCACCACGCCCTACGGCTGACGGATCATTGGGAGTACCTGCAACCGATTCGAGCACGCTACGGATTGTCGGCGCTGTTGGGCCGTGTGGAGACATCGGCGAGCGCAGGCCAATTCGAGGCGGCCGCCTCGAAGTTCGAGGCGTTGCAACGCGAACACGACACCGAAACGCTGGTGCAACTACTCGGAAGGGGAGCCGAGATCGAGCTTCGTGCAGGCCGCATCGATCAAGCACTGAAAACGCTGCAAACATTGAGTGACCGCCAGAGTCTGCCGCTTCCTTGGCGACACCTGTGGGCAGACGTACTCCATCACGCGGGTCAATCGGACAAGGCGCGCGAGGCATGGGAAGTGGCGAATCGACTTCAGTCCAAAGCGACCTCACATGAACAACTCGCCGCAACGTGGAATGCGCTCGGAGACGACGCTCGCTCACGCCGCGAAACGGCTCTTGCCCAGCAGACTCTCGGAATCGAAGCCTTTCGCCAAAACCAGTTGACTGTCGCGTTGAAGGCTCTCGAAACCTCCACCCAACTTGCACCTGAAGAGGCTCGTTCTTGGTTCTATCTCGGCGAAACGAGGCTCGCGTTGGGACAAGCAGCCGTCGCCCGCGAGGCATTTCACGAATGCATTCGCTTGGCTCCCGAACACGGCCGCGCGGCGAGTCGTCTCGAATAGCCGTTTGTCGTTAGAGGGCATTTCAAAACTAGCCCGACGCGCAAGCGAGGGCTTCACCATCATCGAATGCTCAGCCCTCGCTTGCGCGTCGGGCTAGTTTTTCCAGGCAAAAACAGGTTTTGAAATGCCCTCTAGTTCTACTGTCCGACTTTCCGTAGTGCCCACCACAACCCGTTGCGTCTTGGTGGGCACAGCCCACCCTACATCTGGATGAACCGGACAGTAGAACTAGCAAGTCCGAGTTCCAGTCCCAGAGCCAGGCATCTCACCAGCCATTTCTTCGGATGTCCGGAAAACTCAGTTCGTGGCTCAATGAACTCGGACTTGCCCGTTGACGAACCCGAGACTTCAGATCAGTATCCCCGCACCCCAAACCTCTGCATCGCCCATTCGGCCTGGAGGTGTCTTTTCTCTGTCTCATTTCGGGAGATTCACATGACATTCGGATCGAGGCGACCTCGGAACAAACACGGGTTTACATTGATCGAACTGCTGGTGGTGATTGCCATCATTGCCATCTTGATCGCCTTGCTTCTTCCCGCTGTTCAGCAGGCGCGGGAAGCGGCACGCCGGACTCAGTGCAAGAACCATTTGAAGCAAATCGGTTTGGCGCTGCACAACTACCACGACACGCACGGCATCTTTCCGTTCTCGGTCATGAACCCTGGTGTCTGTGCCAATGCCGGTTCGCCATTCAAGCCCACGACGCTGCTCGGTCACCGAGGCTTCTCGATGTTGCTGCCATTCATGGATCAGACGGCACTCTACGGATCGATCGACTTCAGTTCGTCCGCGACAACTGTTCGGCGTGCCGGAGCGACCGGAGCATTCGTCGGTGTTCCGTCTCTTCAAAACGAACAGGCATTCTCCAAATCTCTCAACATGTTGCTGTGCCCCTCCGATCCCGGTGACAAATTCTATCGCGGGACGGATGCCGTTCATTACGCGATCAGCGCTGGTGCCGCAGCGGCCGGACGGTTTGGCGCGAAGACCAGCTATGACTTCAACGCGACACGTTATTCGGACTTTTGCACTTTCTACGATTCGAGCAACTTATTGACGAAGCGTCCCTTTGGCCTCAACAACTCTTGCCGCATTAGTGAAGTGAGAGATGGTACGAGCAACACCGTGGCGGTATCCGAAGCAACTCTGGATATCCGCAACGGCATTGCCGCGACATGGGGCTATGCAAAGTGGGTCGGAGTCGGAATCGACTTTGGCTACGGAAACGGAATCAACTTCTGGCCATGCTGTGCGTGGACGCTGCCACTGACAAGTATCCCTGGACGTTTGAGCGACTGGGGAACGCCGGGCAGTACGCACACCGGTGGGTGCCATGTTCTGCTGATGGATGGAGCGGTTCGGTTCGTCAACGAGAACATGGACCGAGTCACTCAGTCACGCCTGTCCATGATGGCGGATGGCGCAGTCGTCGGCGAATTCTGAACTGGATCGCATCCGTTCTTGAGACACCCGTTTTGCGAACGAGTGGATGCAATCCAATGCTCCGAGGCGGGTGCGGTTTTCCGTGCCCGCCTCGCCTTTGAGGGATCGACCTGACTGAAACCACTGTCTGAGTTGTGCAGATGTAGGGTGGGCTGTGCCCACCATTTTGCAACTGGACGGTGTACTTTCGACCTTCCGAGATTTGGGGGGATTGCTGGTTCACGACGGATGGAAGAAGAAGTCGTAGGTTTCCATCCCGAAGGGATCACAGCGATTAGCCGGGGGTTGAGCGTCCGCGACACTCCCGGTGACGAGTCCCCGAAAGAGGATTTGCATCCTGAAGGGATGCTGGCAGGTTCCCGATCACAGCCCGATTAAACCGTGCTGGCATCCCTTCAGGATGCAAAGCATTTGTCCGAACTCTTCCGGGGGTGTCGCTGCGCTCAACCCCCGGCTAATCGCTGACATCCCTTCAGGATGAAGACTCGGATCGACTTCCGGTTCGATCCCATCAACGCGTCCTCCAAAACTCCGGATGAACCTGTCCCCTCGACCCGCTCATGATCTCTGTTTCCACAATTGATCTCCGACTCGATTGAACCACGAGAACGGAGCAGTCCCCCAACCGAAGGAGAACCCCTCATGCGAAGCACACGAAACGGAACAATGGTGGCCCTGATCCTGGCACTGCTCGGCACACTCGGTTGTGGCGGCGGAAGCGTGAAAGGGGTTCCCAAGAAGCTCGTCCCTTTTTCAGGAACCGTCACCGTCGATGGCAAGCCTGCGATGGGGACCACTCTCCAATTCTTGCAGGACGGACCCAACCATAAGGGAGCGGGAGGTAGCTCCTACGGCGTGGCGGATCAGGACGGAAAGTACACGCTGAAGTATCGCGGTGAGAAAGAGGGCGTGCCGCCGGGGACGTACAAGGTTGTCATTTCTCGAATGACCATGCCTGATGGCAGCCCTGCTCCGTCGGGAATGTCGCCCACGGATGCCGGTGCGGTCGAGTCGCTGGCTCCCGAGTTCTCCAATCCCGATAGCTCGCAGCAGACCGTGATTGTGGGAGATAAAGGGGGGACTCAGAACTACCAGCTCTCGAGCATGAAGAAGTGAAGCGGTCAACAAACTCGCTCGTTTTCAGCCTCGCGTGATACCTCGCGCGGTCTTGATGAAATTCTGAGCGGGGCGGCGTAAGCCCAATGGCACTCACTGTGCCTGCAAAGTAGCAGGCACATTCCATGTGCCGTCCGCAAATCGCCGGTGACGGCACATGGAATGTGCCTACTACTTTCCAAAGTGAGCGCCATTGGGCGTAAGCCCCCTGATTCGTTGAAAACGGGCTTACGCCTAAGAATCAGGGGGCTTACGCCGCCCCGCTCAGAAACCTCTCACTCTCCGTCGCGCGAGGTATAAACGACGCTCGCCTTACGCCTCGGGGCGGTGAGGATGCGGTGAAACGAGAGCGTCTCACTTCGGGCTGATCGCGCGTGTGCCCTTGCCGTGGCGGGCCTTCATGTCAAAGAGGCCGAAGATTTCTGAGGCGTTCAAACTGAGCGTGGCGTTCGTGTTGTCGCCTTCACCGAGAATCGCGGCGAAGAGCTGCCGCTTCTCGGTGAGAATCTTGTCGATCCGTTCTTCGATCGTGTTATTGGAAATGAACCGCGTGACGATCACCTGGCTCTTGCAGCCGATGCGGTGGGCGCGGTTGATCGCCTGATCTTCGATCGCCGGGTTCCACCAGCGGTCGAACAAAAACACGTAGCCCGCGAACTGGAGATTCAGCCCGACGGCTCCCGTGCCGTAGCTCATCAGGATGATGTGCGAGTTCGGGTCTTCCTTGAACTTCGTCAGGATCGGTTCGCGCTGCTTGGTTGGGACGCCGCCGTGGTAAAGCAATGCCCCGTACTTGGCCATCGGTTTGGCAAGCCAATCCAAAACCTTCGTCCATTGGCTGAACAGGATCGCCTTGCCGCCGCTGGCCGCGATCTCTTCCATGTCCGCTTCGAGCCGATCAAGTTTTGCGCTCTCACCCGTGAAGGGGTCAAAGTTCGTGATCTGTTTCAGTCGCAGCACCAACTCAAACACGTGCTGTACCGTGGCTTCGTCCCCCAACTCATTCAGATGAATGACGCCGTCTTTTTCGGCCTTGTCATAGGCGTACCTCTGAGCCGGCAGGAGATCGAGGTGCGCGTCGCGGTCGAGTCGCGGCGGCAGGTCTTTCATGACGAGATCTTTGGTTCGACGCAGGATGCACTGCTTCGCCAAGTATTGCAGTTGCTTGAGATCGGGCGTGGCGTTGGGCGGGACCACGCCGAGGAATTCGTACAGTGCGACAAGTTCTTCCGGACGGTTTTCGATCGGTGTGCCGGTGAGCGCCCAACTGCGCCGCCTCGGCAACGCGCGGGCCGTCTGCGCCGTGCGTGACTCGCGATTTTTGATCCGCTGCGCTTCGTCCAGTACGACGAGATCGAACTTTGGGAACTCGCCCTCCGGAAACGACGCGAAGTCACGGACCAGCGATTCGTAGTTCGCGATCAAGATCGGAACGCCGGGCATCGTCCATGTGAGACGACGGCGTTCGGTGTCGCCCTCGACAACCACGAACGGCAGCTCTTCGGCCCACGCTTGGAACTCGCGCTGCCAGTTCGGAAGCAGTGGTTTCGGACAGACGAGCAACACGCGACGAAGCTGTCCGCTGCGGATCAGCAACCGAATCGCAGTGATCGTTTGCATCGTCTTGCCAAGGCCCATTTCATCCGCGAGCAACCCCGCGGTCTTCGAGAAGAGCCAGCCAATTCCTTCGTATTGATACGGGAACGGCTCGAACGGCATGATCAGTTCTTGACCGGCGAGCCACGATTGGAGCGGCGGCTGAAGCAAGTAGAAGAGCCGGTCTTCCATCGACAGCGCGTCGGCGGGAGGCTTGATCCGCGTGATTGTTTTCTTGGCTTCCGCCAGCGTCACTTCGTCCATCAATGAGGCGGGCTGAGGCGGGAGGATCGTCGTCAGTTCTTCTTCGCCAAGTGTGGTGCCATCCGTCGATGACTGACCAGACTCAGACGCCTTGCCACCGCCGGTCGCAGCGCTGGCCCCGTTCGCGGCGTCGGACTCCGCCTGCTCTTTCTCGGCCTTCGTGGTCAAGAACGACACGCCCTCGGGAAACGTGATCCCGAATGTGGCGACGCGCGAATGAGTTGGCTTCCAAGTCGGCAGAAGTGCCGGTGGCTTCGGTGCCGCGACTGTGACCGTCTCCAATGACGGCCAGCGTTGCAGAGCGACGTTCATCCCTGATGAAAAAAGATTCGTCGAAAGGGAGAGCGAGAGCGTCGAAGTCGGCACGTCATCGAGTAGCGTGTCGAGCGATGATCCCACGTTGTCGAGCGCCCAATGCGGAGCAGGCACGACTCCCTCATCGGAGCGTGTCTTTAGGCGGCTGGCCATCTCATCAAGCATTCGCCGCGATCCGTCACTCATCGGCTCGTCCTTCCGTTCGGTCTCACTCAGCCGGGATCAATGGGGTGTCGCCTCACGTAGGGTAAGCCTCTGGCTTGCCCACTCTCCAACGGCAAGCACGGGCAAGCGAGACGCTTACCCTACGCTGATCTCGCTGTTCCCAATCGCAGTGTTTCTTGAAGCGCCTCGCGGACCCGCTCGAACGGTTCACTGAGCGTGGCTTCGGCGGGGATTAGCTTCGCGTACCGTTCGATCTCGGTGCGATCAGCCGGATAGTCCGCGTGCATTCCCAACGCCAACTTGCCGCAGCGAATCGCGGTCTCGTCGGACGTGTCCGCTTGTGAGAGAAACGCGACGGGCATCGGCACGTGTTGCCGCAGATCGAGAATCTCGTTCGACTCGATCAGCACCAGTTGCGGCTTCACACCAATCTTGTCGAGCAGCGTGCGGCCGATCAATTCGCTGAGCACGAACGGGCGCAGCGTCGGGCCGTACAGAATCTGCTGCGCCCGGTTCGGCTTCACGGGGGCGGTGCATTGGAATTCGAGGGGCCGGCCGAACCGGTTTGTGACCAGTAGCCCACCCACGAATCCCCGCTCCACATCCTCAATGGCCGCCAAGAAGCCCAACCGAAACGCGTCGCTGTTCGCGTGCGACATCCAGCCATCCTTGCCGTCGTCGTCGTAAGTTTTGATGCCAAGCGAGTCCACTCGCCGAGCCTGTCGAGTCCGTCCAACGGGTGTCTTGATCGGAGCCGCGTAACACGCGACTTGAGCGCAAGCTCTCAACTTCACACCTCAACGGATCAGGCAAACTGAGGCGGTCGCGGGTCAGTCGATGGGGGCTGGAAAAAGAACTCAAGTCGCCGAACAGTGCCGCGTTGGTTCCGGCGTCGCACGCCCGCTTCGTCTTCATTCGCGCGCACCTCAATTCGCGCGGACAGATTTCCGCGCGAATTGAGGTGCGCGCGAATGAAGACCGATGGCCACGAATGTCTGGCCGGGATGTGATCTCGGTTGCCTGTCTCTTCAGACGTTCTCACAATCGCTCGCGTGATTGATCGCGCTGTCAACTGCTCTCCGGCCAAGGCCACTTTTCTGATGAATCCCATCTCACGCGAGTCCCTCGAAACTTCCGACCGCGCACGGCTGCACGAGTGGCAGTCCCAGCGACTGCGTTCGCTCATCGAAGCCCTCATTCCGGCTAATCCCTTCTGGACCGAGAGACTGCTGAACTTGGGGATCGATCCACGTTTGATTCAATCGGTGGATGACTTGGAGCTGCTGCCGTTCACAACCAAGGCCGACTTCGTGACGGATCAGGCCGCTCATCCGCCGTACGGTCGGAACCTCACGTTTCGATCCGCCGATTACTCACGACTGCATCAGACCTCGGGCACGACGACGGGACAGCCACTGAGATGGCTCGACACGCCGGCCAGTTGGAACGGGATGCTCGACTGCTGGACGACGATTTATCGATGGATGAAGCTCCGCGCGGACGATCGACTGTGTTTCCCGTTCTCCTTCGGGCCGTTCCTCGGATTTTGGGCGGGGTTTGAAGGGGCACTGCGTCAGGGAAACATGTGTCTCGCAGCGGGCGGAATGAGCAGCGAAGCACGCTTGAAACTGATTTTGGAGAATAAGGTCACTCTGGTCGGCTGCACGCCGACGTATGCGCTCCGTCTGGCTGAGGTCGCGGCCGAGCAGCAGATCGACCTCCGAACCAGTTCCGTTCGTGCGATCCTCGTTGCGGGCGAACCGGGCGGATCGATCCCGGCGGTGCGATTGCGGATCGAAGAGGCTTGGGGCGCACGTGTCTTCGACCACTGGGGCATGACCGAGATCGGGCCGCTGGCCAGTGAATGCGCTGACGATCCCGGCAACTTGACGGTCCTCGAAACCGAGTGCATCACCGAAATCATCGATCCCGCCACCAGCCAGCCAGTCGCGGCAGGAACTCCCGGTGAATTGGTCATCACCAACTTGGGACGACATGGCTCGCCAGTCCTGCGTTACCGAACGGGCGACTTGGTTGAAGCCGATCCTACCGCACATGTTTCCGGCCGAACGCTGCTGAGGCTGCGCGGCGGCATCCTTGGGCGAACCGACGACATGCTGATCGTCCGCGGCAACAACGTCTTCCCGTCTAGCATTGAAGCCGTCGTGCGTGAGTTCGCGGAGATCGCCGAGTTCCGCATCGTGGTCTCACGCCAACGCGAGATGAACCACGTCCGACTCGACATCGAACCGACTGCAACTCTCGGCCAATCCGACCGCGCCGGATTGGCCGATCAACTCGCGAAAGCGATCAAGCAGCGACTGCAATTCCACGCCGAGATCGTACTCGTCGCCACAGGCTGGCTCCCCCGGTTCGAGATGAAGGCGAAGCGCCTCATCCGCGAGTGATTCGCGTTTCGCAGACCGAAGGGGGCGGCGGATTTGCCTGCCCACATCAACCCGCAGCGTAAGCAAGGACTTCGGGCCGCACGGCCTCGCTTAGGAACGGGGGCGCAATCACTTTCCGAAGTGCATCTGGCATTCTCCCTCCCCGCCGAGGGGAGGGAGGAAAACCGGACAGTTCGGGAAGTGATTGCGCCCCCGTTCCTTACGCTGCGGGTGAGTGTGGCGCGAGTTTGGGGGAACTCCTCGAGTTCACCTGACCGGCATTGTCTGGTCAGACTGACCAGTCGGCACCGTAGGCAGAGATTGCCTAATGCGTCCGGAGCTGCTGGATCGCGGCAAACTTGCACACGAATGGACGGCAGCACGAAGTCGCTTGTCCCATTCGGTCGAAACTGACTCCAGCGTATTTCGCAGACTGTCGAACAGCCGTTTCGTCGGACGAGACCGTGAACACCCAGCGCGGCTTCACTTCGTTCAGCCGCAACCCAAGTGAGATTCTTGGGCGTTAGCCCGCTTGTTCGTTTCGGAGCGGGGTGGCGTCAGCCCCCTGGTTCTTGGAGTTCCCTGCCACTCAAGAAGGGCTCACGCCCGAAGAACCAGGGAGCTGACGCCACCCCGCTCCGAAATTCGTCCGACAGGACTCAAGCTCCATAATTGTCACCACAATTCTGCGCGGCACGCACAGAAACGAAACGTGAGTAGTACGGTGTGACGACGGTCGAGTTTCGCTCAAGGTTCCTGCGAAGTCGCTTGGGACGGATCAAACACAGGAGGTGAACGACATGTTTCTTTTTCAAAATGCGAGTGACGACCAAGTCGCTTTGATCGGTTGCCTCGTAGCTTTGGCTGGCTCAATGGGCATCATGTACGTGAGCTACTTCATCGGACCCGCCGCCCGTCAAAATCGCGAACAGGACAGCGAGCAAGCCACTCGATCGTTCCCATCTCGCTCCACGAATTTCCCTTCCAAAGCAGCGCGTGATCGTGCCGCATGACTCGGAAGAGAGTTGGCCGCTCGGGCCAAGCACCAGCCTCTTTCTGTATCCGCAACTTTGAAGTTCGAGACACACCATGCCTATCACCACCGACGCGGGGTCGGCCCCCGCACTTGTTCACTCTTCACATCGCTCCGATCCGGACTACACCGACCTGCTGCCATTCTTCGTGGACGATCTGCCTTCACTACGAACGACGATGTTGGAGTTTGCCAAGGTCTGCGATTACGAAAACCTGAAGCAACAGGCTCATCGATTGCGTGGCACCGCCGGTGGCTACGGATATGGCGGGCTGAGTGAACTGGCCGGACAACTTGAGGACACCTGCAAGACATCGCACCGCGATGGTACGGCCATTTTGAATGATTTGGATCGGCTGATTGAGTACATCGACCGTGTCCGTGTGTGAATGCTGGGGAGTGGCGCGTTGCGACGACCGTTCGTGACTTCCCGTCACGGAACGGCATCCGTCCACGCGGGGAGTGAGAGTCTATCCGGAAAGAAATCTCTTGTTTTGAGTGTGCCAAGGTCACGGCTTTGCGTGGCCGTGTGTTCGTTGTTGAGAAGCCACGGCCACGCAAAGCCGTGACCTTGGCA
>JAYSQC010000082.1:0-6759 GCA_043721755.1 Schlesneria sp.
GCGAGGGCGATGACATGAGGCGTTTCCCTTTGTTTCCCTCGCTTACGCTGCGGGTTACTGAGGTAAAGTAAGTGCCATTGGGCTGACGCCACCCCGCTCGGAAATGCCTCACTTTGTACCGTGCAAAGTATAGCGCCGCTCATACGTTCGCGCTTCCTGTCGCGGAGCGACAGGGCTACCACCAATAGACGATCACACCCCCGGTCAACGACATCACGAAGCGACCCCGTGTGGGACGACATCGAAGAGCCAAGTCGATAGCGTGACCGATCGCTGCGCCGCTTGGGGCGCGTGTCTGTTCGTGTCGATCACCAGTCTGTCGGGAGATGTCATCATGGTGCGAGTGTGTCATGTCGGTTGCCTGCTGGCGGCGTGGGTGCTGCATGGTTTCATTGGTCTCGCGTGGGGAGACGACTGGCCCGCGTGGCGTGGTCCGACGGCGAACGGTGTTTCGCGCGAGGTCGATCTGCCGCTGACGTGGTCGCCCGATGAGAGCGTTCGCTGGAAGATCGCGCTGCCGGGACCGGGCAACTCAACGCCGATCATTCTGGGGGATCGCATCTATCTCACGCAGGCGACCGACAAGGGAAAGCAACGATCGCTGATCTGCTTCAACCGCAAGGATGGATCACAGGTCTGGCAGAAGTCGGTCGAGTTCACCGCGACGGAACCGACCCACAACACGAACCCGTTTTGCTCGGCCTCACCCGTGACCGATGGCGAGCGGATCGTGGTCTCACACGGTTCCGCCGGTCTGTTCTGTTACGACCTCGATGGCCACGAGCAATGGCAGCGCGAGCTTGGACCGTGTCATCACATCTGGGGCAACGCGGCGTCGCCGGTGATTCATGGCGATCTGGTGTACCTCAACTTCGGCCCCGGCGAGCGGACGTTTTTGCTGGCCGTGGAGAAGCGAACGGGCAAGGACGCTTGGCAGGCCGATGAGCCGGGAGGCAAGCTCGGCGACAAGGGCCAGCCCGAATGGATCGGCTCGTGGAGTACGCCCGTCGTCGCGAAGATCGGCGCGCGTGACGAGGTGATTCTCAGTTGGCCCGGCGTCGTGAAGTCGTACCACCCGCAGACGGGCGCGGTGCTGTGGACGTGTGCCGGACTGTCGAAGGACAAGGCGACCGACAGCCTCGTTTACACGACGCCACTCGTCTCGCCCGAGGTCGTCATCGCGATGGGCGGCTTCCAAAACGCTTGGCTCGGTCTGCGACCACTCGGTCCCGACGGTGCGAACGCGGAGGGAGACATCACCGCCTCGCACCGACTGTGGCGGCACCCGAGTGCCCCGCAACGGATCGGCTCGGGCGTGATCGTCGGCGATCACATCTACATGGTGAACGAACCGGGCACCGCTCAGTGCATCGAATGGAAGACCGGCAAGATTCTGTGGACCGAGCGCGCGACATCAACGACGTGGGCCAACCTCGTCCTGTCCGAAGGCCGCCTGTACACGACCAGCCTCGACGGTGAGACGGTCGTCTTCGCCGCCCAGCCCGACAAGCTGGAGGTTCTCGCGCGAAACAAGATCCCCGAGCGAACCCTCGCGTCACTCGCACCCGCTCACGGCGCGATCTACCTCCGCACGTACAACCATCTCTGGTGCCTCTCGAAGACGGCGGAGCAGAAGTAGGGTCGGCTGTTGAACAAACGTAGGGTAAGCGTCTCGCTTGCCCGTGTTTGCAGTTAAAGAAAGGGGCAAGCGAGACGCTTACCCTACGTTTTTCAGCACCCGCCCATGTTGACGAACGTCAACGTGACTGTTTCAAAAGTTCAACGCTCGCTCAATTCTAAGACAGGTTCATCGGCGCTCACGGAAAGTCGAAGAGACCTGCTGAATTCACGGGTTACAAGAGGTCGGGCAATGATTCTCGCGGCGGGCTTCCGAATGGCCCGTGAATTGCGGCTTCACGGAGTGTCAATTCGTTTTGACGCTCGATGGCACCGCAAGCGCGCGACCACTTGAGCCTTGGTAACTGCTGGGCTGATCCCCCCTCCCAGCGAATTAGAAAGTGGAAGGAACACCATGTTATTACTCGAGACCCCGAGCGAACTCGACGAACCTGTCTACCTGAAGAAGAACAGCATCGACAGCAGCATCAGCTACCTCCTCATTGGCGTGGCAGTGATGGCGTTCTTCCTGCTGTCCGTCCTCGGCATGGGTCGAGTGCAAAGCCTTTCGGACCAGGCTGTCGGTGTTAAACCCGTGGCCGCAGAGCCGTTGCAGCCCGACATCAGTGATTCGTCGGATGGCGTTTCCGCACGCTGAGTCTTCGCCACAACCTGGGCCAAACCAAGAAGCGTCCCAAAGAGACGCTTCTTTCGTTTTCAGGATGCCTCAACGACACCAGCCCGCAACGTGAGCGACGGGCTGAGTCGTTCGACTCTTCTCGCTCTGCCCAGAGAATCAGGGCCAGCGCTTTTTTCATGGTAGGGTGGGACCAGCTCGCTTCGAGCGCCGGCCCACCATCCGGAAACGTCGAGAAATCCTGGTGGGCCGGCGCGGCGAAGCACCACTTGTCCCACCCTACAGCTTGCGCAGTCCCGACAATGCGATGGCTCCGCGCAGGGAATCGCCCCTCGGTAGCAGGCCCGCACGCCACCGATATAATCCCCGCCCGTTCGCGGTCGGGTTCTGCTATCAGTCCCATCGCGCGTTGTTCCGAACTCCATGCTGCCTTGGGAATCTTGCACATGCCTAGCTGCGTCCTTGCCTATTCTGGCGGTCTCGATACGTCGGTCATTCTCGGTTGGTTGCAGGATGAGGGCTACGACGTTCACTGCGTCTATGTCGATCTCGGTCAACCCGGTGAGGATCGACAGCAGGTACTCACGAAGGCTCACACCTGCGGAGCCAAGTCGTGTCGCATCGTCGATGCTCAGGAAGAGCTGTGCCGCGACTTTGCCTTCCCCGTCATGCAGTGGCAGTCGCGGTACGAAGGCGTCTACCTGCTGGGCACGTCGATCGCGAGGCCCCTGATCTCGAAGATCTGTTTGCAGGTCGCCAAGGAAGTCGGCGCGGACGCCTACGCGCACGGAGCGACCGGCAAAGGGAACGATCAGTGCCGCTTCCAACTCGCGGCGGAGGCCCTCGAACCCGGCATCAAGATCATCGCCCCGTGGCGGATCGAGAAGTACCGCGCAAAGTTCCCCGGTCGCACCGAGATGATCGCCTTCTGTGCGGAGAAGAACATCCCGGTCAAAGCCTCCGTCGCCAAGCCTTACAGTTCCGACGAGAACTGCCTGCACATCAGCTACGAAGCGGGAGTCCTCGAAGATCCGCAAGTGACCGGCGTCGATGTCCCCGACTTCGGGATGACGGTCTCACCGCAACAGGCTCCCGACCAGATCGAGTACGTCACGATCGGCTTCGAGCACGGCGTCCCCGTCACGCTGAACGGCACGCAGGTCAGCCCGCTGACGATGGTGCTGGAGCTAAACAAAATCGGCGGCCGCAACGGCATCGGTCGGCTCGACATGATCGAAAACCGCTTCGTCGGCATGAAGAGCCGCGGCGTGTACGAGGCCCCCGGCATGACGTTGCTCTACGAAGCCCATCGCTACGTCGAGCAACTGACGCTCGACCGCGATCTCCTCCACCTGCGCGACCGCCTCAGCCCCGAGATCGCCGAGATGGTCTACTACGGCTTCTGGTACACGGCCAAGATGGACGCCCTGATGGCCTTCAACCAGCAGACCCAATCCGTCGTCACGGGTGAGATCAAACTGGGCCTCTACAAGGGCAACATCATCGTCTGCTCACGCACCAGCCCGAACAGCCTCTACGACGACAAGATCGCCAGCATGGAAGCGGGCGGCTCCTACAACCAAACCGACGCCGAAGGCTTCCTCAGAATCATGGGCCTCCCCGGCCGAGTCCAAGGCCGTGTCAGGCCGCGCGCGTATTGATCGCGTCGCTCGTGTTTCCTCGCCTCGCCTTTGCGGGGAGAGGGTTGTTGAACACCGAGCCTACCCCTTTCAACAGGCTGCAAACCTTCCGACTTCTTATGCCGAAAGCTCTCTCATGAGTCACCCGCTTCAATCGTCTTGGCGTTTGGTCCACGTCAGTGCTGTTGCTCTGACGCTGATGGCGCAGGTGGGGTTGGCTCAAGAGCAGACGATTCAGACCGGGGTTCGATTCGACTTGGAGTCGCTTTCGAAAGTACCGGCGGTGTTTCCGGCGGAGGACATTTCAGCGGAAGGGGTCAAGGCGTTCTTCTATGAGGGTGCGAAGTTGCAGGGGAAGGCGACTCGGGTGTTTGCTTATTACGGGGTGCCTGCCCAACGAGATGGGGACAGCGAGAACAAAATGTTTCCGGCGATGGTGCTGATTCATGGCGGGGGCGGGACGGCGTTTGAGCGGTGGGTGAAGCTGTGGAACTCGCGCGGCTATGCCGCGATTGCAATGGACGTGTGCGGGTGCGTTCCGGTCGGAACCTATGGCAACTGGAGGCGGCATGACTTGGGAGGGCCTCCCGGTTGGGATGCCAGCTTTGGTCAGCTTGATGCTCCGATAGAGGATCAATGGACGTTTCAGGCCGTCAGCGCGGTGGCTTTGGCTCATTCGTTGATTCGGTCGTACCCCGAGGTCGATGCCGAGCGGATTGGTGTCACGGGAATCTCGTGGGGCGGGTATTTGACCTCGGTCGTGGCGGGAGTCGATGCGCGATTCCAGTTCGCTGCGCCGGTCTATGGCTGCGGATACTTGGGCGACAACTCGGTTTGGCTCTCGGCGTTTGAAAAGCTCGGCAAGGACAAGGCTGACTTGTGGTTGAAGCAGTGGGATCCGTCGAGCTACCTCGGCCAAGCCAAGATGCCGATCTTGTGGGTGAATGGAACGAACGACTTCGCGTATCCGATGGACTCATGGCAGAAGTCGTATCGGCTGCCGAAGGGACCGCGCACGCTGTGTCTTCGCATCCGGATGCCTCACGGTCACGGAGCGGCCGGTGAGAACCCAGAAGAAATTCACGTCTTCGCCAACCAACTGTTGAAGCAAGGGAAGCCGCTGCCGACGATCACGGAACAAGGCCACTCGGCGGACGAGGCTTGGGCGACGTTCCAGTCCGATGTCCCCATCACGAAAGCCGAACTCGCGTTCACCCGCGACAGCGGCAAGTGGCAGGACCGCAAATGGGAGTCGGTCCCCGCCGAGATCATCACCGCTGGCAACCGCATCACGGCGAAGCTGCCTCCCGACGCGAAGGTCTTCTATTTGAATCTCTTCGACGACCGGAACTGCGCCGTGAGCAGCCAGCACGTCGAGCGTTAGTCAAACGTAGGGTAAGCGTCTCGCTTGCCCGTGCCTGCCGTTGGAAAACGGTCAAGCGGGACGCTTACCTGTCTGTTGAATGATGTCGGATGGACGCCCTCGTCCGTCCGCTTTCAACGAGAAATCACTCGGACGAGGGCGTCCAAGTTACGTTCTTCAATGGCAGCAGTTGAGTCAGCGCGGCGGTGGACCAAGCGGTGGCGGCGGTCGAGAGGAACTGGTGTTTGCCGTGAGGGTCGCCGTTCTCGAAGAACGTTTGGACCGGCTTCACGTGCGTCTCGACCAACCACGAGCCGTCCGCATGTTGAGACTTGATGAGGTAATCGCGTGTACGCAGCACGGCGGGGTCGGTTGCGGGCGTTCCCGTTTGCAGCAGCACGAACAACGTCTCACCGGTTGAGTACGCGTCGCTCTGACGGTCGTCGGTCTCGGACCAGCCGCCGTCGGCGCGTTGAGTTTTGAAGATCGCGGCTCGAGTCGCTTCGATCGTCGCGACTTCACCGCCGAACAGGCTCAAGCCCCACAGTCGCCACGCGCGGTCTGTAGCCGTGACGAGCGGCGTTTCGGCGAGCCACTTGTCGGCGACGGCGCGTGCCGTGCCGAGTCGTTCGCGCTGCTCGTCCGTCGCATAGTGTTCCATGCCGATCAACGCGAGGACCGTCGTCGCGATGTCCGAACCTTGCAACGGCGGACGGCGACACGAAGGCAACCACGCTCCGTCTTTCAACTGGGCAGGCTGTGCCGAGTCGCTCTCCGAGAGCCGCACGACACCCTGAATCTTCAGCAAGTTCTCGACCATGGCTGCGGTCACGTCATCGGCCGGATGTTGAGCGAGCTTCAGCGCCCACAGTCCGAATCCCGTGGACGAGGCTCCCCCCGGAACGTGTTCTCCCGCGAGCATCCCTTCGACACGCTCGTGAAAGTAGTCGTGAGTGTGCTTCGTTTGGACTCGCAACCATTCGGGATCAACCGCCGCGCCGAATCGCCCCGCCTCGACCAGCGCCAACACGGGGAGGGTCTGATGATGGCAGGCAAAACAATTTTTGTTCTGGTGCCAGTGGGTCGCCGCCGTCGCGACCAACTCTCGACCACGTTGCACGGCAGACGGAAGCGAAACGGGTGCAGCTTCATCCTCGCCCAGAGCTTGCCGACATGTGACGCAGACGATGACGAGACCAACGAGACCGCGTGAGCAAAGCAAAGTCATGGCTTGATCCGAAATTGATCGACACACACAAGGACATGGACAGGCCGATGCCGCAGCAACGGTTCAAGAGTGAAGGCTCCCGCCGCCACCGATCTCGCGTCGGTGGTCTCGACACAACCCGACCTCAATCAGGACATCCTTGCCATTGATGACGTGTCCGACAGCAGTCCAAGTGCGTAGGCACATTCCCTGTGCCGTTCACCGAATTCCTCGGCGAATCACGGTCTCGCGGACGGCACACGGAGTGTGCCTGCGACTTTTGTCGGACACGTCA
>JAYSQC010000083.1:0-7820 GCA_043721755.1 Schlesneria sp.
GCGAGGGCGATGACATGAGGCGTTTCCCTTTGTTTCCCTCGCTTACGCTGCGGGTTACTGAGGTAAAGTAAGTGCCATTGGGCTGACGCCACCCCGCTCAGAGATCTCATGTATCTGTCGGCTTGAATCCCCTCGTACGCTACTCGCTCCCGGAAGAAAAGGGCTTTCGCCCCAGAGTCACGTTCCATGCTCAAGTCCCTCGAACTGTTCGGCTTTAAGAGCTTTGCCGATCGCACTCGGTTCGACTTCTCAACGGGCATCACCAGCGTCGTTGGGCCGAACGGCAGTGGGAAGAGCAACGTCGTGGACGCGATGAAGTGGATTTTGGGCGATCAATCGGCCAAGAGCCTGCGCGGCAAAGAGATGACCGATGTCATCTTCAACGGTTCGGCCAGTCGCAAGCCGAGTGCCTACGCCGAAGCGACGATCACGTTCGACAACGCTTCCGGCTGGCTGCCCTCCGACGCACAGGAGGTCCAAGTTGGTCGCCGCATCTGGCGCAATGGTGACGCCGAATACCTGCTCAACCGCGCGACGGCCCGGCTCAAGGACATCAAAGATCTGTTCATGGGGACCGGCGCGGGAACGTCCGCGTACAGCATCATCGAGCAGGGGCGAGTCGATCAGATTCTCCAAGCCAACCCGACCAGTCGTCGCGCCGTGTTTGAAGAGGCGGCCGGGATCAGTCGCTTCAAGGCGCGCAAGATTGAGGCGCAGCGGAAGCTCGAACGAGTCGGTCAGAACCTCGAACGACTGACCGACATCGTTGATGAAGTCGAAGCGCAGTTGAACTCGACCCGCAGCCAAGCGGCGAAAGCGGCGAAGTACCGCGAAGTCTCCGTTGGACTGAAGCAGTGGTGGCACGGTCTCGCGGCCGACGACTTCCGTTTCTTCACGGCAGAACTCGATGTGATCGAGACGGGGTTAGCCGCGTCATCCGGGCGGATGGACACGCTGACCGAACATCAGCGGCAGCTTGAAGTGCGCGAGGCGGCCTTCGACGCCGACCTCTCAAAACTCGACGACACGCTGCGCGAAGTCGAACGTCGTGGAGCCACCGGGCGCGAAGCGATCGCCGGGCACGAGACCACGATTCAGCACCAGACGGCGCGGCTGTTGGAGATCGAGACGGAACTGACGCGCCTTCAGAAGCAGGAATTGGTCCTCAGCCACCGTGTGCGAGAGACTCACGGTGAGATCGCGCTCCAACAGAGCCGGCTCGCCGAATCGGAACGCGATCACGCCGAGAACCGGCACCGCATCTCGGCACACGACGGTCAGCATCAACAGGCTGTGCAGGCGCTCACCGCGCGGCGCGAGCAACAGGATCGAGATCGATCGCGACGGCTCGAATTGACCAAGTCGGTGTCGGTGACATCCAGCGCCGTGGCCACACTGCGCGCGGCGCTGTCGGCGGTGCAGGCGGCTCAAACGAAGGCCCAGTCGCAGCTCGATCTGCTTGACGGAACGCTCGCCGAGCGAGAGTTGGAACGCGACCAGAGCCTCGCGCGCCTGGATGACGCGGTGCAGACTCAAGCCGCCGCTCAAACCGTGTTGCGCGCGACGCAATCGAAGCGAGTGTCACTGCTCGGCGAACAGGATCACGCCAAGCAACGTCTGGCCGAACAGCGCGAACAGCGGAGCGCGTCCCTCGCGCGGAAGAGCCTGCTCGAAGACCTCGAACTGCGACAGGAGGGACTCGGGATCGGCGTGAAGGACATTCTCAATCGAGCCCGTTCGTCGCCGCACCCGCCGTGGAACTCGGTCGTCGGCAGCGTCGCCGATCTGCTCGATGTGGATCTCGAACACGCCGCGTTGCTCGAAGTGGCGCTCGGTCCCCGCGCGCAGCTGATCGTGCTGCGCGAGTACCAGGCGCTGCTCGACTATTTGAATCAGGGGACCGTGCTGCTGACGAACCGCGTCGGTTTCATTGCCATTCCCGATCGCGCCGCCAGCCAGCCCATGTCCGACGAACGGCAACAGTCGCGCTTCGTCCACCTGCAACTCGATCCGAACTTGATGCCGGACTTGTCGCGCGAACCGGGTGTGGTGATGCGCGCGGATGCGCTCGTGCTGTCCGATCGCGGCACGACGGGTCTTGCCGCCGCCGTCCTTGCCGACACTTGGATCGTCCGCACGATGGACGACGCCGTGCGGTTGGCGATGGGGAGTCGTAGCACGGACGCCCTCGTCCGTGCGGATCGCGAGGCCGATCTGAGCCGAACGGACGAGGGCGTCCATTCTACGAGCCTCCGCTTCGTCACGCTGCAAGGTGAGTTGCTCGAAGCGAACGGGACGTTGTACGTCGGGACGATTCGCAGTGAGACTGCGTTGCTGTCGCGACGCAGTGAGTTGCGCCGAATCAAGAACGATCTCGCGCTGCTCGACCGCGACATTCAGGCGGAAGAGTCGGCATTGCACTCGGTCTATCAATTGCTGACGGGAGCCGACTCGGAACTGGAAGCGGTCGCGGCGGAATTGGACTACGCCAATCAGCGGTTCGCCGATTTGAAGGCGGACCTCACGGCGCAGGACCAAACACTGGACCGGCTCCGTCGTGAACGGCTGTCGCTGACTGAACAGCTTCGTGCGGGCGACGCTGAGTTCGCGCAGCGGCAACTCGAGCTGAACGCGGCCGTCGATCAATCCGCCGGGACCGAGCAAGAGCTGCATCACCTCGAAACGAGCCTTGCGGCCTCGGCCGAAGAGTTGCTGGCCACCGAGCAGCAGCACCAGCAGCTCGAACAACAGAAGGCCGCGAACCAACTCGATCTGGTGAAGCAGGCCGAGCAGTTGGAGTCGCTCCGCGCGACGGTCCATCGTCTGGCCGATGAGCTGCAACAGCGGTTGTCTCAACACGACGAAGCCGATCGCCGCTGCACGGCCTCGATCGCCAAGCGGCAACAACTGACGCTGCACATCCTGAACACACGGGCCACGCGCGACGAGCAATTGCTGGCGGCCGAACACGTCACCAATGACGCCTTCGTGCTGCAGGCGGCCAAGCTGGCGCTGCGCGTCGAGCGGAGCCAACTCGTCGAACAAGAACTCGATCTGCGCAAGGAACGGCGCGAACTGGCCGAGCGTCGCCACACCGATGAGATTCGCGTGCGCGACATGAAACACGCCCTGACGACGCTCGATGAACGGCTCGACGAGGAGTACCAACTCAAGCTGGCCGATGTCGTCGCGTCGGGCGCATCGGCGTATCGACTGCTGCTCGAAGAACGCGGGGCGAAGGTTGATCAGCACGTGGTCAAGTATCTGGCTGATCGGACAGATCGGGCGGATGGGACCGATCCGACGGATGCCAAGTCTGCCGAGGCAGTGTCAGCCGTAGGACCGGTGGCATCACAAACCGCGCTCCGCAACCTTCAACCCTTCTTCACCGACCTCCGTCCGGAACTCGAAGCCCGCGTCAATCGGCTCCGCAAACAGCTCAAGCTGATGGGCAACGTCAACACCGACAGCCTGCACGATCTGGAGATGTTGGAGAATCGGTTCGAGCAACTGTCGGCGCAGTTGCAGGATCTCGTCGAAGCGAAGAGTACGCTGGAAGACATCATTCGCAAGATCAACCTCGAGTCGCGTCGCTTGTTCGCCGAGACCTTCGAGACGATCCGCACCAACTTTCAGCAGCTCTTCCGCCAAGTCTTCGGTGGTGGTGAAGGGGACATCGTGTTGGAAGACCCGAACGATGTCCTCGACTGCGGCATCGATATCGCCGCACGTCCACCGGGCAAAGAGTTGCGCAGCATCTCGCTGTTGAGCGGTGGCGAGAAAACGATGACGGCCATCGCCCTCATCATGGCCATCTTTCAAAGCAAGCCCAGCCCGTTCTGCATTCTGGATGAGGTCGATGCGGCACTCGACGAAGCCAACGTCGAACGCTTCACCGCCGTCGTGAAAGCCTTTCAACAATCGACGCAGTTCATCGTCATCACGCACCACAAACGGACGATGACCGTCGCCGATGTCTTGTACGGCGTGACGATGGAAGAGTCGGGCGTCTCGAAACGGATGAGCGTCCGGTTTGAAGATGTCTCCGACGACGGCCACATCCGCACGTCGAACCAGCCGGTTGCGGCGTGAGGCGAGTGGTGGGTGGCGAGTCGTCGCGATCAGACCACACCAACCCGCAGCGTGAGCAAGGAAGCCGGATCATGTCGCCCTCGATCAAGCGACCCCACCGGGCTGGCCCCATTGGTCTCGACACAACTCGACCTCAATGAGGACTGGTTTGCCATCGACGCACAGAATTGCCTCTGCGGTCTTCCAATCTCTGCGGTGGTTCCATCCTCGAAGTCTGACACCGCAGAGATTGGAAGACCGCAGAGAAAACAGCAAATTCAGTGATTTTCGAGTTGTGTAATTCTACTGCCCGGTTCATCCAGATGTAGGGTGGGCTGTGCCCACCAAGACGCAACGGGTTGTGGTGGGCACAGCCCACCCTCCGGAAAGTCGGACAGTAGAAGTAAAGTCCAATGGGGCCAGCCCGGTGGGGTTCGCGTGTTTTAGGACTGGCGGTTCCCCTCGCACCACAGGCGTGACAGTTGCCGTAGGGTGCGTGGACTTCTTCGAGTTTGAAACTTGACTCCTTCAGTCAAGTTTTGGTTTTTGCCTTCAAAGTAGCCTTCATCGCTCCGCGTGAAGACAGCCGGGCGCGAGCTCAACGCGGATTGTTCCATCGACACCGCCACGGACTCGGCTATCTTCACGCGGAGCGATGAAGGCTACTTTGGTCTGAGGCCCAGCCCTCGCTGGAGTCTTCGGAACGCACCGTCGTGGGAATGGCCGATCTCCCTTGGTGCGTTCCGAAGACTTCACGCACCCTACTCGACGGCCACTCGATTGACGTGCCGTGGTTGACGCTGTTGTCTCGTGCAGGTATCGAACGGCACTGGACTTCACTTTCCGATTCGGCTGACGTAGCCCGGACCCCTTGGTCCAGACGAAGTGATCGACTGCGGGAGCAAATGAACACGTCCGGACCAAGGGGTCCAGACTACGGATCGCAACTTACTTGGCTGAGGAGATTGGCTGATGACTGGTCGCAGGATCGTGATGACTCTGTTGTTCGTGGGCTTGGCGGGCGGGATGAATCCGCGCTTGCCGCGGGTGGCGGCGGCGGAGAAGCCCAACGTCGTCATTTTTTATGCGGACGATCTGGGTTGGGGAGAACTCGGCTGTCAGGGGAGCAAGGACATCCCGACTCCGCATATCGACGCGATCGCCAAGAACGGCGTGCGGTGTACTCAGGGCTACGTCGCGGCGACGTATTGCAGTCCGTCGCGAGCGGGCCTGATGACCGGTCGCTATCCGACTCGATTCGGCCACGAATTCAACAGCGTTGCCAGTCGCACGTCCGGGCTGAGTCTCAAAGAGACGACGATGGCTGATCGCATGCGGGGCCTCGGTTACGCGACCGTCTGCATCGGCAAGTGGCATCTCGGTGGCAGTCTCGAACATCGTCCGACCAAGCGGGGGTTCGATGAATTCTTCGGGACGCTCGGCAACACGCCGTTCCTGCATCCGACGCAGTTCGTCGATTCGCGCGTCTCCAACGAAGTCAGGCCGATCACCGACGACGCCTTCTATACGACCGATGCTTATGCCGAACGTGCCGTCGATTGGATTGAGAAGAACAAGGCGAAGCCCAAGCTCGTCTATCTGCCATTCAACGCGCAGCACGCGCCGCTCCAAGCGCCTCAGAAGTACCTCGACCGTTTTCCGAAGATCACAGATGAAAAACGAAAACTGTTCGCCGCGATGTTGTCGGGGATGGACGATGCGGTCGGGCGCGTGATGAGCAAGGTCCGCGAGATCGGTCAGGAAGAGAACACGCTGTACTTCTTCATCGCAGACAACGGCGGCCCGACGGCCAGCACGACCTCGCAGAACGGTGGGTTGCGCGGTTTCAAGATGACCACGTTTGAAGGTGGCCCGCGCGTGCCGTTCCTTGTGCAATGGAAAGGGAAGATTCCCGCCGGTCAGACGCACACGGCTCCCGTCATGAACCTTGATGTCTTGCCGACAATCCTCACCGCGGGCGGAGGCAAGGTGGACGCGAGCTGGAAGTTGGATGGAGTGGACCTCCTGCCGTACTTCACTGGTGCCAACACCGGTCGTCCTCATGAATCTCTGTTCTGGCGTTACGGCGATCAGTGGGCCGTACGACAGGGAGATTTGAAGCTTGTGGTCTCGAAGGGCGGCAGCGGCTCACCCGAGTTGTACGACCTCGCGAACGATGCGGCCGAATCGAAGAACCTCGCCAGCGACCAACCCGACACAGTGAAACAACTGCGCGAGCGCTACGACGCGTGGAACGCGCAACAGATTGAGGCGACCTCTCCCAAGGAAACGCCCAACAACAACGCAAACCCCAAGGGGAATAAGAAAGGCAAGAAGAAGATGGCGGCCTAGTGCCGCGTCAGGTCTAAATTTATGGGTTGATAATGGGTGGCCGGGGTTGGAGCGTCTTCGCGAAACCCCGGGTGCTCACTTCGCCAAGCCTCAGTCCAGCCCCGGCCACCCAACTCCAGAATTTAGGGCTGACGGGGCACTAGCCGGATCGACGATCAACTTTGAAGCTCATCCGTGGAATGCGTGCGGAGCGTCGCGTTTTCAGCCCTCCGGGCTAAGCAGACAGTTGAAAACGTAGGGTAAGCGTCTCGCTTGCCCGTAAATGCAGTTGAAAAGCGGGCAAGCCAGAGGCTTACCCTACGTTTTTCAACAGGCAGTTAGGCAACCAGCCATCAGCACGCATTCGCCCAATGAGCTGTTTTTACAGGAAGGTTTGGCTCGGAGTCCGGGGCCTGACGGCACCCGGCTCACCAAGACCTGACCATGATCGTTGCGACAGTTCTCGCCACGGAACGGGCCGAAAATAAAACAACCCGCTGTCGCAAGCGACAGCGGGTTGTTTTATTTCAGCGGTGACAGTGATGTTGGTTCAACGTTGAACCACGTCGATCACTTGTCTTCGGCCTTTGGCTCTTCCGGCTTGGCTTCGGTCTTCTCAGCGGCCTTCTCTTCAACAGGCTTCTCTTCCGGCTTCGTTTCTTCGGGCTTGGCTTCGGGCTTTTCTGCCGTTCCCCCAGCGGCGGCGGCCGGAACTTCCGTTCCGCCACCGGTCGTCGAACCGGGACCGGGCTTAGGCTTTACCTTCTGAGTGGCGGGCTTCGCCGGATCGCAACCGATACTGAAGATCGATAAACCAAATGCCAACAACAACGAACTGACGATATGAACCTTGCGCATTGAACAACTGACCTTTTGTTTCCAGTGCTGCGACGCGAATCGTTCTCGCCCAGACTGAAGAAAGTGCTTCCGTCGCGAGACACCGCCCAGCAGCGATGCCAACCCACACGACGCCTCGACACCCACTGGCCGAGAGATGGCGGGCATTACAGTAGCCGCCCGACCGGATTGCAACCTCGACCGCCAGCCGCACTCACCCACCCGGCCAGCCGCCGCTTGATATGCAAGTTGACGAAACTCTGCCGCCAGCCCGATTCGCACAATCGCTGCAATCAGCACTGGCTCACTGCGGATGCCTGATCCCGATCGAAACGATTCGCTCCCGACCTTCACCGATTCTTCATCAGCCGGACGTGGCCGAGGTGTTGGCTTCAAGGTCGTTTCGTCTGATATAGTCCCGCCCGCTGAGAGGCCGCTCTTTTAGCCCTCACGCGGCCGAGATTGACGCCGCGTCGTTTAACCGCGTGGGCAACGCCCCGCGCGTCAGGCGACGTGGAATCGTGTTTCGCCGCACGCCGCGCGGGGCGTTGCCCACGCGGTTAAACGAGTCAGTTCTGACC
>JAYSQC010000084.1:0-31915 GCA_043721755.1 Schlesneria sp.
TCAGTGCCATTGGGCGCTAGCCGCCGGTCGTTTTCGCCGACACCGGCGGCTAGCGCCATGCCGCTCACTCAAGCATCCAACACAAATGGCGGAGAGCCAGAATTTCGCTGGCGTGAATCGGCGTCCGTTGTCGCATTGTCTTTTGAAGCGGGTTTTGCGAGTGTTCTCACTCACACGGAAAGGGCCATGCGATATGACTGAACGAGCCATCTTTGAAGCAGCCATCGAGATCACCAACACCGTCCAGCGGGAGGCGTTCTTGAACGAAGCCTGCTCGGGAGACGCCGCCCTGCGCGAACGGCTCGATGTGCTCTTGGCCTCGCACGGCAAGGCGAGCCAGTTCCTGAGCGTCCCCGCCGTCGAGCAAATCCAGCCGTCGGGGGACGAAGCCAATAGTCAGACAACCATGATGCCAAAGTCCGGCATCCCGACTTCCCGTGAGGATGACGACGGTGATTCTGAGAGAAGCGCCGGACCGGACCTCGGTTTCCTGCTGCCGTCATCCAAGCCCGGTTCGATCGGCTTGCTCGGTCATTACGAAATCTTGCAGGTTCTCGGTCGAGGAGCGTTTGGCGTCGTCTTCAAGGCGTTTGACGAGAAGCTGCATCGGATGGTGGCCATCAAGGTGATGAACCCCGCGCTGGCAGCGACCTCGCCCCCGCGCAAGCGGTTCCTGCGCGAGGCTCGTTCGTCAGCGGCGGTTCGTCACGAAAACATCGTCGCCATTCACGCCGTCGAAGAGCAACCTGTTCCGTATCTGGTCATGGAGTACATCCCCGGCAAAACTCTCCAGCAATGGCAGGACGAACACGGCCCGCTCGACCCGGTCGATGTCTTGAAGTTCGGACAACAGATCGCGGCCGGGCTGGCCGCCGCCCATGCGCAGGGGCTGATCCATCGCGACATCAAACCGGCCAACATCCTGCTCGACACGTCGATCGAGGCGCGGATCAAGATCACCGACTTCGGCCTGGCGCGCGCCGTGGATGATGCGAGCATGACACAGAGCGGTCTGATCGCCGGAACGCCGATGTACATGGCTCCGGAACAGGCGCGCGGTCAGACGTTGGATCATCGAGCCGACCTGTTCAGTCTCGGGACCGTGCTGTACACGATGGCCAGCGGCCGACCGCCGTTCCGTGCCTCGAACACGATCGCGGTCCTGAAGCGAGTCTGCGAAGACACGCCGCGCCCCATCTCCGAAGTCATCCCCGGCTCACCAAAATGGCTGGATGAGATCATCGCGAAGCTGCTCGCGAAAGAGCCGGATGACCGGTTCCAGACGGCCAAGGAAGTCGCCGATCTGCTCGCCCGCTGCCAGTCGGAACTGCAACTCAACGGCCAAGTGACCTGCATCGCAAGTAGCCGTCCGAAAAGTAGCCCTCACGCTCCGCGTGAGGAAAGCCGAACGTCAACCGACGCCAATCTCGCGACCGACAGCGCGCCCTCAACGAGGTCCACTCCGCGCTCGGCTTACTTCACGCGGAGCGTGAAGGCGACTTTCGCCGCCGTGATCGGCCTCGCGGTGATCGTCGGCCTCATCATCAAGCCTTGGCACAACGAACCCCGTAAGATGGCCGCCCCCGGCCGTCCTTCCGACACGCAACCAAACACGAAGAAGACGGCCGAGGGCGGCCATCCTACGAAAGCCCCCGGCTGGCACGGTTGGCCCGCCGATGCACCGCCGCCGGCGATTGCGCCGTTTGATGCCGAGCAAGCCCAACACCATCAGGAGGCGTGGGCCAAGTACCTCGGCGTGCCGGTCGAGTACACCAACTCCCTCGGCATGAAGTTCCGCCTCATCCCGCCCGGCGAGTTCTCGATGGGAAGCACCAAGGAGGAGATTGAAGAGGCGCTCAAGGATGTTGGCGAGGACAAGCACTGGCAGGAATGCATCAAGAGCGAAGGCCCACAACACAAGGTAATTCTGACGCTTCCGATTTACCTCGGCATCCACGAAGTGACACAGACACAATTTGAGAAAGTCATGGGGACGAATCCGTCCCACTTCGCTGCGATGGGTGCGGGCAAAGACACCGTCGTCGGGATAGACATGACCGGCCACCCCGTGGAAATGGTGAGTTGGAACGATGCGGCCGAGTTCTGTGTGAAGCTCAGCGAAAAAGAGACATTGAAGCCGTTCTATTTTCGACAGAGCGAGACCGTGGTCCGGCTCGAAGGCACGGGCTATCGGATGCCAACGGAAGCAGAATGGGAGTACGCCTGCAGGGCCGGAACGACGACAAAGTACTGGATTGGGGACAAGGATGATCAACTCCTTATTGCTGGCTGGATCGGTACGAACTCCGGCGGCCGAACCCACACAGTGGGCGAGCTGAAAGCGAACCCGCTCGGAATCTTTGACATCCACGGCAATGTCTGGGAGTGGGTGCAGGATTCATGGGAGCCGACCTACTACGGCCAATTCCAGGAGAAACCTGCGATTAACCCAGATGGCCCATCCTTCACCGGTGCCGAGCGCGTTCGCCGAGGCGGCGACTTGGGCGGCAAGGCGTGGTACTGCCGGGCCTCGCATCGCCCCGCCTTCGGCCCGACGCCCCGTCAGATCACCTCCGGTTTGCGGGTGTCGCTGACCGTCGATGCCGTGCGGCAGGTGTTGAAGCTCACCGGCCCGGCACTAGCGAATCGTCCGAAAGCCTCGGTGACGGACGGCTCCACATCATCGACCGCGAAACCACTCACGCCGCTGCCGCCACTGGACCTCGACGAGACCGATCCGTTGCCGGGGTGGGAGTTGCCGGCGGGTGCTCCGCCGCCGGTGGTCGCGCCGTGTGAGCCGACGCTGGCGACAGAGCGGCAACAACTGTGGGCCGAGTTCCTCAAACGCCCGGTGGTCGAAGAGCTCGACGTAGCTGAAGTCGTAAGACTTCAGCCGGGCGGTGCCAAAGAAAAAGAAGACGGCAGAAGTCTTACGACTTCTGCTACGGCGAACGCGGCGACGTTGAAATTCGCCCTGATTCCGCCGGGAGAGTTTCGCAAGATCTTCACGCGGCCGCGCGATCCGGCGATTGAGCCGGACATGCCGGTGCGGCGGTTCCGCATCACCAAGCCTTACGCGATCAGCACCACCGAAGTCACCTGGGACCAGTTCCGCCAGTTCGTCGAGGCCACCGGCTACCAAACCGCAGCCGAAACCAACGGACTCGGCGGACGCGATCGCGAATTCAAACCCGATCCGAAAATCAACTGGCGCACCCCCGGCTGGAAACCCGCTCCGAACGAGCCGGTCACGCAAGTCACCCCCCGCGACGCCGAAGCGTTCTGTGCGTGGCTGAGTAAGTTGGCCGCCCCCGGCCGACCCTCTTCGAGCGACGAGGCAAAAGATGACGACAAGAAAAACAAAGACAAGACGGCCGAGGGCGGCCATCCTACGTACCGCCTGCCGACCGAGGCGGAATGGTTGCACGCTTGCCGGGCGGGGAGCGTGTTCAAGCACGTCGTCGGCCCCGAGCCGCAAGACCTGGCCGACTACGCCTGGACCCAGGAATTCCTCGACCCCAACCCCCAAGCCAGCCCGCTGCATCTCGTCGCCCAGAAGAAACCCAATCCCTTCGGACTCCACGACACACTCGGAAACGTCTGGGAGTACACACGCGATTCGTTGTCGCGAGCGCAGATCCCGTATTTGCTGACGAATGCCCCGCTGAATTTTGGATCGGGAATGATTCTTGGAAATGGTTGGGAGGACGCTTCCGCGATAGTGCATTTCGATTGGGGCCATCTCGGATGGACGACACCGCAAAGCAACGTCGGCTTCCGCGTGCTGAAGCAATTCGATGGCGAGCCGCTGCCGGGTCCGCTCGACCGTCCGCTGGTGCTGCGCGCGGGCCAGCCGCTGAGCGTCCACGCGCTGGTCCCGCGCCCCGAAAAAATCCCCGGCCTGCAAAGCTGGTCCCTCGAACTCGCCGGCCCGCACAATCATTACACAACCGCCATCGCCGTGAGTCCCAAGGGCGACCTGATCGCCACGGGCAGCGGCTTCGGCAAGATCAGTCTGTGGGACCGCGACGGCAACTACCAACGCGCGCTGCTTGGCCACGAGGTCAATGTGGATTCGCTCGACTTCTCTCCCGACGGCCGCTGGCTCGCGTCGTGCGAATTCGGCGGAGGAACTAAAGGCTTCGGAGGCATCACCGCGCGGGTGTGGAACGTCGAGACCGGCGCGTTACACGCCGTGATTCCATTTTCAAGTTGGGCGACCAAAGTCGCATTCAGTCCGAACAGCGAACGACTCGCGATTGCTGGAGCTTTTAACCCGCTGCTCGTACTCGATCTCCGTACCGGTCAGACGTTAAGTCATACAACGGGCATATACGGCAGCGAGCCAATCTCCGTCGCTTGGTCACCGGACGGCACTGAGTTGGCCTGTTCCTACGGCGGCAATCATCTCCGAGTGAGAGACGCGAAGTCGCTCAAAGTCCTGCGAGAATGCGATGCGAGCACGTCGCAGGCGCTCGAATGGTCGCCCGACGGAAAGTGGCTCGCGATGCGACACACGGATGGGAAAGTGGCGATCCGCGACGCGAAGTCGTTGGAGGTCACGCAGACACTCGGCTCGAATGTTTGGGCCGGGATGAACCCTAATACGCTGGTGTGGTTGCCCGACAGCCAGCGGCTGGTGGTGATGCAGGAAGGATCGCCATCGGGAGTTTTCAATACGACGACTGGCGAGCAGCTCGCCAAGTCCGATCTCAACGGTTACGGCGTCGCCGTCTTCGACGAAGGGAAGCAAGCCGTCATTGAGGCCCACGGTCGATTGCACTTCTACGACACGTCCACCGGCCAGAAGCTCCGCGAAGGGAAGGAACGGGCCGGAACGGGCGGTGGTGGTTGGTCCGCGCTCTCACGCGATGGGCGAGAGATGTTCAATCAAAGCTGGGGCAAGATTTGGGTGAACGATGCGGCAACGGGCGACCGACTTCGTTCGTATCCACAATCCGTTGAGCCATCCTCAGCGCCGTATCCGTCGCCCGACGGAAAGTTGCTGGCCATCGCGATTGGTGGTTTGCCGACGATGCAGATTGTCGATCCACAGACCGGCGTGAAGCAGCACGAGCTTTCGCACGACAAAGCCAACGTGACGCGCGTGGCGTGGTCGCCCGATGGGAAATGGCTGGCGACCGGGGCGACCGACAAACTGGTCCGCGTGTGGAACGTCGCCACCGGGAAGATCGAGCACGAACTCGCCGGACACACGGGGACGATCTGGAGCCTCGCCTGGTCCCCCGACGGCACCCGCCTCGCCTCGGCCGCCGAGGACAAAACCGTCCGCCTCTGGAATCCCCTCGCGGGAAAACTCGTCGCCACCTACGACCAGTTCCCGGAACCGATGCCGGTGATCGGCGCTGGTCATTTTCAATCCCTCGCCTGGACCTCCGACAGCCGCCGACTGTGGATCGCGCTCTCGACTCACATCGTGCCACTCGACGTGGATGGTGACGTAGCCGCGTTCGCCAAGAACGCGGGAGCGACGACGCCTGATCCGACACAACCCCGCACTCTGGCGAGTGCGGCTACGGCGAATGCGGCTACGGTGCGGGGCACGTTCGGCCCGCTGGAGAATTTCTCCAACGGCAACTCCCCGACGTTCCTCAACACGTCCCCCGACGGCCAGCGGCTGCTCGCGCGGGAAGGCGAAGGTTGGACGTTCGTCCGCGGCCGAGACGCTCAGGACCGCCGCCTGCTCGGCCAACACCTGGGCCAGACCGCGCAGTGGCATCCCGACAGCCGCCGCTTCCTGGGTTGGGAGCCGAGCTACGGCACGGTCGGGTTCGACGTGGAGACGAACCGCCGGCTGGGGATGCTGTTCCCGTGGCTGACCGGCGACCACTGGCTCTGCCTCGGCCCCACCGGCCACTACCGCGGCAGCCCCGGCGTCGAAGACCAAATCGTCTACGTCGCCATGCTCCCCGACGGCTCCCAACGCACCTACACCCCCGCCGAATTCGCCAAAACCTTCGGCTGGAAGAACAACCCGGAGAAAGCCGAGTTGCTGGGGAAGTAAAGTAGGATGGCCGCCCCCGGCCGTCTCTTCGTTTGCATCACTTGGTACTCGCGAATACAGACGGCCGAGGGCGGCCATCCTACGCTGACCGGCGACCACTGGCTCTGCCTCGGCCCTGTGTTGTTTTCTTTGGGGCCACTACCGAGGCAGCCCCGGCGTCGAAGACCAATTCGTCTACGTCGCCATGCTCCCCGACGGCTCCCAACGCACCTACACCCCCGCCGAATTCGCCCAAACCTTCCACTGGAAGAACGATCCAGAGAAAGCGGAGCTGCTGGGGAAGTAAAGTAGGATGGCCGCCCCCGGCCGTCTCTTCGTTCGCATCGCGTTGTGCTCGCAAATGCAGACGGCCGAGGGCGGCCATCCTCCGTTGACCGGCGACCACTGGCTGTGCCTCGGCCCTGTGTTGTTTTTCTTTGGGGGCCACTACTGCGGCAGCCCCGGCGTCGAAGACCAAATCGTCTACGTCACCCTGCTCGAAGGCGGCTCCAAAAGCTTCATCCAAGGAGCGTCACCGCCTCCCAGAACAACAGGCGGTGCTGAACACTTTTCCCCTTCACTTCGAAGGAAGAGTTCGATCCGTCTGCGTTGCGAGAACGACTTGTTCGACCGTAGACTGCGGCCCTCTTGGTCTCCCTATTTCATCGTTCTTTCGCCGCATTTCTGGCCTGTCGATTGAACTCCGTTTCCCTGACGGCACGGTTTCAGTTCAGCCCGGCGCGGTGTCTCTTCGTGGAAGGCAATCTCCATGCCCGTCAAAGTTCGCTGCACGAGCTGCGACAAAGTGCTGACTGCCCCGGACACCGCGCGCGGCAAAGCTGTGAAGTGTCCGAATTGCCAGGAACGCCTTGCCGTCCCCGACGAAGACTCCAGTTCCGTCGGAATGAAAGTGCCGGGCAAAGGGAGCGGCGATAAGCTCAAGAAGAAGCCTGCCAAGCCGACGAAGCCCGCTGATTCGGAACACGCCCTCGTGTCGTTCGACTTGAGCCGAGCCGAGGACACCAACGCCCGCATCTGCTTCAAGTGCGGCTTCGACATGAAGTACCAGGATGAGGAAGACACCGAGTGCCCTCAGTGCGGCTACTGCACCGAGGCGGGCGGGCAAGGGAAAAAGGCCACGAAGAAAGCGATGCGCGGCCCCGATCCGGCCGACTTCTACCCCGGTTTGGCCAAGAGTTCGTGGAAGTTCGTCGTCAAAAACATCGGCTTGGCGTGGCGAACTGATGCCTACATCGCGGTCTGCCTCCTGATTTCGATGCTCTGTGCGTTCCTGTATCTGTGGTTGTCAGCGGTACCACCGCGCGCGTTCTTCGTGTTGTGCCTCACCGTTTCGTTCATGGTGATCCCCGGTTGGATTTGGCTGCTGGACATTGAGGTGATCCAACTGACGCTCGAACGGAAAGACAAGTTCAAGCGGATTAACTTCGACTTCTTCTTAGCCAGCGCGATGGGAGCCATGTTCCTCGGCTGGCTGGTCGCCATCGCTCTGCCGTTGATGATCGTGCCGCTCGGAATCGGGTATTACCTCGTCAATTACTCGGGCAGCCCACCGTGGATGATGGGCGTTTGTGCGGGGATCGGCGCGATTCCCGCGTTGTGGATGCTGCCGATCTCGATGTCGCACATGTCGATGCCGATCTCGACTCCCGGCTGGTTGATTTGGAGGGTCGTCCCGCTGTGGTTCAAGTCGATTAAGCCGCTCAGTGTCTGGTTGATGTGGTTGTTCCTGACCACACTGCCGCTCACGGCCGGCGCGGCAGTGATCGGAGGAGTCTGGGGCAATAGCATCAGCAACATCGTGACGACGATGGAAGCCAACGCGACGACTCGGCGTGCCCGCCTCGCTGCCGAGAACGCTCCCAAAGGAAAGAACGCCCCGCCGCAGGCAGATCCCAACTCGCTCGGCCAGATCGTGGATGTCGATCTGAAACCGCTCATCGGCCCGGCCATCATCCTGCTGGTGATGTGCCTGCCCGTCGGCTTCATCGCCCTGTTCAACATGCGCATCAACGGCCAGTTCACGTACTTCCACAAGGGCCGGTTGGAGCTGATCGACAAGCGCAAGGAGTACAAGTACGTCGCGAAAACCCAGGTCGGTGAAGACGGCGAAATCATCGACCTGAGTGACAAGTCCGGCAAGGACATTGGCTTGGGGGCGGTCGTAACGTTGTTTGGATTGGCCGTCTCGGGTGGAGGTCTTTACAAGTTTCTCGTACCTGGACCGGAGGGTGCCGCTACTCAGGGTGCCGCATATCAAGCAGGAGTTTGGACGGCAGTGGGCTTCGGAGTGTTGCTGGTCATTGCGGGAATCTTGTCGATCGTGAAGGGCCTTCAAGCCAAAAAAGTTTAGAACGCTGTCTGCGGTTTAAAACTAGCCCGACGCGCGAGCGAGGGCTTTGTAAGCATTGAACTGTTTGCCCTCGCTCGCGCGTTTTGAAGTTGCGCTATTTTGTCTTTCCGCCCCCACGGGGCAGCCGTAAGTCAGCCCAGGGCCAGCGACCAACGGGAGCGCCGCCCTGGGTTCCGGTCTCAAGCCCTGAAGGGGCGGCCCGATGTTGCTCGCGTCACGAGTGCCGCCCTTTCAGGGCTTGAAATTCACCGTAAACCGCCAACCCAGGGCGTGGCCCTAGTGGTCGGACAACTTGAGATTGCGGGGTTGTTCAATAACGAGCCCGACGCGCCAGCGAGGGCAAACCGTTGTCGAAAGTGAAGCCCTCGCTTGCGCGTCGGGCTCGTGAGGAACCCCTCAAGACAAAGTTGTTCGACCACTAGCGGACTGCGGAATCAAAGCCTGACGCGCAAGCGAAGGATCGAACGACCAGCGGCTTCGCTTGCGCATCAGGATCCAATGCGCCCAGTTATTCTCGGCCTCCGTGTCCCGGCGAGTGTCTTTGGCGGCGCAATCCTCTCAACCGGCTTGACCAGTCTGGGAAATATGAAGACTTGGCGTGCCTCCGTGTGCAGTCTCGTGCCATAATTCAGAAGCTGGGTGAGTTGAGTTGAGCCTTCCGATTGCGTAATGGTTCGCAACCCCAGCCCTTCCTCACCTGCCGGAGCCGCCCGCATGACTCGCTTGTTTGCTGTCGCCCTTTTTGGGGCGATCCTCGTCTTGGCCGTGGCCTCGCCGCCCGCCATTGCTCAACAACCTCCGACGGCGGCACCTGCCGTTCCGTCCAAATTTGATGCCGCCATCACCGGCACGAAGAAAGTCGAGGGCCTGTGGACGATCTACCACAAGGATCAGCAGATTCTTGTCGATCTCAAACAGATACAGCTCGGGCAAGACTTCTTGATGCTCAGTTCGATCGCACGCGGCGTCAGTCAGGGACAAGTACTCGGTGGGATGACGTGGGGCGACGACGTGCTGTGGTCGTTCCGCAAAGTCGGTGAGAAGGTTCACGTTCTCCGACGCAATGTGAAATTCAAGGCGCGGCCGGGAAGTCCCGAGGCCAACGCGGTGAAACTCGCGTACAACGACAGTGTGCTCTACGCGTTGCCGATCATCGTGGATACGCCGGGCGGGCATCTCGTCGATATGACGCGCGTCTTCCTGAGCGATGACGAACAAATCGGAAAGATGCTTGGGGCCAGCTTCGCCTTTGATCGCAGCGCGGTCGGAAATGTGAAGGTGTTCAAGCAGAACGTCGAACTCGACATCAATGCCGTCTACGCCGGACAGCTCGACTCAGACACGGTCGCCGATCCGCGCGGGATGCAAGTCACCGTTCACTACAGCATCAGTCAGTTGCCACAAACCGCCTACAAGCCGCGCAAGGCCGACGACCGTGTCGGCTACTTTCTGACCGTGGCGAAGGACTTCACTGACAACAGCGACGACCAGAATTTCGTTCGTTTCATCAATCGCTGGGATCTGCAGAAACTCGATCCGGCGGCAAAGGTCTCGCCCCCGAAGAAGGCGATCATCTTCCACATGGAGAAGACGGTCCCGGTCAACCTGCGTCCGATTGTGCGTGCGGGGATCGAAGAGTGGAATAAGGCATTCGACAAGCTCGGCTTCGACAACGCGGTCGAAGTACGACAACAAGGTGACGACGACACGTGGGATCCCGAGGACGTGAACTTCAACACGTTCCGCTGGATTACGGCTGAGGCGGGCTTCGCCATGGGGCCGTCTCGCGTGAATCCTCTCACGGGGCAGATCCTCGACGCCGACATCATCTTCGACGCGAGCTTCCTGCGATCATGGAAGACTAGCTACGAGAACTTCACACCGGCGGCCGTCGCCGCGTTGCTGGACCTCGAACAGCCAACCCTCACGAAGTCCCCTGCCCTGTTCGGTCCGCAACGGCATCGGCATGCCGACTGCCGTCTGAACGAGGGGATGCAGCATCAGAGCAGCCTCGCCGGAGCCGTCTTCGCTGCGCAGGGACTCACCGCCAAACGGGGCGAGCTGCCCGAAGAGTATCTGCAACAGGCGCTCAAGGAAGTCGTCATGCACGAGGTTGGCCACACACTCGGCCTGCGTCACAATTTCCGAGCGAGTGCCTGGAAGACGCTCGCCGAAATGGAAGACCCGGCCAAAGCGGGCGAAGCGACCGTCGGCAGCGTGATGGACTATCTGCCGGTGAACATCGTTCCCGCCGGAACGAAGCAGCCTGCTTACTACACCACGACGATCGGTCCCTACGATCACTGGGCCATCGAGTACGGCTACAAAATCGTGGCCGGTGACGAGAACGCCGAGTTGGCCAAGATCGCGATGCGCAGCGGTGAACCGGGCCTCGACTACTCGACGGATGAAGACACCGAGCCGAACGATCCAGATCCGCTCTCAAACCGCTTCGACTTCAGCAAGGATCCGATTGCACACGCTCAACGACAGATGGCTCTCGTCAACGGACTGCTGCCGAAGTTGCTCGAACGCACCGTCGAGACTGGTGAAGGCTACCAACGCGCTCGGCAGGCGTTCGGCGTGCTGATCGGCGAGTATTACAAATCGGCACAGTTCGTCGCACGATTCATTGGCGGGGTGATGGTTCATCGAGATCACAAGGGAGACAACCAAGCGCGGCCACCGTTCAAACTGGTCGATGCAGTGCAGCAGCGAGCCGCAATGAAGCAAGTGGCCGAGCAGGCGTTCCAAGTTCCAAAGTACGATCCGGCGACGCTCAACTCACTGGCGGGGAGCCGCTGGCGACACTGGGGCATTCAAGATTTGCGACGGATCGACTATCCCATCCACGAACAAATCGCACAGTTTCAGGATGCGATCCTCTCGCGCACGCTCAGCCATCTCACGCTGAACCGCATCCAAGACGGCGAAGCCAAAGCCGCTGCGGGTGAAGACGTGTACACGTTGCCCGAGCATTTGAAGGCCGTCATGGATTCGGTCTTCACGGAACTGGCGGCTCCACCGGCGGGCGAGTTCAACAACCGCACGCCTTACATCAACAGCTTCCGTCGCGCACTGCAGCGTTCGGCGTTGAAGAAGTTCGCCGACATTGTCGCGAAGCCCGCGAGTGCTCAGCCCGAAGATGCCCGAGTCCTGACGAGGATGTACCTAACCGACTTGGCCACCAAAATCGATGCGGCTCTCGGCAAGGCGGATCTCAAGCTGGACGACTACACGCGGGCACATCTGACCGATTCGCGACTCCGCATCAAGCAGATCCTCGAAGCCGAATCGAGCGACTTCGGCAAACCGGCCAGTGGCGGTGGAGGTGGCTTCTTCATCCTCGGTGCCGAGTCCGCGCCGCGAACGTCATCCACGGAGAACATCACCGAGCAGCCATGAAGACCGACTCACGGTGAGTCGCATCGGCGATCAATCGACACGGGCCGCGTGGGGACGACATACTCGATCCAACGCGGCCCTGATTTTTTTGTGCGGGCCACCTTCGCCGTTTTGTTCGAGTCCCTTCATGCGTTTTGCCGCTGTTTGCCTGATTGTCGTCGCCGCTGTTGCCTCGCTCGGCGTGCTGTGGCTGACGGAGATGCCGCTTGGGATTCCCGGCGAATGGACATGGGACCGAGTTCCCGCCGAACCCGATTCGCTGTTGAGTGGCCTCGGAGCCGCAGTGGCCGCCGGGTTGTATGTCACGGTGGTGAGACTCGGCTGGAAGAGATTGAGCCGCGTGTCGAAGAAGCCGATCGCGCGCGCGGAAGTTTGTGCGTGGCTGACGGCCCTCAGCGCGATGAGCTTCGCTTGGTTGTGGGTGGTCCAAGAAGCGGCTCCGCTCAAGAACCGACTCGGCAAGTCGGCCTTCGTCCTCTACTACTCGAGTTCCTCGGGCTACTTCACCAAGGCGCGATATGAAGAACCGAGTCCGGCCAAGCTGTTGGCGGGCTATGAAGAGTTGATGCGTCAACGAGACGTGCTGCACGTCGGAACGCATCCGCCGGGATTGTTCCTCGTGTTTCACGGCCTGATCGCGGTGTGTGAGTCCTCGCCGACTCTCGCTTCATTTCTCGATGCGACTCAACCCGCGTCGTTCGTCGAAGCGTGCGACGTGATCGCGCGGAACAGCCTGCGCGCGAAGACGCCCCGTCCGCTGCTGCCACTCGATCGGCGAGTCCTCTGGCTGGCAACGTTGCTCGTCCTGCTCAGTGCCGCACTGGTCGTGGTGCCGCTGTATGGAGTCGTTCGTCTGACACATGACTCGCACGTCGCGTGGCTCACCGCCGCCCTGTGGCCCGCCATCCCCGCCGTGGCCGTATTCGTGCCGAAGTCTGACGTGGTGTATGCGTTCATCGGCATGATGTTCGTTTGGACTTGGCTGCTGGCGTTAAGGCGAGCGGAAAGAGTTGTCTGCCCCCCACCAACCCGAAGTGTGAACGAGGGCGTCGCTCGACTTCGCCCACGTTCACACTTCGGGTTGGTGTCTTCGGGTCAATCATGGCTTGCCGCTCGCCTAAGAAGACGTTCGGTCGCGCTGGCCCTGATCGCGGGATCCATCGCTTGGTGCGGCTTGATGTGCAGCTTGGCATTTCTACCGGTGTTCCTCTTCGCCGCACTGGCGTCGTGGCGATTTGTCCCCACAGCCACGGGCCGTCTCGACGGATTTCCACTGGCTGTTGGTCTGAGGGACAACGAGCTGGCAACCGACAACGGCCGGAGTCCGCATGAGTCCTCCCCTCTCCATCGCGACGATTACAGGAACTGGATTCGCGTGGAATCCCCTGCTCGTATGTGTCTGATCGCTGTGGCCGTCGGCTTCCTATTGCCGCTGCTCCTGACCGCCACATTCGGCAAGGTGAACCTACCGCTCGTATGGTGGTTGAACTACCAAAACCACGCGGGCTTCTACGCGCAATACACACGCACCTATTGGAAATGGCTGCTGGTGAACCCGATCGAATTGTCCTTCGCCGCTGGCATCCCCGTGACTCTTGCCGCCGCAGGGAGCTATGTCACCTTCACGAAGAGAAATTGGTCCACGTTGCCGCAGCTCTGCGATGTCCTGTCGTTCGGCACGATGGCTCTGGCGATGCTGTTCGTGTGGGGCACGCTCTGGCTGACGGGCAAGAACTCGGGTGAGACGGCTCGGTTGTGGATCATCTTCCTGCCGTGGTTGCCCTGGCTGGCGGGACCATTATTGGCGGAAAGCGAAACTGACTCCAAGCACCGCTGGCTGCGACCGGCTTGGGTCGTACTGACCATTCAATTTGCGGTCTGCCTACTCACCGTCGCGCGTGTCAGCGGGTTCCACTTCGATTCGTAGGGCCGTTGCGCGACAGTTGTTTACCGCTTCTCAGAAATGCCGAGCGAGATCAGCGAGTTCGCAGTGCCTCTTTCAATTCGGCATGAAGTCGTCCTTTGTCCTCTCGGGAGATTTGTTCGAGATCCTTCCGCGACGAAACGGGACGTTGGAGCAGCTCTTGGCAAAGTTGAATTTGCCCTGCGATCCACCCTGCTTCGCGTCCTTCCTCGCGTCCTTCCTCACGACCTTCCTCACGACCTTCCTCACGACCCTCCTCGCGTCCTTCCTCACGACCCAGTTCGAGACCTTCCTCACGACCTAATTCGAGGCCCTCTTCGCGGGCTTCATACATGAGGCTGTTGTGGTCCAACTGAGCCTTCAAGCGGTCTTCGTAGCGTTGGCGTTCGAGATCAGTGGCGGCGAGCATTTGAAGTTCCTTTGCAGCGCGGTGCAGTCCGGCGAACTGGAGTTCTGTCGGCCAAGCGGCCAGTTCCAGTTGGTTGACATGTTGGAGGAAGTAGAGCCAGCCGTCCAGATCGCTCCCCAATTCGCACAGTTCTTTGACGAACTTGGGAAGTTCGAGGACGTGAATCTCCATGCGATCCGAGTACGTCGTCGTGTGGCCGTCGTTCCAGAGGCGAAAGCGCTGATGGCAGGTTTCCGACTCGGGAAACAGCCGATCATTCAGCAGTAACACCGAGATCGTCGGCTGCAACTCGGAGTACTTGTCTGCTTCGGTCAACTGTTGGGCGAACAGCTTGGCCCAATAGTACAGCACACGCTCCTTGAGGTACTTGTGCTTCAACAATTGCATTTCGACGTTGTACGTCCGGCCAAGGGAATCGCGCGCACGGATGTCCAAGATGGACAGTTTGTCGTCGGTTCTGTCCTGTGGCAGGAGTGGGTTCAGAATCGTCAACGAGACCAGCCGTCGATCGGCCGGAGGATCGAGAATGGCATTGAGCAACAAGACCAGCAACGATTCATTCTGTTCACGCCCGAAGACGTACTTGAATGCGAAGTCCACTTTCGGATCGATCCCGATGGGCATGGCGCAACCTTTCCTCATTCGTAGCGGCGCATGACTTCTTGCGGCCCGGTTTTCACGCACAAGGGCCCTCACGCACTCATTCCCGCCTACTGGGCACTGACCATATCAGGCCGCAGTCGTTTGGCGTCGCGGAGATAGACGTGAACGATGTCCGCCTGCTGCTTGTCAGTGTTCATGTGCAGCAGGACTCGGATGCAGCGCGGAACTTTAGCGGTCGGAACGGCAATCTCAGACGCGCAGAGGAGTGGAACCTGAGTCATGCCGAGACCGCGTGCCGCTTCGGCGGGATACGTCGAAACGAGATCGGGGGATGTCGTGAAGATCGCCGACACGATCTCATCGAATTCCGTGATCGCGTTCGCGCGGAGCAGTTCTTCCAGCAGTTCGCGTGTGGCGGCCAGAATTTGCTCGGGCACATCGGCCTCAACGCTGGTCGCTCCTCGAATTCCCCGCACCGGCATGATCGAACGCTCCTGACTCGCGAATGGCATAGATTGGCGGGCTAGAAATAGCCGATTTGCCCACGCGCTGCCAGTTGCGATGTGAACGTCCTCAGCGGCGAACGGTCTTCCCGGTTTTGGGCGTCTGAGATATACCTCGCGCGGAGTGGAGATCGGACGTGATGGTCTCTCGGTCAGCACGAGCCAACCCACGGCTTGTGCCTCGGTTTGTCGGAAGGAAATAGCATGAGTCACACCGTGGATTCGTTGGCGGCGCTCGTGAGCGGTGAGGTTCTGGGCGACGGTTTGCGCTCGATCAACGATGCCAGCGCGATCGAAGCGGCCGGTCCTGACGCGATCACATTCGTCGTCGATGGAAGTCACGTGAGCCGGCTTAAAGAGTGTCGAGCCGGAGCGGTCATCCTCAACGCGAAAGTGGCGGCGAGTTTGAGTGACTTCGCGCGGATCGACTCTTCGTCGTGTTCGTTCATTGTCGTGACTGATCCTCAGATGGCGTTCATTCAAATTCTGCCGCTGTTCCGCACGGTGCGGCCTCGCCCCGCGCGCGGCATCTCACCGCGAGCCGTCATCGATCCGTCGGCCAAGCTCGGACAAGACTGCTTCGTTGGGCCGGGCGTTTGTGTTGGTGAAGAGGTCGAAATTGGCGACGGCTGCGATCTGCATCCCGGTGTCGTGATCGGGGCGGGATGCAAGCTGGGTGACAACGTGGTGCTGCACCCGAATGTGGTGCTGTACCACGACGTGAGCATCGGCCACCGCACGGTCATTCACAGCGGAGCCGTAATCGGGGCCGACGGGTTTGGCTACCGGTTCGCCAACGGTCAATTCGAGAAGATCCCGCAACTCGGAACGGTTGAGATTCACGTTGATGTTGAGATCGGAGCCTGCACCACGATTGATCGCGCGGCCATTGGAGCGACCGTCATTGGAGCCGGAACGAAGCTCGATAACCTCGTCATGATCGGCCACAACTGCGAACTCGGCCGACACAACGTCTTCGCGTCGCAAGTCGGTCTGGCGGGTTCGTGCAGTACCGGCGACTACGTGCGACTCGGCGGACAGGCGGGCGTGAAAGATCACGTCCGCATGAACACCGGCTGCATGGTCGGAGCCAAAGCCGGGATTACCAAGGACGTGCCTGCGGGCGAGGTCTGGATCGGATATCTCGCCACACCCGAGGCCGAACAAAAACGATTGCTCTTCTCACTGAAACGCGTCCCCGAGATGCGTGACCAATTCAAAGCCATGGAAAAGCAGATCGCGGCACTGACAACACAGTTGGCGGAAATGCAGGCCGCCTCAGCGGACGAACTGCGGCGCGCGGGATGAGTGACTGACTGGAAGTCCGGCTTTTCCGAAAGCCGGACTTCTCTGCGAGGGGCGTTCTCCCGGAGAGCAGCCCGGCTCACCGAGCCAAGTCGGACTGCACGCGTGCCTCCTTTTTACGTGCTTCACAGCGGACGGACAGCCTCACTGACATGAACGACACGGACCCAAACATCATTCCTTTTCGGGGGCGCAACGTGGGCTTGCTTGCGGGGGCGGGACGATTCCCGATCGCGTTTGCGGAAGCGGCGCGCAAGCAGGGGCTGCTCGTTCACGCGGTCGGCGTGATGGGGATGGCCGCCCCCGAGTTGCGCGAAGTCTGCCACACGTACTGCGAATCTCCCCTCGCCCGCATCGGTCGGGCGATCCGACTCTTTCAACGTGCCAAAGTCGATCGCGTGGTGATGGCGGGCAAGATTGAAAAGACCGTTCTCTTCCAGCCGTTCCGCATGTTGCGACTGCTGCCCGACTGGCGAACGCTGCACATGTGGTGGAATTATGCCACGCGAGACCACAAGGACGACACGCTGCTGCTGGCCGTCATTCGCGAGTTCGCGCGCGACAACATTCATTTTGAATCCGCCCTCGATTATTGCCCGGAGTTACTCGTGAAACACGGCTTCCTGACGCGACGCAAACCGACGGATGCCCAATGGCGCGACATCCGCTTCGGCTGGGATCTGGCCAAGGAAATGGGACGCCTCGACGTGGGGCAGTCGGTCGTCGTGAACGACCTCGCCGTGATTGCGATCGAGGCGATCGAAGGGACCGACCGTGCGATCCAACGCGCCGGTGAACTGTGTCGTCGAGGAGGCTTCACCGTGGTGAAAGTCGCGAAGCCGCAGCAGGACATGCGGTTCGACGTGCCGACCATCGGCGCTCAGACGATCAAGACGCTGCAAGAGGCGGGAGGCCGAGTTCTCGCGATCGAAAGCAGCAAGACAATCATGCTCGACCAACACGAAGTGATCGATCTGGCCGATCGGCTGGGGATCGCAATCGTCGCGATCAACGCGGAGGAACTGGAGATGCGCGCGGCAGCTTAAAGCCCGCTCTGCCCGGAACTCGAACTTGATCTCAGTTCGACCCGACCATCAACTCAGGAACGGGCTTGAAACAACTTCCCGATTTCCAGTCGCTCGTTTAACCGCCAGCCAACGGCGAGCGCGGAGGGGTGACACCGTGCATCAACCGCCTCCGCGCTCGCCTTTGGCTGGCGGTTAAACGAGGAAGTTATTCCGAACCAGCCCCTCAGAGAAACTCCTCGCTGAGGCGTTTCACATCGCTGTCGCTGGCCATTTGCAGCGGCCGCTCCGGGTCGTAGGTTCCGAAGTGTTCTTGGGGCAGGTTGAGTTGTCCCAACTCAATGACTTCCGTGTGCGAGTTGTGAACCTCTTCCTGATCCGAGTCCGGCTCACCCGGCCCCATCTCGACGCGAAATTTTTCGCCCGCGAAGGACAGTTCGTCACCTGGCAGCAGCGCACCGCGAATGACGCGCTGCCCGTTGACCTTCGTTCCGTTGGTGCTGCCGAGATCGCGGATGAACAGCAGGCCATCGGTTCTCACGATCAGGCAATGCAACTTGGAGATGCTGCTGCGATCGAGGCAGACATCACACAGATCTTCTTGGCGACCGACGAGCGTCACGTCGCGAACGATCTGGATGGTGCGACCGCCTTTGGTGGGAACCAATTGAGCACGCATGGTTCAATGACCTTGCACTGGTACGGAGACTTGAAACGACAGGCGACATTCTCCAGCGACCCCTCAGCCTGTCAAGCCGCGTTCTCGCCGTCTTGGACTGGCACCGGTAACGACTCGGCCGATTGCTCATCTTGTCCGGTTTGGGGGGAGCGGTCATAGTTCAATTCGCGCGGGACAAAGTGAGACATTTCTGAGCGGGGCGGCGTCAGCCCCCGGTTCTACCAGCGGAGGGCTTACGCCCAAGAACCGGGGGGCTGACGCCGCCCCGCTCAGATGTCTCACTTCAAACCGCGTGAGGTATAAACCGACGGGCCTGTTTCCCGCATCACCTTTCTCAGGAGTGTCCGCATGTTGTCAGGAGAGTTTAGATTCCGTTCGCTGATCGTGGCGACAGTGGTGTTGATTGGTGGCGTGACGCTCGCCGCGACTTATTACGGCACCGTGGAAGAGGTCGTCTCGGACACCAACGAAATCACGGTCAAACTGAACGGCAAAGCGGGAGGCGTGAAGAAGTTTACCGTCCCGATGGAGGCTCAGGTTTTGATCGATGGCAAGAAGTCTGGATTGGCCGATGTGGAGGCCGGACAGTCCGTCACGATCATCGCGGATGCCTCGAACAATGCTTCACGCCTGACACTGAAGAACGTGAAGGCCGCCGGCACGAAGGGGACCAAAGCGGGCGGCAGGTCACCTGCTGCCGCAGGAGCGAACGCTGGTGAGTGGCCGCAGCATCGCGGTCCCAATCGCGACAATGTTTCGATTGAAAAGGGATTGCTCGACAAGTGGCCCGCTGCGGGGCCAAAGCCCGCGTGGAAGCAGACTGGCTTGGGAATGGGCTACTCCAGTGTGGCGATCAGCGATGGCAAGGTCTTCACGATGGGGACCACGGGATCAGATGAAGTTCTGGCGGCCATGAATGCCGTGACGGGGAAGCAACTCTGGGGCGCTCGCGTCGGGCGGGTCCGTAAAGACGGGACGGGCGATGGCCCGCGCGGCACGCCCACGGTCGATCAGGACCGGGTCTACACCTTGGGAGCCAACGGCGACCTCCTTTGCGCCAAGGCGGACAAGGGGAACGTCGTCTGGCAGAAAAACATTCTCGAAGAGTTCGGCGGCGAAAACATTACTTGGGGAATCAGCGAATCGGTGCTGATCGACGGTGACAACCTGATCTGCTCACCCGGTGGCAAGCGAGGAACGATGGTCGCCTTGAACAAACTGACCGGGAAGACGGTTTGGGCTTCGCAGGTCGAGGGGGCACCGCAGGCGGCGTATTCGTCACCCATCATCGTGAAGGATGTCGGAGAGAAGCAGTACGTCACGTACGTCCACACGTCGGTCATCGGCGTCCGTGCTTCTGACGGGAAGCCACTTTGGAAACAGAACGCCTCGGCGAACGGAACGGCCAACTGCTCGACTCCCTTGCACACGGGGAACAAGGTCTTCACCGCGTCGGGTTATGGCACAGGTTGCGCGTTGTTTGAACTCGGCTCGGACGGTGAGGGGACGCTGGTCTATTCCAATAAAGAAATGGTGAACCATCACGGCGGCATGGTGCTGCTCGACGGATACGTCTACGGATTCGACGAGGCCGTACTCAAGTGCATCGACCTCGCGACGGGCAAGACCAAATGGCAGAACCGTTCCGTCGGAAAAGGCTCGGTCACGTCTGCCGACGGCCACCTTTATCTCCGCAGTGAAAACGGCCCCGTCGCGCTGTGTGCCGCGACACCGGACGGTTACGAAGAGACCGGTCGCTTCGAACAGCCGAACCGCAGCGACAAACCGGCGTGGTCTCACCCGGTCGTCTGCGGCGGCAAGCTCTACCTGCGCGACCAAGACACGCTGCTCGTGTACGACATCAAAAAATGACCCCGCCCTTCCCTGTTCCTAAAGGTAGTTTCAAAACCTGTTTTTGCCTCAAAAAACTAGCCCGACGCGCAAGCGCGGGCTGGGCATTCGATGGCGGTGAAGCCCTCGCTTGCGCGTCGGGCTAGTTTTGAAATGCGTTCCTAAGGCGAGCGACACCGAATAGGCGGCTGCGGCCCAGCTCATTTCACCGGCATCAGGTCAATCACTGCCGCCGACATGGACGTGACGCCCGTGATGAGGGCCTCACGCGCGTCCGGGTAGAAGAAGGGGGAATGCAGCGAGGGTGGAGTCTTGCCCTCCTTCTTCCATCCGGCGAGGCGTTCGGGGTTCACTGCGCCGAGTCGCCACATGAAGATCGGGACTCCGGCGAGACCGTACTGCGAGAAGTCTTCTCCCCCCCATGGAGGGTTCGACCGGGATGACGTTCTCTTCGCCGAGGACGCGACGGAACGTCGGCACGACTTGTTCGACGAGATCGGCGTCGTTCTTCGTGGCGGGAGTCCAGTCGGACAGTTCGATGGTTGGCTCGGGCGCACCGGCACTGATCGCGGCCGCTTTGGCTTTCCGTTTGATCCCTTCGATCAGCCGGTCGCGCGTCTCGGGCGAGTAGCTTCTGACCGTGAGTTGCAGGCGGCACGAGTCGCCGATGATGTTGTGCTTGGTCCCGCCGTGAATCGACCCGACCGTGATGACCGCCGGCTCGAACGGGTTGTTCTCGCGGCTGACGAGCGATTGCAGATCGACAATCAGATGGGCCGCCTGCACGACGGGATCGATGGTCGTGTGAGGAAACGCGCCGTGGCCCCCCTTCCCTTTGACGACGATGTCCACGCTATCGACATTCGCCAGAATGTACCCGGCCTTGAAGCCGATCTTTCCCGTCGGCATGTCGCTGCTGACATGCAGCGCGAGGGCATACTTCGGCCTAGGGAACCGCGTGAAGAGGCCGTCCTTGAGCATCGCTTCCGCCCCGCCACCGACCTCTTCGGCCGGTTGCCCGACGAACATCACCGTTCCGCGCCACTGGTCCTTGTGCGTCGCGAGATATCGCGCGACACCGATCTGAGTCGTGATGTGAATGTCGTGTCCGCAGGCGTGCATCACGCCGACATCGTTCCCTTTCGGATCCTTGGCCTTCACCGTGGAGGCAAATGGCAGCCCGGTGGCCTCCACGACCGGCAGCGCGTCCAAATCGGTCCGCAGCATCACCACGGGACCGTCCCCATTTTTGAGCAGCCCCACCACGCCACGCCGCCCGACTCCCGTCGTCACTTCCATCCCGAGGGCCTTCAACTCGTCCGCCAACTTCGCGGCCGTGCGTTCTTCTTGAAACGACAACTCGGGGTGCGAGTGAAAGTCTTGGTACAGCGCGAGCAGTTCCTCAATCTTCCCCTTCGACCAGTCGGCCGGTTTCTCTTGCGCCATTGCCGAGGACATCAACATGAACGCGGTCACAGTCAGCATCAGGAAGAGTCGCACAGTGGGTCTCCGGGAGGTTGTGGTCGGTGCATGGGAGTATGGGGCACCAAGCCGCTCGCCACATCGCGGCGAGGATCGACTGATGATGACCGAGTACACGATCGACTCGATCAGATGGCCGACACCTGTCAGTCCATTGAAGAACCGTAGGATGGACGCCTCGTCCGTCCGTTTCCAATTGGGTTTCGCTCGGATGAGGCGTCCAAGCGACGGGTTTTTCGACACGCACTAGTGGTCGGACAACTGGAGATTGCGGGGACGAGCCCGACGCGCAAGCGAGGGCCAACCGTTGTCGAAAGTGAAGCCCTCGCTTGCGCGTCGGGCGAGTGATGAATCCCGCAAGACAAAGTTGTCACACCACTAGGCCAAGATGTCGGTGATGACGTTTCCCGCCACATCGGTCAACCGGTAGTCGCGGCCGTTGAAGCGGTAGGTCAGCTTGGTGTGTTCGAGTCCCAGCAGATGCAGCAGCGTGGCGTGCAGGTCGTTGACGTGGACCTTGTTCGTCACGGCCTTGTAGCCGAATTCGTCGGTGGCTCCGTAGTGGAAGCCTCCCTTCACACCGGCTCCCGCCATCCAGATCGTGAAGCCGTTGGGGTTGTGGTCGCGGCCCTTCGAGCCTTGGGAGTCGGAGGTGCGACCGAACTCGCCACCCCAGATGACGAGCGTTGAATCGAGCATCCCGCGCGCTTCCAAATCGGCGAGCAACGCGGCCGCTGGCTGGTCCGTGTGGAGGCCACACGATTTGTGATTGACCTCAACATCGGTGTGACAATCCCACGGGACATCGTTCACGCTCCCATCGCCACCGACGCCCTTGCCCGCGAAAATTTGGACGAACCTCACGCCCCGTTCGACCAGTCGGCGGGAGAGCAAACACTGGCGTGCGAACGTCGCGCACTCGGGCTGGTCCATCCCGTACAGCTTGTGAGTCGCTTCGGACTCCTTCGACAAGTCCAACGCCTCGGGTGCCGACATCTGCATTCGATAGGCCAGTTCATACGAGTTGATGCGCGCCGCGAGGTCGGCCTGAGTCGGCCGCGCCGCCGCGTGCTGCTGGTTCAACTGGCGGATCAGGTCAAGCTGCGAGCGTTGTTGCGCGTCGTTGTGCTTGGCATCGCGAGCGAGATTATCGACCGCCTCCTTCCGCCGCGCGTCGAGGGACAGCGCCTGATACGTCTTCGGCAGGAAGCCCGCCGACCAAATCTGGTCATCGCCGCGCGGTCGCGTGTCGTGCAGCACGACGTAGGACGGCAAGTCCTGATTCAGCGAACCGAGGCCGTACGTCATCCACGCTCCCAGCGCGGGAAGGCCCGGCCGGTTCGTGCCGCACATCAACTCGATGGAAGCCGGCGCGTGGTTGTTCTGCTTGAGGTGCATCGAGTGCAGGAAGCACATCTTGTCCACATGCTGCGACAGGTGCGGGAAGATGCCCGAGACCCACGACCCCGACTCGCCATGCTGCTTCCACTCAAACGGCGACTTCAAACACTTGCCGCTCGTCGTGAAGAAGCCCGTCTTCGGGTCCGACCCGGCCAAGTCCTGCCCGTCCCGCTTCTGCAACTCTGGCTTGTAATCCCACGTATCCACCTGCGAGGGCGCCCCCGTCATGAACAACCAAATGATCGACTTGACCTTCGCTGGAAAATGCGGCGACCGCAGGGCGAGCGGGTCGCTGCCGATGCTGGGTGCCGCATTCGACTCCTGGTGAAGCATGCTCGCCAGCGCGAGCGAACCGAAACCGAGTCCGGCCTGCTGGAGGAACTGGCGTCGTAGCGGAAGGGCGATGTTATTCAGTGGGTTGTCGTGAAACATGAGAATCTCCTCAAGGAGTGTGAAGGTCTGGCTTCAGCAAGTGTGAAAGTCTGCCACGGGCGCTTCGCGTCCCACTCGTGGTAGACCGCGTAAGGTCTGCTTCAGCCCCAAAGGGGCGGGCCTATGTCAGCCCAGGGCAAGCGACCAACGGGAGCGCCGCCCTGGGTGGCGAGTCGGAACTGATTTGAAGCCCTGAAGGGGCGGCTCCAATGAGGTTTGGTTGTCGTAGACGAACATCAGTCTCTGGCATAGTGCCGCCCTTTCAGGGCTATCGTTTGTTTCGGTTGACCAGCCCAGGGCGGCGCTCCTTTGGGGCTGAAAGCCTACTGGGCTGGATCGCAGATTCTTCAGTCAACGTAAACAAACTCATTCAAGCACAGCAGGACTTGGCAGAACTCGGTCAGCGCTTGGTCGGTGTTGGCGGCGGGGTCGCCTCCGGCGAGGGTGCGTTGGGATTCGATGAAGGCGAGCATTTGAGATCGCTCGTCGGCGGAGGGGATTCGCCCGAAGGTAATGCGGTAGGCGTGATCGACTGACGCAGCGAGCGGTGTCTCCTTAGTCGGGCGGATGCGCTGCGAGAGCTTCTCCGCCTGTTGCCTGACGAACGGTGAGTTCATCATGGCGAGTGACTGCGTCGGGACCGTCGTACTGATGCGTTCGCCCACGCTTTGAGTCGGCTCGGGCGCGTCGAACATGGTCATCAGCGGAATCAACTCGCTTCGCTTCACGCGCAGGTAGACGCTGCGGCGCGGCGTGTTGTCGAGGATGCTCGGGCCGAACATGTTCTTGTCGAGATTCCCGCCGATGGCCAGCAGCGCGTCGCGAATGATTTCGGCGTCGAGGCGTCTCGGTTGGTAATGCCACAGGTGCTTGTTGGCCGGATCAATCGTGAGGTTCTCCGGTGAGACTTCATGCGATTGCTGGTAGGCCGCACTCAGCATGATCTGCTTGTGTAGCGGCTTGAGCTTCCACCCGTTGCCGACCAGTTGTGACGCGAGCCATTCGAGCAGTTCGGGATGCGTCGGCTTGTCGCCTTGCGCCCCGAAGTCGTTCGGTGTGCCGACGATTCCCTCACCGAAGTGATGCTGCCAAAGTCGGTTCACCATGACTCGTGCCAAGAGCGGCCCCGCTCCGCGATCAACGTTCGTGATCCAGTCGGCCAGCGCGATGCGCGGATCGGTCGGCGCGGCCGGAGGCGTTGTCGGCGGAGTCGTTGCCGTTTGAGCGGCCGCTGCGGGCGGCTCGCCTCGCAGCAGGACTTGCAGGAATCCCGGTTCCGCCTTACCGAGCTTGTTGTCCACTTCGCCGCGTCGCAACAGGAAAACATCCTGTCCACCGGCGACGGTCGTGTAGACCTCGGTCAATGGTGGACGAGGCTCGGCCAACGTGTGATCGCGGACGGTTTGAGTCACCTTCGCGGTCTCGGCATCGAACGGGCTGAACCAGCGCGTCATCGCTTCGCGCTGCGCGTCGGAGAGCTTGTTCCCGCCAGCGGACAGGATCGCGCGCATCTCGCCGACGTGTTGCGGCACGAAGTCACCGGCCCAGGTGGCGGGGTTTGGCTCCGTACTCAGCGAGAACCGCATCCGGCCCATCCCGAGATCGCGGAACTTCAGTTCGATAACCAATTCGGTCCCGCTGGCGAATCCGGCGAGCGGTGCCTCCAACTCGAAGACGGCCGCGTTGTCTTTCTTGGCTTCGGTGCGGACGACCCACGCCGTTTCCGGTTTGCCATCGACCGCGTTGCTCAACGGTTGATCCTTGTCCTCGGCAGCAGCGAAGACCGGCTTGAGCTTCAGCTCAACAGGTGCTTCCGCCGCGTTGCCGTCGAGCGGGCGGGCGGTCACCTTCAACTCGGCCAATTGAAAACTGCCGTCTCCGTTCAAGCCGGGGCCGCGCTGCGGGAGCGACTTGTCGGCCAAGGCGTCGAGTCGCAGCGACGTGATGTTTTTCTGATGCGTGTTGAGCGTGATCGTGTATTGCTCTTCATTGCGCGTCACGCGGCGCTGGCCTCGTCGCAGTACGTTGATCCCCGGATTGAGTAGCCCGTCGTGCGCGACGATCCCACCCGGCAACCACTTCAAATAGGAACGCTCCGCATCGACAGAGACCGGCTCCATGATCTGCCAGCGCGACGCATCGGGCTGCTTGGCGAGTTCAGTCGCTTGCCACGTCTCGAAGCGTTTCGGAAGCTGCTCGACGGCGAACGTCTTGAGCGCCGTGACCAATGGTTCGTGAGCCAGCCGGTGCCGTTCGATCGCCTGCTGTGTCGCGGCCGGATCGGGGTCGATCGTGCGAGTTCCATGCGAAGTCCGCGCGAACGACGAGGCCAGCGCGTAGTAATCAGTCTGCGGCAGCGGGTCATATTTGTGATCGTGGCAACGGACGCAACCGAGCGTCAGACCGAGCATTGAACCACCGACCGTCATCAGCATGTCATCGAGCTGGTCGTAACGAATTCCCTCGACCGTCTTGGCCGTGATCTGGCCTGGATACGGCCCCGCGACAAGAAAGCCGCTCGCCGCCGCCGCGTGGTAGTCGTCGGCTTGCAGCATGTCTCCCGCCAGTTGCTGCTTCACAAACTGGTCATACGGCAGGTCGTTGTTGAGCGACCGAATCACCCAGTCGCGGTAGTGATACGCACCGGGACGAAAGCCGTCGAACTCGTACCCGCCGCTCTCGGCGAACCGAGCCACGTCGAGCCAATGCCGCGCCCACTTCTCGCCGTAGTGTTGGCTCGCCAGCAACTCATCGATCACTTTCTCAAACGCCTGCGGCGATGAGTCGTTGACGAACGCCTCGATCTGCTCGGGAGTTGGCGGCAGTCCGATCAGGTCGAAGTATGCGCGACGGATGAGTTTCTCTTTCGACGCCGGACCATTCGGCTTCAACTTCTGTTGGACTTGCGCGGCGACCACAAAATTGTCGATCGGCGACTGCACGCGCGAGCCGTCCGGCACGGCGGGCGGCGTCACCGTTTGGAGCGGCAGGAACGACCACCATTTGCGACCTTCGTCGAGATTGATCTCACGCTTCGGCTTGACCGGCGCGGCTCCCTCGCGCGGGTCGGGCGCTCCCATGTCGATCCACTTCACGAAGTCGGCGATGATCTCCTCCGAGAGCTTTCCCTTCGGAGGCATCTCGACCCCGTCGTACTTCAACGCCTTGATCAGCCGACTCTCGGCCGACTTCCCTTTGACGAGTGCCGGGCCGGTCTCGCCCCCTGCCAGAGTTCCGGCAGCCGTGTCGAGAAACAGCCCGCCCTGAAGCTTCTTCACCTCCTGAGCCTGCGCCGAGTGGCAACTGTAACAGTGCTGCACCAGCACGGGCCGAATCTTCATCTCGAAGAACTTCAGCCCTTCCTCCGATGCCGTCTGGGCGAAAGCGGGCATCGGGGTGAACGAGGCCGCGACCGTCAGGAAAGCGGTGATGATCCAGCACTGTCGCATTCAATGGTCCTCACGGTGTGTGTCCAAGTTGCATGGAACTCTAACTTCTGATGTATGGCGCACGCGAGGTGGGAGGCTGTGAATCTGCGGATGAGTATCACCCAGAGTCGTTGGCGAGCGGCAAGCGTAGTCGGATCCCAATGTAGGATGGGCACTCTTGCCCGTCCGCTCTTCGATCCCCAAGCCGGACGGGCAAGAGTGCCCATCCTACAAGTCAATTTCTTCGCGCCGCTCGCCTGACTCGATTGGCTGCGACAGCACCGGACGACAAATTCCTCACCAAGCTGTGGTTGACACGCGACTCTTGCCGATCAGATAACTAACATCGGGCGTTCTCGATGCCCCCTGCCCCGTTTGCTTTCCCGCCTTGGTTTGAATGAGAGATGCCTCCATGAACATTCCTCCCCGCCGTTGTGCTGGTCCCGTCAGGCGTCGTGAATTCTTGGCGGCGGGAGCGCTGGGATTGGGGGGTCTCAGCCTGCCCGACCTGTTCCGCTGCCAGGAGGCGGCTGCCGCTGCGGGGCGATCCGTGGATGAAGAGACCGCCGTGATCTTCGTCTGGATGCCGGGTGGGCCACCGCACATGGACATGTACGACATGAAGCCGAACGCCCCGATCGACTATCGCGGCGCGTTCCATCCCATTCGGACCAACGTCCCCGGCATGGACGTGTGCGAGCTGATGCCGCGTCACGCGGCCATCGCCGACAAGTACGCCATCGTCCGGTCGGTGGCTCACCAATTCGCCGATCATGGCGGCGGACACAAACGGTTGATGACGGGACGCGTCCCCGTGACTCCCGTTGATACCGTCAACGACGCTCCCGCGACCGGCTCGATCGTGGCGAAGTGCCGCGAAGGGCGCGACTGCGGCATCCCCAATTATGTCTCGATGAATCCCGGCGGGCGGATCAACGATGTCTTCGCGCAGGGAGCCGCGTATCTCGGCCAGTCGTATATGCCCTTCAACGTCGAAGGCGACCCAAGTCTGCCGAGCTTCTCCGTCCCGAACATCGCACCGTCGGAAGCGGTGACGGGGCGCATTGGCGACCGGATGTCCCTGCTCAAAGGTTTGGATCGGATCAACCGCGAGATCGACGGCCAGCGCATGGTCGAATCGACCGACCGCTTTCAAGAGCGAGCCGTCGGGATGCTGACGAGCAACCGGGCGAAACGCGCCTTCGATCTGTCACTCGAATCGCCGCTAACTCGTGACCGCTACGGTCGTCACTGCTGGGGCCAACGCGCCTTGATGGCGCGGCGCTTGGTCGAAGCGGGCGTCAGCTTCGTGACGCTGGTGATGGAGAACCCGTATCAGTCGGGCGTCGAGCACCTGAAACAAGGCGTCTACAACTGGGACTCGCACGCCGTGAACTGCCACATCTGGGACGACCTCAAAGTCCGCCTGCCGATCTACGACCAAGCGGTCACCGCCCTGATCGAAGACGTGCATCAACGCGGCTTGGACAAACGAACGCTCATTCTCGTCACCGGTGAATTCGGACGAACGCCGCGCATTGAGAACTCAATCGGCACGCAAACCGGCGTGATGCAACCCGGCCGCGACCATTGGCCTCAAGCGATGTCCTTCATCATGGCGGGAGGCGGCATGCGCACGGGCCAAATCATCGGCTCAACCAACTCCAAAGGCGAACACCCCGCCGATCGGCCACTCACCCCGAACGACCTCTGGGCCACCGTTTATCGCCACCTCGGCATCGACTACACCGAGTCCTTCCCCGACCGCCGCGGCCGCCCCATGCCGATCCTCCCGTTCGGCGAACCGATCTCAGAACTCCTACGAGCGTGAGGCGGTGACATGGCCACTCCGAACCGTAGGGTAAGCGTCTCGCTTGCCCGTCTTCGATCTAGGCGACCGGCAAGAGCTCTCTTCCCCACACCAACCCGAAGTGTGAACGAGGGCGAAATCTGGCGATGTCCTCGTTCACACTTCGGGTTAGTGTTGAGCGGGTTAGCCATTTCTTGCCGGACGCCTGACTGACGAGCTCTCTGTGAATTACTGACTGCGATCTGACTGACTGAATTACTGTTTCGGACGCACGGGCAAGCGAGACGCTTACCCTACGCCAGTTGCCACCCGCCGCGAGGTCCATCACACATGCCGCAGACGAAACACTTCTCGCGCTCACGGGAGTTGGACCACGCCATCTCGCGCCGCCGCGTCTTGGCCGCCACCGCTGGAATCGGCGGGCTTTCGCTGCCGAGCTACTTGCAGTTAAGAAGCTCTACGGCAGCGGACACTCCCGCCCACATCGGCCCCGCGAAGTCGTGCATCATCGTCTTCTGCTGGGGTGGGATGAGTCATCTCGAAACGTTCGATCTCAAGCCCGATGCCCCGTTGGAAATTCGCGGCGATCATGCGCCGATCTCGACCGTCGTGCCGGGCATTCAGATTGGTGAGCACCTCCCATTGCTGGCTCGACACACGGACAAGCTCGCCATCGTCCGTTCGGTCCATCACGACGACTCGTTCCACGGACGAGGCATGTATTGGAACCTAACCGGGCACAAGCCGCCTCGCGTCGCCAACATCCCGCCGCTGCGAGATGACTGGCCGTCGATTGCCTCGGTGATTTCCAAATTCCGCAACGCACCGCGCGGCGTCCCAAACGCCGTTCGCCTGCCGTATCCGATGGTCGATAACGAGACCCTGCAAGCGGGCGAGTACGGCGGCTGGCTCGGAGTGAAGTACGACCCCATTGTGCTGCGTCCGTCGAGCGGCCAGGCGTTTGAAGGGAGTTCCAAAACGCTGGGGGCGGAAGTCTTGAACCTCCGCGAAGTCGATCTGACTCGACTGACCGAACGACGCCAACTGCTGGAGTCCCTGCAACTGCGACCGCACCCGGCGAGCGACTACGAAAGCTTCGATCACTTCCAATCGCTGGCCGCAGACCTGCTGGCCGGTTCGGCGGTGAAGCATGCCTACAACTTCGACAACGAGACCCCCAAGGTGCGCGAGTCCTATGGCGACCACATCGCGGGACAAAGCCTGTTGCTCGCGCGGCGGCTGACTGAGGCGGGCGTCCCCGTCGTTCAAGTCTGTGTCGGAGCCGGAGACCTCGGCGGCGGACGCGATACGTGGGACACGCACGGCAACAACTTCAACCATCTCAAAAACCGGATGCTGCCGGTGTTCGATCGCTCGGTGTCAGCACTGCTGCAAGACCTCTCCGACCGAGGGACACTCGATGAAACGCTCGTCGTCCTGCTGACCGATTTCGGTCGCACCCCTCGGATCAACGCCAACGCTGGCCGCGACCACTATCCCGACGCCTACTCGGTCGCCTTCGCCGGCGGCGGCATCCGTGGAGGCCAAGTCTACGGCAGCACCGACAGCCACGCCGCCTTCCCCAAGACTCAGTCCTGCTCCCCCGCCGACCTCCACGCCACCATCTTCCAAACCTTGGGCATCCCCCCCCAATCCGAAATCCGCGACCTCCTCGACCGCCCCTTCCCCATCAGCGACGGCCAAGTCCTGCCGCTCTCGTAACCCGGACAACGCTCCGCGCAGGGTGGCCCGGCTTGCTTCCTCAATCGACGTGTAGAATGGGCACTCTTGCCCGTCCGCTCTTCGTTTTGTTTTTGGGTGGATGACGAATGGCGGAGAGCCCGTTTTTCAACAGGCTGCTATACCGCACGCGGTTGAAGCTGACACTCACCCGCAGCGTAAGCGAGGAGGCAACACCAGTCCTCGCTGACGCTGCGGGTGAGTGTGAAATGTGCCATCCTCAACCGTCTGTGGCGCTAGCCCCGGTTCTCAACAAAACAACCGGGGCTAGCGCCGCGCGGCTAATTTACGGGACAGTGCCTGATCCCGCGTGATGTTTCCCTTTCTCACGCCAGTTACGTTCTCACGCCGGTCACGTTGACGCCGCTGCCGATGAGGAGGTTCCAGTCGTAGACGGTGCGATAGATGCGGCCGGTCTTTTCAGGGGGAAGGACTCGCAGGTCGTCGAAGTCCGCATCGTGGAACCAACCGCAGAGTTCCTCGACGGTGTGATGGAACTGGTACTGCGGGGCGAACCAGTCGAAGGTGTCGCAGACGCGGTTCTCACGCGACGGATGGGCGCTGAAGTTGACGAGCTTGTTCAGCGTCTGGTTGAGGACCGGCAGTCCGCCCCAAAAAGCTCCCCATTCGCACCAGCGTTCGAGTTTCTCGGGAGCCATCTGGGTCGTGCGGCGTCGCAGCGCGGTGTTGATCGCCTCCTGCCACCACTGATTGCGGCGGTAGAGCCAGACCGAATAGCGGCCTCCCGGCTTGACGAGTTTTGCCACCGCATCGAACACTGCGCGGGTGTTGGCGTCGTGGTGCATGACTCCGATCGAGAACACGAAGTCGAACGAAGCGGGTTCGAGCGGGAGTCGCTTCAGGTCGGCTTGAACGAACGCCACGTTCGGCAGGTGGCCGCAAAGCTGTCGCGCTTTCAAGACCGCTGCGCTGTGATCGGCTCCGATGACCGTGGCTCCCGCCTCGCCGCAGACTTTGCTGTAGCGACCGCCGCCGCAACCGGCGTCCAGCACGCGCAGGCCCTTCAGGTAGTCGAGTCTCACGCCGGTCTTGGCTTGGAACGTCGCGCGGTCCTCGTCGTCGTGAGCGACCTCGTACTTGTTCCACTGCCGCCCGAAGCTGGCCAAGTGTTCGTCACTCGTAAACCGCGCGATTCCTTCGACGACCAGATACGACTGTTTGCACGTCACGCATTCGATTCGCCCGCCATTGAGTACCAGTCGGCTCGCACATGCCGGACAGCGAAGCGACGAGATCAGTTCAAGTTGAGCGGCGGCAGCGTCCATCTGTCACTTCCAGTTCTGGGGTCGGGTGTTCAAATTTCAAAATTGGCCGTGAGCGTGGATTGAGAATGGGATGCCGTGTGACCGGCCAATTTTGAAATTTGAACGCCCGACCCCAATTCGGCGACAGGCGGCTTCGTTTATACTTCGCGCGGCTGTAACTGACACTAACCCGAAGTGTAAACGAGGACGCAACTCACATCCTCGCTTACGCTTCGGGTTAGTGTGACTCAGCGTCAAAGGTGTCAGTTTCGGCCGCG
>JAYSQC010000085.1:0-7864 GCA_043721755.1 Schlesneria sp.
GTGTCGCGGACGCTCAACCCCCGGCTAATGGCTGTGATCCCTGCGGGATGAAAACCGACGACGGCACACATCCGCCCTGAACCAGCAATCCCCCCAAAACCTCGGGTGAACCATTTTCAACAGGAATGGCGGAGAGCCAGAATCCCCAGATCCCGGCCTGGGACAGAACGCGCTGTCTTGCCAGACCCGTTTCCCCCCCCAAAAACCACGAGCGCAACTTCAAAACGCGCCAGCGAGGACTCGCGTTGCCTCCTCGCTTACACTTCGGGTTAGTGTCAGCCACTTCCGCGTGAGGTATCTAAGGAACGGGAGCGCAATCACTTCCCGAAGTGAAACAGGCTGATCGGGAAGTTATTGCGACCCCGTTCCTAAGCCGCCTCAAACCGGATGTCGATAGATCGAGTTAAATCCATGCAATGTGAGAAAAGTGCGCCAGCATGACCCATCCTTACAGTTCCATTCCCGAGCTTTCGGACCATCAGGCGGGAGGGCCGATCATCCGAATTCCGACTGGCCAGGATGTGCCATTCACGGCGCGGGTTCGCTCGCTCGTCGATACGGCTGAGTTTCAGCGGCTGCGGCACATCACACAACTCGGCTTGGCGGGCCGCATCTATCCGGGGGCGACCCACACGCGATTCGAGCATGCGTTGGGTGTCTTTCACAACGCACTGCGTTATCTGTGGCAACTCGGCAAGGACGCCCGATTCGCAGCGGCCGTCGATGTGCATCGCGCCGAAGTGTTGATGGTCGCGGCGCTGCTGCATGACCTTGGTCACTGGCCGTTCTGTCACCCGATCGAAGACATGGGACTTCCCGATTTACCGCCGCATGAAGCCTTCGCGGACGAATTTCTTTCACCCGACCGCGAACTCGGACAAGTGTTGCGAGACGAATGGCGAATCGACCCCGCCGAGGTGCTGGATGTCCTCGTGGCGCGAACCGACTTGCTGCCGTTGCGGTTGATGCGTTCGATCCTTTCGGGGCCGATCGACATCGACAAGATGGACTATCTGGAACGAGACAGCCTCCACGCAGGGGTTCCCTACGGACGCAACTTCGACCGGAATCGGCTGATTCAATCGCTGCTCGTCAACGAAGCGGGCGATGGTCTCGCGATCTCGTCCAAGGGAAAGACGGCGGCCGAGTTGATGGTCTTCGCCCGCTACGTCATGTTCAGCGAGGTCTATTGGCACCACGCCGTCCGTTCGGCGACGAGCATGTTCGCCCGTAGCTTCTTCGAGTTGTACCAGCGGCTCGATTTGCGAACGCTCTTCCAGCAGAGCGAGTACGAGGTGATTGCCGCCTTGCGAAAGGAGTCGATCGGCTCGCCGGTCGCCTCGCTGCTGGACGGTGTCTTTGGAGCGAAACGCAAGCTGCACAAGCGGGTCATCGAATTCAGCCTCTATCAAACGCCCGACCTGTACCGGTCTCTGGCCGGTCGTCCGTATGCCGAGCTGATCGAGGTCGGAAACCGAGTTCTTGCGCGGGCCGAAACGATTCTCGGACGAACACTCGCACCGACGGACCTGCTCATCGACGCTCCGCCCACACACAAGGAAGTCGAGTTCAAGGTCGATGTCTTCCAACCCAAAGAGGGCGTGTATCGACCGCTCAGCAGCGTCTCGCCCGTCGTGGCGGCGCTGGCGAAGACGCAGTTCGATGACTATGTGAAGCGCGTCCGCGTGTTTGCCGAACCGGCGCTGGCGAAAGAGTTGGCGGGCCGCAAAGAGTTTGTCGAGTGGCTGACGACTGCCGCGTCAGGATGATGGCTCGGATGGTCTTGCGGGGCCATCGCCTTGTTTGGGAGTAGGGTGGGACCAGCGGCGCTTCGCCGCGCCGGCCCACCATGATTTCTCGACGCTTTCAGATGGTGGGCCGGCGCTCGAAGCGAGCTGGTCCCACCCTACAGTGAACAAGGCGATGGCCCTGATGGTCTTGCCATTCGTATTGACGGACTTTCCGTTGGTCTCGATCATCCCGCACATGCGAACACCACTTTCAGCGTCCCTTGCCGACCAACCAATTTCTCATGCGATGCAGCTTCTCGTACGACACAGTTTTAGGCGAGCGGCCAGACTTGATTTACCCAAAGTGGACGTGTCACTCCGTGACACGAACCGTTCCCGCCACGGAGTGTCGGGGCTACTTTCTCTTGCCGGTCGTTTTATCGCCGCATGGGGAGTGACCGCATTCGTCCTCACCGCTTCGGGGTGCGGACGCTCGCCTGGACAGGCAATCGCTTCGGTTGAGTCTCGATCAGTCGCCGATCGGATTTCCGCCGCCATGATCGAACAAAATGGAAGCGCCGCTCAGCCCATTGCGATCGTGGAGCGCACGGCGGCTCGCGCGAAAGCCGATGATGTCAACGCGGTCCCCGCTGTTGAGGCTGATCCCGCCGAAACGCGGGTTCCGTTCACGTTCGATGTTCAGCGACTGGTCGGTTCGTGGCGTGACTCTTTCTGCGGTCAGCGAACTCTCACACTGAAGGCCGACGGAACGGCCACGATGCGATTGGAACTCGACTTCGCCGGTCGGTTGCTGTACGGCAAGCGATTGACGTTCGACATGCGTTGGACCGTGAATGAGTCGATCCTGACGTTCGAGATTCTCACCGGAAGCCCCCTCGACGCGGCACGTTCTGCCATGAAGGTCTGGGGCGAAAAGTTCGAGTACCGGGTGGTGCAATTGGACGACGAACAGTTGCAGGCGTGGACCAGCGATGACTCGACACTCTACAAGCTGCGACGAGAGACGGACGACAACGGTGACGCCCGCTGACGCGACTGGCGGTCTACTCCTCGCGGCCGAAACGGACACCGTTGTGATCGCAGCACACTAACCCGCAGCGTCAGCGAGGAGGTGAGTTGCGTCCTCGTTGACACTGCGGGTTAGTGTCCGCTTCGGCCGGGTGGAGTATCACTCGTCGAAGTCGAACTTCATCTTGGCCCGCAAGACATGAATCTGGGCGTTGCGGGCGGCAGCCGGTTCCCCTTGCACGAGCTTCTCGCGCGAAGCCTTCCTCGCATCAAGGACCGTCACATTGTTGTTGCCAATCACCTCGAACTGCCGCCCGTGAACGACGACTGCCGTCTCTTCGTCGATGCCGATTCCAAGGAGATCTGGGTGATCGAGGACCGCGAGTGTCAGCCGATTGAAGCGGCCTTTTTGCAGGAAGTGTTGATCGACAATCACTTCGGGCCAAAGCGCGAGACCTTCCATGAGGTAAGGCGTGGAACCGGCACGCAGACTGTCGAGGTCCGACCTTCCGCCGATCATGACCTTCGACATCACGGCTGCTTCCGCGCTCGTTCCGCCGACGATGGCTCCGTCGCGATACCGTTGGCGAATTGTGTCGGCAATGTCCGTCCCACGAATGCCGTTCATGAAGACGCCTTGCAGTCCGCCCGGCATCCAAATCAAGTCGGCCTCGCGGATCAACTTCGTCGCGAGGGCGGGCTGCTGCACGTTAATCAGTGACACGCGGGCGGCCTTCGTTCCTCTCCAAGCGGCCAAGGATGCGGGGCCGTTCTCACGATTGGCCTCAGCGATGACAGCCACTTTGGCTTTGGAGCCACCCGCCAAATCGAGAGCCTTCTCGACAATCTCAAGCGTCGTGGGACCACCGCCCACCACCACGAGAGTTCCCTTCGCGAGTTCCGCTTGCGGATCGGCGAGCAACGCGGCGGCAACAATCATCATCCACATGCGGCAGCATCCTCGGGGCATCGTTAGTCTGGAGAAGTCACGACAAGTGTCTGCCACTCTCAATGGAGTGTGCAACATCGGCTTTCCGCCGTTCGTGCCGATCATCTGGGTACGGCAGCCCAACAACGCAGACAAAATTCAGGAGGCGTTCGAGGCTGGACAACATTGTCGTACCCGCTTCCGTGGTTGAACCGCCAGCCCAAGGCGAGCGCAAATGCGGGACGATTTACGACGTTCTCGCGCTCGCCTTGGGCTGGCGGTTCATCGACAGGGGTTGGTTACTCACGCTGAAGGCTTGGCGGCACGACACCGCTAAGGGGCTGTGCAGAATCAATCTCCGAGAGTTCGCAGATGACGATCAGGCCCCAAACCGTAGGACGGCACGAATTCCAATCTTTTTGCCACACATCTTTCTGCCGCTTCCTCAAAGTGTACAGGAGAAAGAGTGTGGTAGAAAGATGTCTCGGAACAGTGCCTCAGTGACGCGGCAATCCTTGGGAACCACACGATCCATTCTGAAATTCTCGGACGTAATAGATGCACAGCCCCTAAGACTTCGCTCCCTCGGTCACCGACTGTTCGCGGAGGGTTTCGTAGAGGCGGGCGGGGCCGAGTAGGATTGCCTTGAGGCCGTTGCGAACGGCCTCAGAATTCAGAGCCTGAGTACTGAGCGACGTATGTGCATCCAGAGCCGCAATGATGGCGTTCATCAGGCCACTGTCGAGGTCGGGTGAGTTGGCGAATTGTTCTTTAGTGTTGTTGCTCGCCTGCATGGTCAGTGTTACTGATTCTCGCAATTTCACGGCGACGCAATCAACGAACGAGACCTGATCGCCGTCGGTCGTATCGCAGCCGAAGAGATCGTTCACCTTTCTGATGATCTCGCTCATCAGGGCTTTCTGCTTCTCTTGAACGCTTCCGCCGCCGACTTCCGTGATCGGCTCCAGCTTGGGGTTCTCTCCCTCGCCGAGCGGAATCGGGATTTTGCCTTTGTTCTTCAAGTTGTGGTGAGTCAGTACGACTTTCGACAGGTCGATCCCTTCCCGCTCCCGGCCGAACTCCAGCAGTCGCAAGACTTGTTTGTAGAAGATCGAACGCTTCTCGATGTCCGTGTTGCCGTAGTCGAAGATCTGCGACAGGTACGTGTAGAGTCGCTGAAAGGCTCCCATGTCCGACTGGAACAACAGCAACGCATTGAGTTCGTTTTGAGCGGTCTCGGCGGCGGACTTGTCTTTCTGCTCGTTCGCGACTTTGAGGGCGACTTGTGCCGCCTGGTATTTCTTGTGCAGCCGATCCACGACCGGTTCGACAGCGGCGGCCAGTTCGCTCTGCTTGGCGTTCGGCTTCAGTTCGACGGCGACCACTCGCTCGACCTCGAAATCGTCGTAGTGACCGGCGGCGTCGAGTTTCGCTCGCAGGTTGTAGACCAGATTCGGGTCGGTCACGTCCGCAAGCTCGGCCGTGGTGTGATAGGTCTTGAAAGCCGCCAAGACGTCTTCCGTGTTGTTCACGAAGTCCAGAACGTAGGTCGTGTCCTTGCCGGGGTGAGCACGATTCAGCCGCGACAGTGTCTGCACGGCTTGAATGCCGGCCAGTCGCTTATCGACGTACATGCCGCACAGCAGCGGTTGATCGAAGCCGGTCTGGAATTTGTTCGCCACCAGCAAAATCTGGTACTCGTCGGTCTTGAAGGCTTCGCGGATGTCGCGGCCGCGCAGGTTGGGGTTCAGTGTCTGGCTGTTTTCGGTGAATGGATCGGGGCCGGAGTCTTTGTCGGTCACTTCGCCGGAGAATGCCACCAGCGATCGGATGGCATAGCCTCGGTCCTTGATGAACTTGTCGATGGCGAGTTGCCAGCGAACAGCCTCTTGTCGGCTGCCCACGACAACCATCGCCTTGGCCTTCCCGGCCAGTAGCGGGGCGACGTGTTGGCGAAAGTGTTCGACGACGATTTCGACCTTCTGAGCGATGTTGTACGGATGCAATCGCACCCAGCCCATGATCCCCTTCATGGCGGCGCTGCGTTCGACTTCCTTCTCGCCCCACTCTTTGCCCTCGTGAGCTAGTTTGAAGGCCAGCTTGTAGGTCGTGTAGTTCTTCAGCACATCCAGAATGAACCCCTCTTCGATCGCCTGCCGCATCGAATAGACATGGAACGGCGTCGGGAGATTTGTCTTGCTGGCCGGTTGGCTGGGATCGGGTCGAGTGCCGAACAACTCCATCGTCTTGGTCTTTGGCGTTGCGGTGAACGCAACAAACGTGATCCCCGCATCGTCGGCCCGTGAGGCCATCTGAGCGGCCAGAATGTCTTCGGTGCTGACTTCGCCTCCGTCGCCAAGTTCTTGCAGCTCCTCCGCCGACAGCACGGCCTTCAGCTTGGCGGCGGCCTCGCCCGTCTGCGAACTATGAGCCTCATCGGCGATCACGGCGAATCGTTTGCCTTGTGTGGCCGCCAGTTCTCGCACGGCCTTCAGAGCGAACGGGAAGGTCTGGATGGTGCAGGCCACGATCTTTTTGTCGCCGGAGAGTGCTGCGGCCAGTTTTCCGCTCTTGCTGCTGCTCTCCCCCTTGATCGTGGCGACGACGCCGGTTGTCCGCTCGAAATCGAAGATCGCTTCCTGTAACTGTGTGTCGATCACGTTGCGGTCAGAGACCACCAGCACGGTATCGAAGACCTTTTCGTTTGCAGCCAAAGTAGCAGGCACACTCCGTGTGCCGTTGCCAATGGCGGAAGCGGACGGCACTTGGAAAGTGCCTGCTACTTTGGGGGCATGCAGATCGGCCAGAAAGTGAGCGGACCACGCGATGGAGTTCGTCTTGCCGGAGCCGGCCGAATGCTGAATCAGGTACTTGCCGCCCGGTCCTTCCGCCAGCACGGCGGCTTGCAGTTTGCGAGTGGCGTCGAGTTGGTGAAACCGGGGGAAGATGATCGTCTTGATTTGCTTCTTGTCATCCTTCTGAGCCACCAGATAGCGGCCGAGAATCTCCAGCCAGCTTTGCCGTTCCCAGACCTGTTCCCACAAGTACGCGGTGCGATGTCCGCCGTGAGGATTCAGCGGATTGCCCGCCGCTCCGTGGTCGCCCTGATTGAATGGCAGGAATTGGGTGGCCGGGCCGTCCAGCCGAGTCGTCATGTGAGCTTCGCGGTTGCTGACGGCAAAATGCACCAGCGCGCCGTTGGGAAACGAAAGCAGCGGTTCGGCGGCTTGGCCTTTGGGTTTGGGATGCCGGTCGAAGCGGTACTGGTCGATGGCGTCGCCGATGCTTTGCGTGAAGTCGGTCTTCAGTTCCACCGTCGCCACCGGCAGACCGTTCAGGAACAGCACGAGGTCGATACTGTTCTCGTTGTGTTGCGAGTAATGCACTTGCCGCATCACTCGCAACCGGTTGGCGGCGTAGCGAGCCAGAATGTCGGAGTTCATGGCCAGAGCCGGTTTGAATTGTGCGAGCGGCAACTTGCCTCGCAGGCCGAGCATCTCGATGCCCTGTCGCAGCACATCCAACGTGCCGCGCTGGTCGAGTTGATCTCGCAGGCGAGCCAGCAGAGTGTCGGCCGCATTAGTGCCGTGGTTCTTGACCGATCGCGTCCCACGCTTTGGGCTGCGTCTCCTGCACCCACGCCAGCACGTCTTCGGGGAACAAGGCCCGCGCCCGGTCGTAGCCGTCATCGTTCGGTGAGTACAGCCAGCCGTTCGCGGCGAGGTGCTCGCAGATTTCGTTTTCCAACTCGATTTCGTTGTGCAGGCTCATCACAGATCAACTTTCGATATCGCTTCGACACGCACAATTCAGCTCTCCCGCGCGGGACTACCGACAATGCTCACGAGCTTTCGCCTGGGGAATCAATTGGCGATCAATAAGGCGTCGCACCGGACGTGTCTCTTAAGGCGTTATTCAGACAGTGTTTGCGAATCACGATCGCGGGCGAGTAACCCGTGAATCGGCTCGCTCGTCAATTGGTATCAATTAAAGTGGCACACGGCGTTCACGCCCAAAAAGGAAGGTACTTCGCATATTTCTTCCCCTGTTTCTCGTCGGAGGGTTTGATCAAACGCGCCTTTAGGAACGGGGTCGCAATAACTTCCCGATCAGCCGCAGGGCGCTAGCCCCGGTTTGTGTCATCCAAACCGGGGCTAGCGCCCTGCGGCTGATCGCA
>JAYSQC010000086.1:0-3497 GCA_043721755.1 Schlesneria sp.
TCCCCCGCGTCGCCCCGCGTCGGTTGCACGCCATGTCGGCGCGATCGGCCACAAGAGTCGTTTGCCGGTCGGTGACGGGTCGGTTCGCCGAACGCCGCCGGTCGGCATTTTGTTTCTGCGCGTTGGCCCCCTTTTTCAATTCGCCGAGCCCCCCTTCGATGCCCCCCCCTCGGCGACGACACCGACAGGGAGTGGGTGCCGTCGTTTATGGGTGGTCATCAGAGATCCGATCTCGTGTCCCTCTGACTCCCTCCCCGCCGAGGGGAGGGAACCAGAACGCTCGATTCCGGGGTCGCAATGGCGTGCCCTCCCCTCGGCGACTGCACCCTACGGGGAGTGCTCGTGTCCGATCGGCTTTGAAATTGGAGGGAGGACGGGATAAGAGTCCACGTTCGACGGTGTTGACTGCCCTCCATTTTCTTTCCAGCGATTGGATTCACTTCCATGAAGTTTTCTTTCTTTGCGGTGATCTCATTACTGACTTCGCTGAGTGCCGCACCGGTGGCGTTTGCGGCGGAACCGAAGGGCGATCACTTTGCGGGGCTGGCGGCGGAGTACGCCGCGAAGACTCGGCCGCTGCTGAAGGCGTTTTGTTTGGAGTGCCACTCAACGGCCAAGCAAGAGGGGGAGTTGGACCTGGAGCGGTTTACGAAGCTGGACGATGTGCGGCGCGGGACGAAGGCGTGGCTCAAGGTCGTCGAGATGCTCGACAATGGCGAGATGCCGCCGAAGGAGTCGCAGCAGCCGACGGTCGAGCAGCGGAAGCAACTGCGAAGTTGGGTTGAGCGGACTCTGAATGCTGAGGCTCTGGCCAGTGCGGGTGATCCGGGGCCGGTTGTGCTACGGCGGCTGGGCAATGCGGAGTTCACTTACACGGTGCGTGATCTGACGGGCGTGGAGTCGCTCAGTCCGGCCAAAGAATTTCCAGTGGACGGGGCGGCGGGCGAGGGATTCACGAACACGGGCAGTGCGCTCGTGATGTCGCCGTCGATGGTCACGAAGTATCTGGACGCGGCGAAGGAGATCGCGGGTCATGCGGTCTTGTTGCCAGAGGGGTTTCGGTTCTCGAAGGACGCGACGCCCAGCGATTGGACGAACCAGACGCTGGCCGACATCCGCGACTTCTATCGCCAGTTCACCGATCCGCGCGGCGGGGACAAGGTGAACTTGCAGGGGATTGTGTTCGACACCAATCACGGGGGGCGACTGCCGATTGAGAAGTATCTCGCGGCAACATTGTTGGAACGCGAGGCGCTGGTGAAAGGGAGCAAGTCGATTGAGGCGGTCGCGAAAGAGCAGGGGTTGAATGCGAAGTATCTGGGTGGGCTGTGGAAGGTGTTGTCGGTAGAACCGCGCGGAACCGGGGGACTGATGTCCCCCGCTCAGGGTGACTCACGTCAGCCGTCGCTGTTGATGGACGGGTTGCGGGCGCGATGGAGAGCGGCGAAGCCGGGCGATGCGGTGGCGCTGGCGAGTGAGATCGCGCAGTGGCAGTCGGCGTTGTGGCGGTTCACGAGTGTCGGGCACATCGGCAAGCTCAATGGTCCGAAGGCGTGGGTTGAGCCGGTCAGTCCGCTCACCGCGCGGCAGGAACTCAAATTGAAGATGCCCGCGTCGGCGGATGGGAAAGAGGTGGTGCTGTATCTCACCGCCGGCGATGCGGGCGATGGTCGCGAACAGGATTTTGTCGTGTGGGAGCGTCCCCGTTTGGTGGCGGCCGGTCGGCCCGACTTGTTGCTGCGCGACGTGCGTGTGGTGACGCAGAAGTTGGCTGCTCGACGCGAACGGATTTTTGCGAGTACCGCGAAGTGTCTCGGCGCGGCGGCGGAAGCGAGCGCGATGACGGGAGTCGTCGATGCGGTGGCCCTCGCGCAGAAGCATGGTGTGGAGGCGGAGTCGCTCGCGGCGTGGCTCGATTATTTGGGGATCGGTGTCACGGGAGGACCGGTCAAGTTGGGGCTGCCGCTCGCGCGCAAGCAAGAGAGTGGCGCGGGCTATGACTTCATCAAGGGTTGGGTTGGCGATGATGCACTCAGTGTGGTCGCGAACTCGTCGGACCAGCAGGTGCGCATTCCCGGCAACATGCAGCCGCACAGCATCGCGGTGCATCCGGCTCCGACGCTGTCGGTCGCGGTCGGTTGGAAGAGCGTTGCGGCGGCGACGCTCACGATCAGCGGCAGCGTGCAACATGCTCATCCCGAATGTGGCAATGGCGTCGCGTGGTCGGTCGAACTGCGACGCGGCAGCACGCGGCAGCGACTCGCGGCGGGGATCGCGCACGGCGCGGCGGTGGTCAAGATTGGGCCGTTGGAGAAGATCGCAGTACAGGCGGGAGACGCGGTGTCGCTCGTCATCAATCCGCGCGACGGCAATCACTCGTGCGACCTGACGGCGATCAACTTGACGCTGAGCGACGGGACGCGCGAGTGGGAGATGGGGCGCGATCTGTCGCCCGACATCCTTGCCGGGAATCCACATTCAGACTCGCACGGCAACGCGGACGTGTGGCACTTCTATTCGGAGCCAGCGAGCGGCGCGACGGGGCACGTCATCCCGGCGGGAACGCTGCTGGCGCGGTGGCAAGCGGCGGCGACAGCGCAGGAAAAGGCAAAGCTGGCCGATGACGTGCAGAAGTTGCTCGTCGGGGGCGTCGCGGCTCTGCCGAAGGACGCGCCGGATGCGTTGCTGCATCAGCAACTGACCTCGCTGGGGGGGCCGTTGTTTTCGGTCGGGAGTTTGGCCGCGAAGCCTGAGTCCGCAGGCAGTCGGACTCGTGAGAGTTCGGAGCCTGCGAGTCAAGACCGCAGAAGTCTCACGACTTCGGCGACGAACGAAAGCCGCGCGATCGGGCTTGATCCCGCGCTGTTCGGGAAGCATCCCAATGGGAGCGGTGTGGAAGCGGCGAGCCTCTGCGTGCAGGCTCCGTCGGTGATTGAGCTGCGGTTTCCGGCGGACCTTGTTGCGGGGACGGAGTTTGTCGTCAGTGGTGTCTTGCACGCCGAGACCGGGGCAGAGGGGAGCGTGCAGTTGCAGGTGCTGACGACGAAGCCCGAGTCGGCGTCGGGCCTGCGACCGACGGCGACTGTCGAGACGAACGCGAACGGCCCGTGGACCTCGAACAATCGCGGCGTGTCCCACGCGACGCCGATTGTGGTCAGGGAGGGGAGCGAATCGCGGAAGCGGATCGAGGCGTCGTTCGAGGAGTTCCGCCACTGGTTCCCGGCGGCGTTGTGCTACACGAAGCTCGTGCCGGTCGATGAGGTCGTCACGCTGACGTTGTTCTATCGCGAGGACGATCACCTCCAGCGGCTGATGTTAGACGATGCCCAGACGGCGAAGTTGGATCGGCTGTGGGACGAACTCCACTTCGTCAGCCACGACGCCCTGACGCTGGTCGAGGCCTTCCTCCAGTTGATGGAGTACGCGACGCAGGATGCCGACCCCAAAGTGTTCGAGCCGATGCGGAAGCCGATCAACGACCGCGCGGCCGCGTTTCG
>JAYSQC010000087.1:0-10587 GCA_043721755.1 Schlesneria sp.
TTCGAGTCTGTTCCCCATCAACGCGCGGGGCGTTGCCCACGCGGTTAAACGAGGTCAACCCCGCAATCTCATGTTGTCGGACTAGATCGCGCTAGGAAGCTTGGTGTCTGGAAGTTGGTGTGAATGAGTCCAGTTTTGAAAACGACCAGAATCGTGAGCGGCAAGGCGCTAGCCGCCGGTGTGATGCGGTCCACTTTCTTTCCCAACAAGAACCGGCGGCTAGCGCCTTGCCGCTCACTCAATCCTCGTCGGTCTGAGGCGGAGCCTCGTTAGGCATTCCCGGCGAACCCGCCGCTCAAATCATGTCGAGCTTGCGGTGAACGCGCTGTGGAGGGCGTGAGCAATTGGCGCAAACGCCGTCCACTTCCAACCGATGTCCCGACATCCGGAAGCCGTGTTCGGCCGCGATCTTTTCCAAGACCTCGGCAATCGCCTCGTTGGGAAACTCGGTCATCGCGCCGCACTTCTTGCAGATCAGATGATCGTGCTGCGGATAGCCGTAGTCGTGCTCATAGACCTCGCGGTCATTGGCCCGCGCCACCTTGCGGATCAGTCCCGCCTCTTCGAGTAAACGGAGCGTCCGATAGACCGTGCTGCGACTGGCACGAGGTGCCCCTTTGCGGCGTTCCAACTTCGCGACCCACAGGTCGGCGTCGAAGTGTTCGTGGGTCGCATAGACCGCTGTGATAACGGTCTCCCGTTCGGAAGTCAGTCGCATTCCTTTTGTCAGAAGGAACTCGCGAAACTTATCGACCGCCGAAACGGTGACGGAAACCGCAGTCAACTCAGACACCAGCAACCTCACGACCAGAACAGGCAAACCGCGTGGCGACGAGCCTCAGTGTCACTCGTCGTCCAGATCGAACCCGTGTGCCTCGAACATCCGCGACAACGCGATGTCGAGCTTCTCATCCGTGTCATACGAGCCTTCGTCAATCGCGGCTTTAATCTGAGCGATCCGCTCGGCCCGCATCTCGGGAGACTCACCCACACGATCGAGTGATTGCCCCGCCGCCGAAAGCTGCAACTCATCTTGAGGCGACATTGCCGCCGAAGTCTGAGCGGGCTTGGCCGCACTCGCCGTTGTTGCCGACCGAATCGGTCCCGCCCCTGACACCGAACCTAACCCTGAGACATCCATGTCCGCCCTCCCCGCATGTACGAGACAAGCTGTTGGCAGCCCCCAGGCTGTTGGCCTACCTCCGTTCGAGGCGGGATGATAGCCGACAAAGACAACGCGATTCAACCGGTTCTGAAATGTGTGACGCATCGTAAAGTTCCCCTGCATGAACTGACCCGCTGAACGGGAGGGGGGAACGTCCTGTTTCCCGGCAGCCAGACGACGCAACCGCGTCGCATTGGAATTGGCCACCCTGCGAGATCCGTCTCTTGGATCGTCGTGTCGGTTTTACATCGACACCCAATTGATCGGCGTTTGGCACGCCAGAGTTGATCCGCGAGTCTCAGAATTTTCGGAGACACACACCAACCCGCAGCGTGAGCGAGGGCGAGTGGCGAGGACGAGAAACGATCAGGGGTCACCAGCCTGTTGAAAAACCACGCCACCGGGCTTGCCCCGGTGGGGTTTTTGATAGAACATCCGCCCGCCTACTTCGACTCATACGCCGATCCTGCCAAGTGCTTCGTGTTGGCATTGTTCAGACCGGCGGCGAGGCTGGCGCGAACGGCTTCCGCCGCGAACAAGAGGTCGGCGCGAGTCGCATCCAAATGCGAGCAGGCTCGCAGGCGTTGACCTCCCGACGGGTTGATCCTCACGCCTCGTTCCAACAGCTTTCCGGACAGCTGCGCCGCCGTCCCCAGCTCCGGCGCGAGATGAAAGAAGACGAGATTCGACTCGACCGCCGGTTCAATTCGCACGCCATCGATCTGGGAGATCGCGTCCGCAAACGCCAGCGCGTTCGCGTGGTCTTCGGTCAACCGTTCGACGTGATGTTCGAGCGCGTAGATCGCCGCTGCGGCCATCATCCCCGCTTGGCGAAGCGCTCCTCCAAATAGTTTTCGCGCACGGCGGGCGTGATAAATTGTCGCGGCGTCTCCTACCAAGATCGAACCCATCGGGCAGCCGAGTCCCTTCGAGAAGCAGATCGAAATCGAATCGGCCTGCTTCACGAATTCGCGAGCCGAGTAACCTTGTGCCAGGCACGCATTGAACAACCGGGCACCATCGACGTGGACCTTCAACCCGTGCTCGTGTGCCCACGTCGCCACGCGGTTCATCTGCGCCAGCGGCCACGCGCGACCGCCGCCGTGGTTCGTCGTGTTCTCCACACAGACCAGCCGTGTCACACAGTAATGCTGGTTGTCGGGCCGAACCTTGCCCTCCAGATCGCTCACGTCGAACAGGCCATCGCGCCCGCGAATGGTCCGCGCCGAGACACCGCTCATCGCCGCCGCACCGCCCGCTTCGTAATTGACGATGTGCCCGGTCTCGTCAATCAGCAGTTCGTCTCCCTGCTGACAATGTGCCCGCACGGCCATCTGGTTCGACTGCGTTCCCGAGCAGTTGTAGACCGCCGCTTCCTTACCGAGCAGCTCGCACACGATCCGTTCGAGCCGATTGACCGTCGGGTCTTCGCCCGACATGTCGTCTCCGACCTCCGCCTCAAAAATCGCCTGTCTCATCCCGGCGGTTGGCTGGGTGACGGTGTCGCTCCGCAGGTCGATGAGATTGGCGTGTGTGTTGTCCATAGGCATGTTGTGTTGGTCCTGTTGCTCTTCTAATTTGCAATGCCCGATGGCTCGCAGTCACCTCAGTGGGAAACCCCTCACGCGGCGGTACACTCTAGCCGCCTCATCGAGAGCTGACGAGATTGCAGCCCTGTCGAGCCACAACACCCAGAGGCCATCACGCCATCTCGCAGCGGTCATGGACCAGTATCTCTGAGCGGGGCGGCGTCAGCCCCCCGGTTCTTAGGCGTCAGCTCTTGGGCGTCAGCCCGCCTTTGAAGAACCGGGGGGCTGACGCCACCCCGCTCGGAAACCGCTCACGGTGTGCCGCGAGAGGTGTAACGTTCCACTCCACCGACAAACTCATCCGAAACCCCAATGACACTGACCATCCCCACCATCGACTGTTCCAATCAAGACCCCGTTGCCGCATTGGCCTCACTCCGACGCAAGCTCAGCCCGCAAGGCGACATCGTTTCCGAAGCGGGCCGACAACGGACGATGGAGCTGTTCGGCGAGCCACTCGCACCGCGACAAGTCGTGCAACGCATCTGTGCCGACGTGCGCGAACGTGGACTCACCGCCGTGCTGGAGTACACGGCGAAGCTCGATAAGAAGGAACTGACGCTCGCGACGCTGCGTGTCTCGCGGGAAGAACTCGACGCCGCACATGCCGCCGCCGATCCGAAGTTCCTCCGCACGTTGCGGACGATCATCGGCAACATCTCCGAGTTTCAAAGCCGCATCCTCCACGAAGACGTGCGACTCATCCGCCAAGACGGGACGAGTCGTGTCGAGCTGCGGCAACGCTATCTGCCGCTCAAGCGTGTCGGCATCTGCGTTCCCGGCGGCGCGGCCGCGTATCCCTCGACCGTGCTGATGACGGCGATCCCCGCACGCACCGCAGGCGTGAAAGAGATCGCCGTCGTCGTGCCGCCCACCGAATTCGGCGGCTACAACGAATCGCTCCTCGCGACGTGCGTCGAGGCGGGCGTCACCGAGGTCTACCGCATCGGCGGCGCACAGGCTGTCGCTGCGATGGCCTACGGAATTGAAGGGCTGCCGCGCGTGGACAAGATCGTCGGGCCGGGCAACCTGTTCGTCGCTCTCGCCAAGCAGCACGTCTTCGGTGAGGTCGATATCGACAGCATTGCTGGTCCCAGTGAAGTCGTGCTGCTCGCCGATGACTCGGCCGACGCGCGGTACGTCGCCGCCGATTTGATCTCGCAAGCCGAGCACAGCCCCGGTTCGGGCGTCCTCATCACCTGGCACGCTCCGCTGATCGAAGCGGTGCGAGCAGAGTTGGCTGCTCAACTCGCACGACTCCCGCGCGGAGACCTCGCGCTGACGAGCCTCAACGAATACGGCGCACTGATCCTCGTGAAGAACGCCGTGCAGGCTGCTGAGTTGACTGACCTGCTCGCGCCCGAACACCTGCACATCTCGACCCGCGATCCCGAAGAGCTGCTCGACCGCATTCAAAACGCGGGAGCCATCTTCATGGGCCACTTCACTCCCGTCGCGGTCGGCGACTACTTCGCAGGCCCGTCCCACGTCCTCCCCACCGGCGGAACAGCGCGGTTTGCAAACGGTCTCTGTGCGAACGACTTCCTCAAACGGAGCAGCGTCATCAGCTACAACCGCGACGCCCTAGAAGAAGCCGCCGAAGACATCCGCCGCCTCGCCGCCGTCGAAGGTCTGACCGCTCACAGCGCGAGCGTCGATGTGCGGCTGCAAGACGACGAATAACGACGCGCCTTTCGTAGGCCGGACCCCTTGGTCCGGCCTGAGTGTTCTGGGGTCGGGCGTTCAAATTTCAAAATTGGCCGGTCTACCGCGCGATGATCGAAATCCGCTTTCCCGGCCAATTTTGAAATTTGAACGCCCGACCCCAATTCATCACAGTCCCAACTCTTGCCGCACTTCGTCGAACGCTGTGACCGCGAACTCCAGATCCTCGCGCGAGTGGGCCGCCGAAATCTGCGTTCTGATCCGCGCCTTGCCCTGCGGGACGACGGGGTAACTGAAGCCGATCACGTAGACGCCGCGAGTGAGCGCCGCGTCGGCGAACCTCGTCGCCAGCGCCGCATCGCCCAGCATGATCGGTGAGATCGGGTGCGTTCCCGGCAGGATGTTGAAGCCGCGCGAAGTCATCTCGCTGCGGAAGTATTTTGTATTGGCTTCGAGCTTGTCTCGGAGAGTCGTGGACTCCTGAAGCATCTCCAGCACCTTGAGCGACGCCCCCGCGATGGTCGGCGCGAGCGTGTTCGAGAACAGATACGGCCGCGAGCGTTGTCGCAGCAACTCGATGATCTCTTTCCGGCCGCTCGTGTAGCCGCCACTGGCTCCGCCGAGCGCCTTGCCCAGCGTTCCGGTGAGGACATCAATCCGACCCATCACGCCGTGCAGTTCGTGCGTCCCGCGACCGGTCTTGCCCATGAAGCCGACCGCGTGCGAGTCATCGACCATCACGAGGGCCTGGTACTTGTCGGCCAACTCGCAAATCGCGGGGAGGTTGGCGATATAGCCGTCCATCGAGAAGACACCGTCGGTCGCGATCATCTTGAACCGAGCCTTCGCCGCATCGGCCTCCTTCAGCCGCGCTTCGAGGTCCGCCATATCGTTGTTCTTGTAGCGATACCGCTGGGCTTTGCAGAGCCGCACGCCGTCGATGATGCTCGCGTGGTTCAGCTCATCGGAAATGATGGCATCTTCTTGGCCGAGCAGCGTCTCAAACAGACCGCCATTCGCATCGAAGCAGCTTGAGTACAGGATCGTGTCCTCGGTCCCGAGGAACCGGCTCAGCGAAGCCTCAAGCTGCTTGTGCAGTTCCTGCGTCCCACAGATGAACCGCACCGAAGCCAGTCCATAACCCCAGCGATCCAGCGCCGCATGAGCCGCCGCGACCACCTCGGGATGCTCGGCGAGACCCAGGTAATTGTTCGCGCACATGTTCAGCACGGACTTCCCACCCGCTTCATCCGAACCCGCCACACGAATCCGCGCATCCTGCGGCGAAACGATCACCCGCTCGCGTTTGAACGTCCCCGCCGCCCGAATCGCCTCCAACTGCGCAGCCACCTGCGATTGAAAGTCACCATACATCGTTCGACTCCGAGAATTGAAAGGTGAGGTGGCCTGTGCTGGACCGAAGGAAAGCACCATGCCTTGACGAAACAATCCAGACCCGGCCACCTAGCGAAAAACGGCTGAGTCCGGCTCCCGAAAACCCGTCAGCCACAGCAACCCGGCCAGCCATTGAACGACCGTGATCCACAGGTAGACCTGATGTTCGGCGTAGAACCGGGCGCGGTCGATGGCGATGGCTTGAGTCGAGATGTCCATCAAGCTCGTCAGGCGAGCGTGATCCACGAACAACGCGATCTGACAGAGTGCCAGCACCGTCCAGACCGACCAGCGCCAGTGCGAGCGATGTCGCACGGCAACCATGACGAGCCACACCGTTGTCAGGACGTTCAGCCAACGAGTCACTTGCTGGGTGACGAAGCCCTGCGTCTCGGCTCCCAGCAATTCGGTGGCGATGGGGATGACGATGGCCGCGTAGAACGTCAGGCCGCCCCACCACACGCAGAGCAGAAGATCGACTGCGAAATGCCACAGCCGGGAGGACCAGTGGCGGTGACTCCCGGCTGCGGATGCGATTGTGGTCGATGGCAGCGCCGAGTCGTTGGAAGCACTCGGGGCCTGGTCGTGGTCAGTCAACTTCCATCACCTTTCCATCGGTTCCGACCTTGATGTCGCGCGTCTTGCCGTCCTTTGACTTGCCGCGCACTTCGTAGAACGTCTTGCCCCCTTCGCTCTCGGTCCACGCCGTGTCGAAGGTCACGTCGGGCAGCTTTTCCTTGGCGACTTTCATCACCGCTTCGGGGACTTTGTCGATGGGGACCATCTCGGTCTTCTCACGCTCGCCGCAACCGGCCAGCCCCAGGCAAACTGCAAACAAACAGATCGCGATTCGCTTCATTACGCCATTCCTTTGAGAGTGCTTCGTTGTTGAGAATTGTCTGCCGTCAGAAGTCGGTCGCGACCGTTTCGTTGTTCGCCCGAGTCGTCAGCGCCTGATAGACGCCATAGTCGAGCGATGTACTCAGAAAGCGAACGTGCCCGTCGGCAAACAGGAAATGCACGCCGCCGGTATGCAGGCTGTAGAACTGATTGACGTGCGACCGCGCCGCGCCGGGACTGTATCCGTCGCCCGAGTGGCCGAGAATCAGACTCGATGCGGTTTCGGGCGGGCCGCTGCCGACGCCATCGCTCGAATCGGGAACGATCACCGCATTGGTGACGGCTCCCGTCCATGTGGCTTCACCCAGCCGGAACGATCGTTCGCCGACGGCCAGCGTGTTCGACGTGCCATCAGTCACATCGCGCAGATTCAAGTTGTCGTTGCGATAGAACAGGCCATCGCCGCCGACGCCCGGTTCAAACGTCCCGAACATCCCGATGTAATTGGCCGACGCGACCTCGCAGATCGGGGCGATGACGGCTCCCGTGCTGGGATTCCTTTGAATCGTCTGCCAGCGGTCGGGAGCCGAGTCGGACGGGCAGCGCATCGCCGCCAGTTTGACGACGCGCGACGTGGCGTTTGACGGATGCTCGATTCCCACGTTCAGATTCAGTTGGTTGTAGAGCGGGCTTTGATCGAGTTGCGGCAACAGCATCGCCGCCCATCCCCAGCCGGGGCCGAGATCGTTCCCCGCGTTGTCGACCCGCGAGATGTATCCCGGCGGCATCACCAGATAATTGTCATGGTAGTTGTGCAGCGCCAGCCCGACCTGCTTGAGATTGTTGCGGCACTGAGTCCTGCGCGCCGCCTCGCGCGCCTGCTGCACGGCGGGCAACAGCAACGCAATCAACACGGCAATGATCGCAATCACCACCAACAGTTCGATCAGCGTAAAGCCGGATCGACGAACCCACGGTTTCGGATCAGACATGATCGTTCTCCTCACAAGAATACTCCGACGAAATTGTTCTGCCACGAAGTCTATCGGCTTCATTGAGCGGTCGAAAGAGGGCGGAGTGGCACGACCAACCTTGTCGGGGCTGCTCAAGCGGTACCGTCCCGCCTTCGGATCAACCTCTGGTGAGCCTCCGCCGCTTTGCGAATTGAGGCGTTCGGTTCGGGAGGATTGTCGAGCAGGTGCATGATCTGCTTGGCATCCTCACGGGTCAGTTGAATGAGCGGTCGGGTGCCAGTCGCACCCGATTCACTTTCTACCATTTCGTGCCTTTCGCGTGTTTCGTGGTTCAAAACCTCTTCCTCACGTCGCCCAATCCAGTACGACCTTGCCGCACTGGCCGGAGAGCATTGCGTCGAAGCCTTTTTGGAAATCGGTGTAGTGGAAGCGGTGAGTGATCACCGGTTTGATGTTCAGGCCGCTCTGGAGCATCACCGTCATTTTGTACCACGTTTCGTACATCTCGCGACCGTAGATCCCCTTGATCGTGAGCATGTTGAAGACGACGAGGTTCCAGTCGATGGCCATCTCCTTCTCGGGGATGCCGAGCATCGCGATCTTCCCGCCGTGGGCCATGTTGCTGATCATGCCGTTGAACGCCGCCGGGTTGCCCGACATTTCCAGGCCGACATCGAAACCCTCCTTCATCCCAAGTTCTTTCTGAACGTCTGACAAAGACATTTCGCGCGGGTCGATGGCTCGCGTCGCTCCCATCTTCTTCGCCAGATCGAGCCGGTACGGGTTGAGGTCGGTCACGACGACGTGCCTCGCCCCGGCATGTCGCACGACGGCGGTGGCCATGACGCCGATGGGGCCGGCACCGGTGATGAGCACGTCCTCGCCGAGCAGATCGAAACTGAGAGCCGTATGGACCGCGTTGCCGAACGGATCGAAGATCGACGCCACTTCCTGGTCGATGTCGGGCGCGTGGTGCCAGACGTTCGTCATCGGTAGCGACAGGTACTCGGCAAACGCGCCGGGCCGGTTCACGCCGACCCCCTTCGTGTGCGCACAGAGATGTCGTCGACCGGCCAGACAGTTGCGGCACGTCCCGCAGACGACATGCCCTTCCCCGCTGACGATCTCACCGGGATGAAAGTCGGTGACGTTCGAGCCGACCTCGACGACCTCGCCCACGAACTCGTGCCCGACGGCCATCGGCACCGGGATGGTCTTCTGCGCCCACGCATCCCACTTGTAGATGTGAACGTCCGTCCCGCAGATGCCGGTCTTCCGGATGCGGATCAGCACGTCGTTGATTCCGATGGTCGGCTCGGGAATGTCTTCGAGCCACAGTCCCACCTTGGCTTCACGTTTGACGAGGGCTTTCATCGAGCGAACTCCTGATTGAGAGATGGAAAGGCATTGAACCACGAAATACTCGAAAGGCACGAAAGGAAAGGTGGGACGAGTTGAACCACGGAAGGCAAGGAAATGCACGGAAGGAGGAAGGGAAGTAGACCAAGGTGTGAGGAGGTTGGATTTGCACAGTGCTTGAACGGCATTGCTTGGCCCTCCTCATTCCGGACTACTCACGATTCGTTTCTTGTCGGCTTACGCAATTTCTGCTTCAAAGTCGCCTTCATCGCTCCGCGTGAAGACAGCCGATTGTCAGTGACCCCGGAGATCTGCCATCAGCACCGTACTCGCGCTCGGCTTTCTTCACGCGGAGCGATGAAGGCGACTTTGGTTGCGGCCGATGGCCGCGCTGGGACTTCCGTGGTTCGTCTGATCTGCTGCCTGACCTTTCGTGCCTTTCGAGTATTTCGTGGTTCAAACTCTTCGCCTCGACATCCTGTATGCCGGACGAAGCGGCCGGTAAGCTAGACACCCGAAGTTTCTTTTGCAAGACAGAATATCCACGATATTGGACAACGTGATGGCAAAACGAGCAGCCCCAAAACTGAGGGCCATTGAAGCCGTGGACCCGATTAGCGGGCAGTTGTCTCTGCGCGTGAAGCGGATGCGACAAGAGCGGGCGTGGTCGCTGGACCAGCTTGCGACGGCATCGGGGGTCAGCAAGTCGATGCTCAGCCAGATCGAACGCAATCAGGCCAACCCAACTCTGGCGGTGACGTGCAAGATCGCGCAAGCCTTCAACATGTCGCTGGCCGAGTTCGTCGAGATGCCGTCCGCGTCGTCGGCGATCCACGTCATTCGCGCCGACGACCGCGAGCATTTGTATCGCTCAGATGAGGCGGTCGAGATTCGGACGCTCTCACCGATCAACCTCGAAAAGGATGTCGAGTTCTACCAAGTGCGGCTCAAACCGGGCGGTGCCTTGCGCAGCGCGGCTCACTACCAGGGAACGCGCGAGTTCCTGACGGTCGAGCAGGGGAAGGTCCGTATCGAATCGTCGAAGGACTCGGCCGAGCTGAGTAAGGGGGACTCGACCACCTACCGCGCGGATGTGCCGCACGCGATCGAGAACATCGGCAAGGGTGAAGCGACGGTCTTCTTGGTCGTCATCTACCAGTAGGGCGGGCGGCCAACGCAAATGGCTCCTCAAAGCCTGACGCGCAAGCGAAGGATGCTCGGCGGATCCTCCTATCGCTCACGCGGCTCAAGGTGAGAGGTTTCCGAGCGGTGCGGCGTCAGCCCAATGGCACTCACTTTGGTCCGTAGCTGAACTCGCAAGAGTTCAGTGGATCGCCGAAACCGACTGAATTCTTGCGAATTCAGCGACATCAAACAGCACCGTGAATTTGAACATCGCTCAAAGTGTGTGCTAGGAGGCGGGGTCTGGCCAGCGTCACTCCAACGGGCGGCTAGAAGCCGTCGTGTGTTGGGTTGACGACGAGGCCGCGATCATCGAACTCGATGGTGATCGTGCGATTGCCGCTGCCACGCCACGTCTTGATCGATTGATACGAATTACCGGGACCACCGAAGATCGTTTCGACCTCTTTCAGCGACA
>JAYSQC010000088.1:0-27775 GCA_043721755.1 Schlesneria sp.
GCTCTAACGCCAACCGCTTTGAATGCACCGGGCCAGGTTTCTCCGGATTGTTGCTGCTTCTTGCCGGCCACAATCTTCGATCCTTTCGTTCCGCGATCCGTCCATGAAAGCGGTTTCGATAGTCCGTCGAGCGTTGTTCGTCTCCATCGTTGGCTGTAATTCGTGCCCCGATAGTCGGCGAAGAATTGCCTTGAGTGTGGAGAATGTCAATGAAAACGACTCTATGTTCACGAGCGAAATATCACGCCAACAGCTTCGCGACCACATTCCCATGCACGTCGGTCAGGCGGAAATCGCGGCCTTGGAAGCGGTAGGTCAGCTTGGTGTGGTCGAAGCCGAGCAGGTGCAGGATCGTGGCGTGCAGGTCGTGGACGTGGACTCGGTCCGTCGTCGCGTGGAAGCCAAAGTCGTCGGACTCGCCCAGTGTCGTGCCCGGCTTCACGCCTCCCCCCGCCAGCCACATCGAGAAGGCGTTGGGATGATGATCGCGGCCGTCGTTGCCGCCCTGCACCATCGGCGTGCGCCCGAACTCGCCGCCCCAGATGACGAGCGTGTCTTCCAACAGGCCGCGCTGTTTGAGGTCCTTCAGTAGCGCGACGGTCGGCTGGTCGGTGTCGGCACAGTTCTTCTTGAGGTCGTTCACCAGATTGCCGTGCTGGTCCCAAGCCTCGTGGAAGAGCTGCACGAAGCGGACGCCCCGTTCGACCATGCGGCGGGCGAGCAAACAATTGTTCGCAAACGACGACTGGCCCGGCTCCGCGCCGTACATGGCCAGTGTCTCCTTCGTCTCCTTGGTGAGGTCCATCAGGTCAGGAGCACTGGCCTGCATCCGGTAGGCCATCTCGAACGAGCTGATCCGCGCGGCGATCTCGGGATCGCCGGTCGCTCCGAGTCGCAGTTCGTTCAACTGACGGAGCGAATCGAGCGAGTCGCGCTGAAGTTGCTCATCGACGCCGCGCGGGTTCGACAGGAACAGCACCGGCTCGGCCCCCGAACGGAACAGTACGCCGCTGTTCGTGGTCGGCAGGAAGCCGCAGCCCCAGTTGGACGACCCGCCGCTCGGCCCCTTCTTTCCCGAACTGAACACGACGAAGCCGGGCAGGTTCTGCGATTCGCTCCCCAGCCCGTACATCGTCCACGCGCCGAGACTCGGTCGGCCAAACTGCTGTGCGCCCGTATTCATCATGATCTGAGCGGGGGCGTGGTTGAACGCATCCGTCGTCATCGACTTCACGATCGCAATGTCATCGGCCACGGTGGCGAGATGCGGCAAGAGTTCCGACAGCTCGGCCCCGCTCTCGCCATGCTTCGCAAACTTGAACTTCGGCCCAAGCAGCTTCGAGTTCGGATTGATGAACGCCGCGCGATAGCCCTTCAGCAGCTCGGCCGGCGGCAGCTTGCCGTCCCACTTCGCGAGTTCCGGCTTGTTGTCAAACAGTTCGAGGTGTGAGGGTGCTCCCGCCATGAACAGGTAGATCACCCGCTTGGCCTTCGGCGCGAAGTGACTCGCCCGCGCAGCCAGCCCGTCTGACGAACCCGTCGCCCCGCGAGCCACCTCGTCCCGCAACAGCGAGTACAACGCCGCCGATCCCAACCCAACGCCGCAGTCTTTGAAGAACCAACGGCGCGTGATGTCGCGCGGTGACGGAGTCATCGAAACGCTTTTGTTCATCGTGTCGTCCAACTGCATGAGTTGATTCTCTTAGGCAACGCCCGCTGATAAATCGCCCCGTAGGATGGACGCCTCGTCCGTCCGCGCCGGCAACCTCGGACGGACGAGGCGTCCATCCTACGGGTAACTCATTCTCCGGGTGTTGCCTCATTGTGAACGGCCAACAAACGCTGGCCTTCGGCCGTGAACTTCCACCACGGCTTCGCTTCCGAGCTGATCTGAAAATGCCGGACAGCCAGCAGCGTGTAAAGCACACAGGGATCGTGGCGATGGCCCATCGCGGATGCCAAGTCCAGAAACACGGCGAGCGGCTCGCGATGCAACAGTTGATCGGGCCGCAGGATGCCGACTCGCCGCAGACCGGTCGCGATCGACTTGCCGATGTTGGGAAGGTCTTCGAGCTGCATGGTGTTGCCTCTCACGGGACGCCCGTAGGGTAAGCGTCTCGCTTGCCCGTGATGGCCGTTGGAAATAGGGCAAGCGAGACGCTTACCCTACGTTTTCAACAGGCTGTCACACCTCAAACGATTCCCCGAACTTCGGCACGGTGGCCGGTTCGTCGCTGAAGTCGGCCAGCATTCCGGCCAAGGCTTTCGCCGAGTCAGGTTCGCCGTGGACCACGAAGGCGCGGCCGATCCCTCGATCCTGCGCGAGACCCTCGAACCACCATTTGAAGTCCTCGGCATCGGCATGGGCGGACAGGCCCTGCAACGATTCGATCTCGGCGTTGAGTTCGATCTCGCGGTCGAAGATGCGGACGGTGCGCCACTTGTCGAACAGCTTCCGGCCGAGCGTATTCGACGCCTGAAAACCGATCAGGACGACGACGTTCTTCGGGTCCGAGATCGCGTGCTTGAGATGATGGACGACGCGGCCGGCTTCACACATGCCGCTCGACGCGATCACCACGAACGCCCCGCGACGGAAGTTCAGCGCCATGCTCTCCTGCTGAGAACCGACGTACCTGAGGTTCGGGAACGAGAACGGATCCTTGTCCGACGCGAGCGACCGCTGGAGTTCCATGTCCATCACGTCGGCGTGGTGTCGATAGACCGACGTGATCTCCTTCGACAGCGGACTGTCCACGAAGACCGGGATGTCGGGCAGCTCACCCGCGTTGTGCAGCTCATTCAAAAAGTAGACGAGCGTCTGTGTCCGGCCGAGGCTGAACGCGGGGATCACCACGCGACTGCCACGTTCGGCGGCCCGCTTCAGAATGCGTTTGAGATGCCGCTTGATGTCGTCCGCCGGAGGATGCACGCGATTGGCGTAGGTCGACTCGGTAATCAGGACATCGCAACCGGCCACGCGCTGCGGATCGTGCAGCAACGGAATGCCACGTCGCCCGAGATCGCCGGTAAAGACGACGCGCCGCCAGTCCCCTTTCTCGCGAATCTCCATCTCCGTGATCGCCGACCCGACAATGTGCCCCGCGTCGGTGAACCTCAGCCGAAAGTCTTTCGACAATTCATGCCATTCACCGTACGGGATCGTCTCAAAGTTTTTGAGGAGTCCCGCCACGTCTTCATCGTCGTAGAGCGGCTCGACCGACGGATGGCCCGGCCCCAGCTTCCGCTTCAAATACTTCGCGTCTTCCTGCTGGATGTGAGCACTGTCACCGAGCATGACCGCCGCGACATCGGCCGTGGCGGGAGTGCAGAAGACCGGCCCGCGATAACCCGCCTTGAACAGCCCCGGCAAGTTGCCGCAGTGGTCGGTGTGTGCGTGCGAGAGAATCACGCCGCTCAACTCTTTGGGACGGCACTGAAAGCGTTCGTTCTTCCGCCGCGACTCGGCGCGATGTCCCTGAAACAGACCGCAGTCGAGCAACACCCGCAGCGCGTCGGTCTCAATCAAATGCTGACTGCCCGTGACTTCGCCCGCCGCGCCGTAAAAGGTGATCTTCATGAGAGGTCTCGCATGTGGTGAGGACTGCTGAATGGCAGGTGAGGATTATGGCGGGCCTCGAAGCCAATGTCGAAACACGGAGACTGGCAGAACAATGCGGGCAGAACGATGGAAGAAAGACGTGTCCGACAAAAGTCGGATCCGCCATCAAAGTAGGGTGGGACAAGCTCGCTTCGAGCGCCGGCCCACCAGAATGTGTCGGCGTTTTACCTGGTGGGCCGGCGCTCGAAGCGAGCTTGTTCCACCCTACGCCGACTTCTGTCGGACACGTCAAGAAAGCAATTGGTGCGGGAATTCGTCTTCATCGTTCTGCCCCCCATCGTTCTGCCAGTCCTGTTTGGGGGGATCACTGCGACAGCGCTTCCAACGTCTGCCACCGATCGAACGTGACGGCCAGTTCCTGCTCAAGAACTTCCAGCCGCATCCGGGCTTTCGCGATCGCGGCTCCGTCTTGTTGATAGAAGCTCGGCTCGGCCATCGCTGCGTGCAGTGCGCGCTGTTCCACTTCGAGGGCGTCGATCTGCTTGGGAAGTTGTTCCAGTTCTTGCTGCTCCTTGAAGCTCAGTTTGCGAGGTCGAGCGGCGGGCTTGGTTGCGACCGTTTGGTCTGTCTTGGACGCAGCCGCGACCGCCGCTTGCTCTTCGCGCCGCGCGGCCTCACCCGCTTGCTTCTGGTTGATCCAGTCGTCGTATCCGCCCGCGTACTCCTTGACTGCACCATCCCCTTCAAACACGAGCGTGTGCGTGGCGACCTCGTTCAAGAACGCGCGGTCGTGGCTGACCAGCAGCACCGTGCCGGGATATTCGACGATCAGACTTTCGAGCAGTTCGAGCGTCTCGGCATCGAGATCGTTCGTCGGTTCATCCAGCACGAGGACGTTCGACGGCTTCGAGAACAGCCGCGCGAGCAACAACCTGTTCCGCTCGCCCCCCGACAGATGCCGCGCCGGACTGCGCGACCGATCGGGCGTGAACAGGAAGTCCTCCATGTATCCGATGATGTGCCGTTGCTGACCGTTGATGAGCAGCTTGTCGGTATCCGACACGTTCTGCTGCAACGTCTTGGTCTCATCGAGCTGCTCGCGCAACTGATCGAAGTACGCGACTTCGATCTTCGTCCCCAATCGGATATTGCCCGATTCCGGAGTCAGTTCGCCTAGCAGCAGTCTGAGGAGAGTCGTCTTCCCGCACCCGTTCGGTCCGATGATTCCGACCTTGTCGCCGCGCATCACGGTCGTGGTGAGATCGCGAATGATGGTCCGCTCACCCGCCTCCGTGGGCACCGAGTAACAGACCTTTTTCGCATCGGCGACCAAACTTCCGGATCGTTCCACCTCTTGCAATTCGACCTTCACCGAACCGATCCGCTCGCGCCGCGCGGCGCGTTCTTCGCGCAGTTTCTTGAGCGCGCGCACGCGCCCCTGATTCCGGACGTTGCGTGCCTTGATCCCCTTCCGAATCCAGACTTCTTCCAACGCCAGCTTCTTGTCGAAGAGCGCCTGTTGCTGCTCCTCGGCCGCCAACGTCGCTTCCTTCCGAATGAGGAACGTCGCGTAGTCGCACGGCCAATCGAACAATCGGCCCCGATCCAACTCGACGATCCGCCGGGCGAGCCTCTGCAAGAAGACGCGATCATGCGTGATGAAGATCAGCGTTCCCGAGTACCGCGACAGGAAGTCTTCCAGCCACTGAATCGCGTCGATGTCGAGATGGTTGGTCGGTTCGTCCAGCAGCAGCACATCGGGGTCAAGGACCAAGGCTTGAGCCAACAACACGCGCCGCTTCATCCCCGACGAGAGCGAATCAAACGGCAGCAGCGGGTTGAGCTGCATCCGTTCGAGGATCACATCGACCAGATGCTCACCCTGCCAGACCTTGTCAGACTCCAACGCTTCCGCGCGCAGTGTGAGCGAGGCGTGAGCGGCTTCCGTGTGATTGGCGTCGGGATGATGCAAGCGGAAGTTGGCCGCGACGGCATCGCCAATCTCACCCAACCCCGCCGCGACCTCATCGAAAATCGTCCCCGTCCGCCCGATGGGAACATCCTGCACGAGCCGCGCGATGCGCGTGCCCGCTTGCCGTTCGACAAAGCCGGAATCGGGAGGCAGACTTCCCACGATCAGCTTCATCAGCGTGGACTTGCCGGTCCCGTTGCGACCCAGCAACCCGACTCGCTCGCCCCGCTCGATCTGCAAATTGACATGATCCAACAACGGAGGGCTGACAAACCCAAACGTCACGTCCCGAAAACTCAACAACGCCATTCGCCGCTCCGCCTCAATGCCTGTGGCTCAAATTCTTCGTTCACAATCGACTCGACTTTCCCGACTCAGACCGCAGCCAACAGACGAGTCTTGAGGGCGGGACTTGTACGTCACCCAAGTCGAGAACGAAAGCGGCTCCATCTCCTCTCCCATTTTCTTGTCCCCCATCTTCTTGTTTGTATTGATCCGAGAAAACAAACAAGAAGATGGGGGACAAGAAAATGGAAACGGACGCCTTACTCGGGAACCTTCCTCAGTGTGACCGACTTCACATCCGCCAGCGCGGGGAGCGGGCGCGAGGCCGGTTTGGCGGTGAGCCGGATCTCACCCGCAGGCAGTTCGAGTTCACCGAGGTCGGCGGTCTGGTACTCGTTCCAACTGGGAGTGGCCGCGACTTTGTGACGGACTGTTTTCCCGGCAGCATCGATGACGATGGTGTTGCCCGCCGCTGAAGCCTCACAGGCCCACGTCCACGCGACGGCATAACGACCGGCACGCGGGACGTTGATCGTCCATGAGACCGTGTCGTCGGCGCTGCTCCACCAGCCGAGGTTCTTGTGACTCTCTTCGATCACGATCGTCGGGCCGTAAATTTCGGCGGTGAACGGGGTGAGCGTGATCGAACCGTCGGCGCCCGGCTGCACGATGGTCGGCTCGTTGCTGGGGAAGGTCTTTCGCGCGGGAAGCGGCACGTTGTGGCGGATGTAGGCGATCAGCGCCGCCGCGTCGGTCGGGCTGACTTCCCGTTCGAGGCCCTCGGGCATGAGCGACTTCGTACTCGACTGCAACTCGTCGAGTTCGTTGCGCAGCAACGTCGTCTCTTTCGCTTCGGCCGCGCGCAGCGTGAGGCTGCTCGCCGTTTCCGACGCCAAGATTCCCGTGTGCGTGACGCCCGATTTCGTGACCGCCAGGAACGTCAGGAACTTCGTCTCGACCGCCCGATTCGGATCGAGGATCGCAACGAGCATCGCGTCCGGAGACTTGTCGGTCAGCGACGCGAGGTCCGGCCCGACCGAGTGGCCGACGTTGCCAAGCTTGTGGCACTGCGCGCACCGCTTCGCAAACAGTTGGCTACCGTGCTGCACGTCTCCTCCCGCACGGATCGTCGGCAGGTACTCGGCCACCAACTTCGCGCGGTCGGTGTTGAGATCGACCGCCAGCAGCTTGGCCGCCCGCTCGCGCACCTCTTTCGATTTGTGATCGAGCAACCGCTGACGACTCGCCGCGTCGAGGTCCGTCGGCGTGATTTGTTTGGTTTCGAGAGCGGCCAGCAACTCATCCCGCCAAGCCTCACGACTGAGTAGCACCGAACACGCTTCGCCACGCAGACCCGGCGCGAACGAGCGGTATCCGGTGAGCAATGTCTTCGCGACCGCCACGTCCTTCATGCGACCGAGCGTCGTCAGCGCGGCCGACTGCAATTCGGGAGGCTGTTGCGGCGCGAGCAGGTCGCTCAGCAATGTCAGTTCCGTTTTCGGATCACCGGTCGGGCCGAGGATTCTCACGGCGGCGACTCGATCCGAGACGAGGGCCTCCGGATTCACAGCCAACTTTCGCGCGGCATCCAGCAGCGAGTGGATTCGCGCTGCCAACCGGGTTGCGGCGGCGTTGATGCGCGGATGAAAGGCCTCACCGCGCCGTTCGGCAGCGACGGCATACTGCTCCATCGCGGAGAACTGCCAGCGGGCAAACGTCCCGTCGGGCGCTGGCTCCGTCACGCGCGTCAGTAACGCGATCTCAGCCTCACTGCTCTTGAATGCGGTCGCCTGCGTCAGCAACTGTTGGAGCAAGCCGGTCTGATCACTGGCGTGCTGCATCGCCTCGGCCATCACCGCACCGAGGTTGTCCGCCCGAAGCGAACTGAGCACCGCCGCCATCATCCACGGCTGGCCATTCGCCTTCGCCGCCAACTTCCCCAGAGCCACCTCGGCTTGAGCGTGCCTGATCTCGCCGAGCGTGTACGCCAGTTGCAGCCGAACCTGCGGATCGGCGTCATCCACCAGTTTGACCAGATGCTCGACGACACCCTCCTTCGGCACGTCGGCCTTCTCACACAATCGCACCGCGTGGCGACGAACTCCGGGGTGAAGATCGTTCAACCCCGCAACAAGAACCGGAACCGAGAGACCGTCCTTCAATCCGTCGAGCGTGCAGAGCGCATGCAGCCGCGCGAGGGCGGAGGAAGGTTGAGGGTCGAGGGTTGAGCGTTGAAGGTCAGAAGGAGAGGTCGATGGTTTGTCTTCTTTCTTGCCCTCAACCCTCAACCCTCGACCCTCAACCTTTTCCCTCAGCAACGGCACCGCCGCCGGATCGACCCGGTCGATGAGCAACTGCTGGACGAGATCGCGCTGCCAGCCGTTCGGACTGTCGAGCGCCGCGACCAACTCAGCGGTGGTCAGCTTGTCGAGACGCGGGATCGGACGAAGCTTGGTCCCGATCGGAGCGACTCGCCAAATGCGGCCCTTGTCGTGACCGGCCCGCAGGTCGAGCTTCTTCTGCCACTCGATCGGAATCCACTGCGGATGCTCGATGACAAGGCGATACATGTCGGCCACGTAGAGCGCTCCGTCCGGCCCGGTCTTCAACTGAGTCGGCCGGAACCAGTTGTCGGTCGAGGACAGAAACTCGGACTGCTCCTCGTTGGGATGTCTCCGGCTGGTGAAGCTCAAACCGTCCGGCGTCATGACCTCGCGATGGACCAGGTTGTGGACCGGTTCGCTGATGAAGACGAAGTCGTAGGGTAAGCCTCCGGCTTGCCCGTCTTCTCCGTTGGTGCGATCCACTGCACCGTCACGGGCAAGCGGGACGCTTACCCTACGGAAGAGATCATCCCGATACACCATTGCCGAACACGCCGACGTGAAGCGGTTCGCCGTGTGAAAGTCGTTGAACCGCGTCAGCGTCTTGCTGGTCGGAAAGACCGGCGCGGCTCCCGGTGCAACCGAGACATCCTGCTGCGGATGGGGGGCCGCCAGGTGCGGGTTGCGGCGGAGATAGTGATCGTCGAGGACATAGTGGTACATCGGTCGGCTGTTGTTGTTGCCGAACCAGTTGCCCCAGTCGTCTCGATTGCGCCCGAACTGAGACTGTCCGCTGACGGCTTCGATTTCACCCGTGTCCGGCCGAATGCGAATGTCCCGCCCGCGAATGTCGATTGTCTTTACTTCGGTCTTGGGCTTTGTCCCCTCGCCCCCGGCTTTGCGGGGGAGCGGGCTAGGGTGAGGGGGCTTCTCTTCCGTCTTCGCCTTCTCGCCTTCTGTGGTCTTTTCGCTCCGCGAAAAGGAGTCCGGTTCACGGAGTGAACCGACCACAGAAATCGTCCCGCCACTGTCTCCATTCGCCAGATAGAGCCAGTTGTCCAAGCCGCGCGTGAATCCATTCGCGCGATGCTGCTGGTTCCCTTCCGCGAAGCCGGTGAAGAGCACCTTCTTCACATCGGCCTTGCCGTCGCCGTCGGTGTCCTCGGCATAGAAGATGTCTGGCGCGGCCGACACGAGGACACCCTTCTTCCACGCAATGATGCCATTCGGAAACGGCACGCCGTCCAGAAAGAGTGTCGTCTTGTCGTACTGGCCATCGCCGTCGGTGTCTTCGAGGAAGCGAATGCGTCCCGCACGCTTGGGCTTCGCATCTCCGGTCCCCTCGCCCCGGCTTTGCGGGGAGAGGGCTAGGGTGAGGGGTTCTTCTGTCTTTCCTGGCTTTGTCCCCTCGCCCCCCGCCTTGGGGGGGAGAGGGTTAGGGTGAGGGGGGCTGATCGTCGTGTCAGGCTTGCGATTCTGTTCGGGTGACTTTGAAGCGGCTTCTTCACGATCGGAAGTCTTCTCACCGCTCGGCCCCCTCACCCTAGCCCTCTCCCCCGCTGTGTTCGTTTCGCCTAAGACAGGCGGGGGCGAGGGGACCACGGTCGCTGCGCGACGCGAGTCAGCATTGAGAGCAGGATCGGGTTCGTCGTCGGGGATGCCCCTCGGATAGTCGGCCATCTCGGCGACCCAGAGCTTTCCGTCCGGTCCCCAATCGAAGGCGACCGGGTCCATCGTCAGCGGCTCGTGCGCGACGAGGTCCACTCGATAACCGGGGGCGACGCGCATCGACTGCTTCGCCGCCTCGGGCGACTTCGCGTCCGGCAGCCGATCCCCGAGCAACTTGTCGAACGCCACCCGCAGGAGGAAATCGGGCAGGCCATCCGTGTCCTCGTTGATCCAGCACAGATGCCGATCCCTCACGAAGAACCCGTTGTCCGAACCGTCCTCCCGCACGATGGGCGGCAGTTCGAGATCGCTTGGCTGTTTCTTGTCGCGTTTGATGTTGAGGAGTTCGATGGACCAGCCCTGATCCACCGATTCAAAAAGCCAGACTCCATAGCGTGCAGCATTGGAGATGACGAAATCGAGGCGACCATCCCCATTCACATCGACGAAGCGAACGCCTTCGTCGCCTCCAGACTGACTCACGAGCGAACAGGCTGTGGGAAGTTTCCAGGATTCATTCTGTCCCATCTTTTTCGCATGGCCGACGAGCACCATTTCCGGACGATTGGCGGGTTTTAGCCACGACGAGTAGATGAACTCGGCAGAACCATCGCCGTCGATGTCGAGATATTGGGACGCGGTAATCTTCTCGTCAGGCAACGGATGCTCTGATGCTTCAAGCCAGGGCCATGTTGTCCAGACGCTGCCAAAACCTTTGAGGAATACACTTGCTTCGCCGCGCGGAGACTTGACCGCAAATTGCAGTTGACTGGCCTCCCAACCGCGAAATGGCTCCGGTGCCCTCTTCCATTGATTCCTGTCGGGATTCCAGACGCGAAGATGTGCGGTAACGTCTCCGGTTCTGAGCACATCGATAAACCCGTCATGATCGACATCCAATAGCCGCACACCGTTATCGTTTCCTTGCTTGTTCCGTAGCGGCTGCCCATCGAGCATGTTCTTGTTCAACCGCTCGACGCACTCCCTGAAGTTCAGGAACTTCACCTTCTTGCCGTGCTTGGCGACGGCGTGGTCGATCAGTTCGATGACTTGCTCGGACTTGATCCAGCCGTGGGGATGGAAGACGAGGTTGAAGACGCCCTGCTTGAGGACCGTGATGTCGAGGGCCGCCTTCAGGTCGCGGACCGTGTCCGGGTTGTTCGGCTGGTGCAGGTGATTGGCCGACCAGTCGCTGGGGACCATGCAGGGGAACTCCCAGCACAGCCGCTGGATCACGTAGGGATACGGATAGTTCTCGATGGTGTTCACGAAGCCGTCGTGGACCACGTTGCCTCGCGCCAGCTTGCGCGGGATGTATTTGCGGAACTTCTCCCGGCCGTCGGGATCGGTCACCAGTTCGCGCGGGATGCTCGGGTCGTCGGCCGTGTAGAGCGTGAAGACCGACGAATCGAGTTGCAGGAAATTCCCGCCCGGCGTCGTCCGGTTGATGATCTCCGAGAAGAGCCGCGGGCTGACGGTATTGAGCGAGTCACAACAGGGAGTCCGAAACGCGACCGGCTTGTTGTTGGGGATCGACGCCATCAGATCGACGCACTTGTCGTAGGTGGCCTTGGCCTTGAGGAGGCCCGGCGAACGTTGAGCATTGTTCGGTGGCTGTTCTCCTGTTCCCTCGCCCCCCGCCTTGGGGGGGAGAGGGTTAGGGTGAGGGGAGCTGAACACAGAGTCAGGCTTGATTGAAGAGTCACCTGCATTGGAAGGTTTCACGCCATTCGGCCCCCTAACCCTCTCCCCCGAAGACGGGGGAGAGGGGACAAGACCTACGACCCCACTCCCACCCGCCAGCAGCGGGCACGGATGATCGGCCGTGTGACACTCGAGGCTCAGTCCCTCTTGCAGCCACGCTTGAAGTTGCGGATCGTCAGGTTTGACCGAGTTGGTCATGATGCTGACCGGCGCGCGGCCGTCGATCTGTTTCAGCCGCTGCAAGATCGGACGCAGATACGCCTCGTACTTGGCCGTGTCGCGCATGTCGTCGATGGCGAGCGTCACCACGCACTCGACGCCCTCGTCACCAACCCACTGCGGCGTGATGAGCTTTGGGAAATCCTGGTGCGGATACCAGACCTCGCTCGAGTCCAGATACGACAGCCGGTTGCCGTCCCCCGCGAGGACCAGGACGTTGGCCGCGAAGAACGCCAGAAACGCGAACAGGTATCGCATGAGAAGACTCCCGCAGGGAACGGCGTCGGATTGTGAAAGGGATCGAACGCGGGCATCATGCCGAGCAGTTTCATGTGCATCAATCAGGCTCTAGAGTTTTGACCACGGATTACACGGATGGGCACAGATTAAGACAAGAGGCAGAATGGCCGGCTGAATTGATTCTTATCTGTGCCCATCCGTGACATCTGTGGTCAAAACTCTTCTACATCTCTTCACACCATGAGCATCCTCGGTCTCGACATTGGCGGCGCGAACATCAAGGGGGCGGATGAGGCCGGGCGAACGGTGAGCCGTCCGTTTGCGATGTGGAAGCGGCACGAGCAGCTTGCCGACGAGATCGCCTCGATCCTCGCCGAGTTCCCGCAAACGGAGCATGTTGCCGTGACGATGACCGCTGAGTTGGCTGACTGCTTCGCGACGAAGAGCGAAGGGGTACGGTTCATCCTTGATGCGGTCGAGTCCAGTGCAGGTTCGTCGCAGATTGATGTGTGGACGACAGCCGGGCGATTCATTTCGGCGAAAGAAGCGGCCTCACAACCGATGCTCGTTGCGGCGGCGAACTGGCACGCGCTGGCGACGTGGTGTGGACGAGAGTTTCTTGCTCCCACTCGTCACTCATCGCTGCTCCTCGACATCGGGACCACGACGACCGACATCATTCCGCTCGTCGAGGGCCGACCGGTGGCGCAGGGGCTGACCGACGTGGCGCGTCTGCAAACGGGTGAGCTGTCGTACTCGGGAGTGAAGCGGACGCCGCTGTGTGCCATCGCGCATGCCGTGCCGTTTCGCGACGGCTACTGTCCACTGGCGGCCGAGTTGTTTGCGACGACGCTCGACGTGTATCTGTTGCTGAACGAAATCGCCGAGGACACGAAAGACTTGGAAACGGCAAACGGCAAGCCGGCGACCAAGGCCGCCGCGCATGATCGACTGGCGCGCTGCCTGTGTTGCGACCGCGATGAGGTCTCATTCGACGAGGCTGTTCAGATCGCGCGGTTCCTCGCCGACGTGCAGCGTCAGCGGTTGGCGGGTTCACTCGAACGAGTCGCCGCGCGGTTCGAGACGCCGGTCGAAACGGTCATCGTCTCCGGCTCCGGTTCGTTCCTCGCGCGACGGCTGGTCGCGGAGAATCGACGCACGGTCACAGCGAAGATCGTCTCACTGGACGAGCAACTCACACCGGGCATCGCCGAAGCGGCGTGTGCGTATGCGGTGGCTCAGTTGTTGGCGTTTGAAGCCTGACGCGCAAGCGAAGGAGGGCGGATAAAAACACTTCGCTTGCGCGTCAGGCTTGGATCGAATCAGAAATCAGCCGCCGGTAAGTTCGACAGTGCGGGATGTGTCCGTTGACCTGTTGAACAACAGCGCCGCCACACGAATGGCATCGCGCACCGTGGGGAGATCGGCGGAGTTGCCTCGCAGCTTGTCCGACAATGCGTCGAGGAACGGATCGCTCGATACGGTCGGGGCGGGCAGTGGCTCATCGACGATCTCGCCATCGACCGTTCGCGTGAAGAGGTTGCCGTTGCGGTAGGCTCCTGCGGTCCCTTCGAGCATCCAACCCGAACGGGTGCCGAGCAGTGATCGCGTCTGAATTTCGATGATCGCCGACACGTCTTCGGAGAACTCGAAGCTGGCGGTGAAGCCTGCGCTGCGATCGCGAGCCGAAGGGAAATGACGCCAGACAAACAGCGCGCTTCCGTCTTGCACGTTCAATGCGTTCGGCCCGACCAGTTGCAGCATCTGGTCGAGGACGTGTGATCCCAATTCCTTCGCGATCCCGAGCGGGAACAACTCGCCGGGAAGGCAACTGTCGTGGACGGAGTATCTCAACCGCAGCAGTTTGCCGAGCCGACCGCTCTCCAACGCGCAGCGTGCTTGCAGAAAGTCGCGATCCCACCGGCGCGGCTCGTAGATCGCCGCGACTTGCCCGTGTTCAATGGCGGCGAGCGAGAGTCGTTCCAACTCGTCGATCGTCAGTTCCTGTGGAGCTTCGATGATGATCGACTTCGATCTGCCCAACGCCGCAAACATCGTGTCACTGGATGAGCCTGCCGCAAAATGAATGACGTGAACTCCGAGAGCCGCGATCAGATCGAACGCAGTCGCAAATGCCGGACACGCGATCCCTGCGAGTACGTTTTTTGAGAGACTCGATGGCAACTGCGTTTTTGAGTTGTCCTCAACGCAGACCGCCACGAGACGCAGATCGCAGCGCAACGAGAGCCGTTCACACAGAAAGCGGCTAGTCGAGGACTCCCCGACCAGCCCCACGCCAATCAGCGGCGCAGCCGTTTGCTCCCGATCAAGCGTCACCATCTGACCAAGGCTCCGTTCACGTTGTCTTCAACATGCCGCTGACCTTCAGCTTCAACTTGCCCGTACACTTCGTGCCCGCAGGGAAGTTCAACTTCAAGAGCAGCACTCCGTCCTGCTTCGGCGTCCATTCATGTTCGGACTTCACTGCAAACGGAGGAGGCTTGTTGGGGTTGCCGTTGTTATTGCGATTGGGCTGAGGATTGGCCGGCATCACGACCCCCATCAGCGTCCCCATCGGGACTCCCGCGACCATGTCGTTGGCGGGATCTTGTGCAGGCACGCCATCGGCCGTCAGTTTGCCCGCCGCATCGAACTTGTAGTCCCCTTCGGCCGTGATGCGTGCCAGCTTGCCGCCCGTCACCACACCAACCTGCACCCAAGACTTGCTCACATCCAGCTCGTACTCGAACTCGCTCTGATCGAGAATCTTGTCGTTGAGGTCATCGATTTTCTTCTGAATCGAATCGTTCTTCGGATCGAGCTTCAGCAACACTTCGAGTAACACCTTGGCCCGTTCGGGTTGGCCGGCTTCCTCGAAGTCGCGGATCAGCGTGGCCGTATCTTTGATAAACGACTTCTGCACGTCGTCCATGCGCACGTCCAGCTTCTTCATCTCATTCGGACTGACCGCCTTGGGCCGGGCTTTGGCCTTGCCGGTCTGAGCCTCAACCAACGGCCCAGCCGCCAACCAGACCGACAGCACCACACTCAGCGCAGCTCCGGCCGCCGCCCACCACGTCCAACGAGCATGGGTCTCATCAGTCAGTCGAGCCACGATGAAGCACTCCAAACAAGAACAGAACGAACAGCGATCCCGATGACAGCCTTCGCCATTAAAGGCACTCGCCCCCACGTTCGCAATCGGACAGAAAGGACTTCCTGGGAGATGTCCCTCAGAAAACCGGCTCATACGCTGGCATCGATCGCACCCAAAAGAAAAGGGCACGCGTAATGCGTGCCCTGTCATTCCGATTCCTAATATCACCGCAAACCCTCAGCGGCCTCGCTTCGCGAGCGTCAACATCCGGCGAGCACGCTGTTGATCGGCGAGCTTTGCGGTCACCTCAACCTCACCCTTGGCGGGCTTCGCGTCCGCAGCAGCAAGCTGTTTCTCGGCATCGGCCACGGACAACTCGCTCACGGCCACCGCCCGATGTGTGAGCAGCGAGATCAACGCCCCCTCGACCTGAGCGAAGCCTCCGTCGATAAAGAAGCTCCGTTCACCCGAGGCAGTCGTCACCTTTAGTTCGCCGCTCCCCAATCGACCGATCAATGGCAGACGCCCCGGCAGGATGCCGATGTCACCGTCATACAGCGGGAAGCGCAGCGCCGAGACAGGCTCGTCGAACAGAGTTCGCTCGGGCGTCACGATCACAAGTCGCAGCTTTTCACTGATGGACATAGTTTGGGAACCGAATGCAGTTATCTGTATGGCCGCGCAATGACCGGGATCAATCCTCCCGGTCGGAATCGAACCGACGACCTGCCATCTATAAGAAGGCGGCTCTCACCACGGAGCTACGGGAGGGATTGATCCCGCACCGTATGTCGTCGTTCATTTTGGTCCTGATCTTCGCCTTGCTTCGGAGAGCCGCAGGCCATCCCTCAATCCAACTCTCTCAACTCTTCGCCAGTCTCTCGGCCTGTTCGGCTGCTTCTTGAATACCGCCAACATAGAGGAACGCGGCTTCGGGTAAGTGATCCCACTTGCCGTCGCACAGTTCCTCGAAGCTGACGATTGTCTCTTCGCGAGACGTAATCTTGCCTTTTTTCCCGGTGAACGCTTCCGCCACGAGGAACGGCTGCGACAGGAACCGCTCGATACGGCGAGCACGATGCACGACCAACTTGTCCTCTTCGCTCAACTCGTCGATACCGAGAATCGCGATGATGTCTTGGAGTTCGCGATACCGTTGGAGAATCTGTTGCACGCGGCGAGCGATCTTGTAGTGACGTTCACCCACAACCAGTGGGTCGAGAATTCGAGACGACGACGACAGCGGGTCAATAGCCGGATAGAGGCCCTTTTCCGCGATGCGGCGTTCGAGATACAGGAACGCATCCAAGTGCGCGAACGCGGTCGCGGGCGCGGGGTCGGTCGGATCATCGGCCGGAACGTACACGGCTTGCACCGAGGTAATGGCTCCGCGATTCGTAGACGTAATTCGCTCTTGGAGGGCACCCAATTCCGTACCGAGCGTCGGCTGATAACCCACTGCGGACGGCATCCGGCCGAGCAGCGCAGACACTTCAGAACCGGCCTGCGAGAACCGAAAAATGTTGTCCACGAACAGCAGGGTGTCGGCACCGGTGGCATCGCGGAACCACTCGGCCATCGTCAACGCGGTCAACGCCACGCGGAGACGAGCACCTGGTGGTTCGTTCATTTGACCGAACACCATTGCAGTTTGCTCGATGACGTGACGACCGGTGTCACCGATCTCGGCTTCCTGCATTTCGAGCCACAGATCGTTTCCTTCACGGGTTCGTTCACCGACGCCCGCGAACACCGAGTAACCACCGTGAGCCGCCGCGATACGTGCGATCAACTCGGTCAGGATCACGGTCTTGCCGAGACCGGCACCACCGAACAGACCGGCTTTACCGCCGCGCACGAACGGCACGAGCAGATCGATGACCTTGATGCCAGTTTCAAACAACTCAGTCTTGGAACTGAGGTCTTCCAGCTTGGGAGGATCACGATGGATCGACCAGCGTTCTTCGTGTTGAACTTCGCCGCGACCGTCAATGGGATCGCCGAGCACGTTGAACACGCGGCCGAGCGTCCCCTTGCCGACGGGCACGGTCACAGGACCACCGGTATCGAGCACGTCCATGCCGCGAACCATGCCGTCCGTCGAACCGAGTGCCACGCAACGCACGCGTCCACCGCCGAGGTGCTGCTGCACTTCGCCAGTGACCTTGATCTTGAGGCCCTTGATTTCGGTCTCAATCTTTACGGCGTTGTAGATGCCCGGCAGATGTGCCCCGTCGAACTCTGCGTCGAACGTCGAGCCGATAATCTGCGTTACATGGCCAATGTTGCCGGTCGCTGTGGTCATGACTTGAGGTCTCTTCTCTCGAACGGCCTCGCGGCCATTCTGTCACACAAAACGGATGAACTACTGTATTTGTAGGGTGGGCTTCGCCCACCGTGAGTTGGCTGCAGGTTGTGGCGGGCACGGCCCACCCGACACGTATCACTCCAGCGCGGCGGCTCCGCCGATGATCTCGCTGAGTTCCGAGGTAATCTGAGATTGTCTGGCTCGGTTATATTGGGCACGCAACACGCGAATCATGCCATCCGCGTTCTCGGTCGCGCTCTTCATGGCGACCATGCGCGAGATTTGTTCACTGACGGCCGCATCGAGGAAGCACTTGAACAACCGGGCCTTGAACGATGCGGGAACGATCTCTTCCAAAATCTCCTGCGGCGACGGCAGGAACTCATACTCCGTCTTAGTCTTCGTGGCCGCTTTCGGTTCCGCTCCGACGAGTTTTCCGATCGGCAACAATGTTTCTACGACAGCGACCTGCCGCGACATCGAAATAAACCGTGTATAGGCCACGTCGAGTCGGTCGATCTCACCGCGCACGAACTGCTCGGTGAAACGCTTCGCCAAAACATCCACTTCGTCGAATGAGACGCGATCTTCAAAGTGAGTGTAGCTCGCGCTGGTCGGCAGCTTTTGAAACTTGAAGAAGCCAATCCCGCGCTTGCCCGACACTTCAACATCTAGCTGCACGCCATCGGCCCGAGCCTGTCGAACCCGCTGTTGCGTGTGACGCAGAATCGCAGCGTTGTAACCACCGCACAGTCCGCGATTTGAAGTGACCACCAACAAAATACTCTTCTTTTCCGACTCGCGCTGTTGCAGCAGCGGGTGCGAAATCGATGAGCCACTGTTTTTCAACGCCTCCGACAAGTCGGCGACGATCTCGGACATCTTCTTGGTATACGCGGCAGCCTGAGTCGCGCGATCCATCGCTTTTTTGAAACGAGCGGTCGCGACCAGCTCCATCGTCCGCGTGATTTTGCGGACGTTGCGAACGGCCTTCAACCGTTTGATGATCGCTCGTGCTTTGGCCATGAATCCACACACCCAATTCGCAATTTGTAGGACGGGCACTCTTGCCCGTCCGCTTCTTATCCCCAAAACCGGACGAGCAAGAGTGCCCATCCTACATCGTTGAACTTCGACGAATTTTACTTGGCAACCGTCGTTTCCCAACGGGTCCGCCATTCTCCCAACGCCGACTTCAACGCCGCTTCTGTCTTATCGTCGAGTGCTCCGCTTTGAATGATCGCGTCGCGCACTTCGCTCTTCTCATCGCGCATGAATTGAAGCATGTGCGACTCGGCCTCTTGAACACGCGGGACCGGCACCTTGTCGAAGTAACCCTTCGAGCCGCCGTAGATACTCATGACTTGATCAGCCATACCGAGCGGTTGGAACTGCGGCTGCTTGAGCAACTCGACCATGCGGTAGCCGCGATCCAGTTGCTGCTGCGTCGCCTTGTCGAGTTCCGTACCGAGCTGAGCGAACGCTTCGAGTTCGCGGAACGCGGCGAGGTCCAGACGCAAACTCCCGGCGACCTTTTTCATGGCCTTCGTCTGAGCGTTACCACCCACGCGAGAGACTGAAATACCGACGTTGATGGCCGGGCGAACGCCCTTGAAGAACAAGTCCGGTTCGAGATAGATCTGGCCGTCGGTGATCGAGATCACGTTCGTCGGGATGTAGGCCGAAACTTCGCCTTCCAGCGTTTCGATGATCGGCAGTGCAGTCATCGAACCGCCACCGAGTTCATCGCTCAGCTTGGCCGCTCGTTCGAGCAGGCGGCTGTGACAGTAGAACACGTCACCGGGATAGGCCTCGCGACCAGGCGGCCGTCGCATGAGCAACGACAACTGACGGTAAGCGGTGGCCTGGCGCGTCAAATCGTCATACACAACCAACGTGTGCTTGCCTTGGTACATGAAGTACTCGGCAATCGCGGCACCGGCGTAGGGTGCGATGTATTGCAGCGGAGCCGGGTCGCTGGCGGTGGCACACACGACAATTGTGTAGTCCATCGCGCCTGCTTTGGTGAGCGATTCAACGATCGCGGCGGTCGAGCTGGCACGTTGGCCGCAGGACACGTACACGCAGATGACGTCGCCACCCTTTTGATTGATGATCGCGTCAATCGCGACAGCCGTCTTGCCCGTCTTGCGGTCGCCAATGATCAATTCGCGTTGGCCGCGGCCGACGGGCGTCATGGCATCGACAGCCTTGATCCCCGTTTGCAGCGGCTGCTTAACAGGTTGACGGCCGGACACGCCGGGAGCTGTGTTTTCGAGCGGACGGAACTCGCTCGTGACAACCGGACCTTTGCCGTCAAGCGCGTTGCCCAACGGATCGACCACGCGCCCGATCAGCGCATCGCCGACTGCGACCGACAACAGTTTGCCGGTCGTCTTGACCTCGTCGCCTTCGGCGATTTTGAGATAGTCGCCGAGAATGATCACGCCAACGGAGTTCTCTTCCAGGTTGAACACCTGTCCGCGAACACCGCTGGAGAATTCGACCATTTCACCGGCCATGGCCGAAGCCAAGCCGTAGACTCGCGCGATACCGTCACCCACTTCGACCACGCGACCGACTTCATTGGTTTGAAGCTGACCGCGAAAGTCTTCAATTTCCTTCTGGATGACTGAAGCGATCTCGCCCGCGTTGAATTTCATTCAGACACCTCTCGCGCAATCGAGCACGAAGTTGCTTAACTTGTGTTTTGAGGGAACCGTCGTAGACGGTGTCTCCCACGCGAACGACCAGACCGCCAAGCAGCGACGGATCGACTCGCGTTTCCAAAATGGGATCGCATCCGAGCGAGGTGGCCAGCGAAGAACGAATCGCTGCCACGGAGTCCGCAGACAACTCAGCAGCACTGCTGACGCTGACCCGTCTCTTTCCCGCCCGACGTTCAAGTTCAATGTCGGCTTGCTGCCGAATCGATCTCAACAAATCCGCCCGACCGTGATTGGCGAGGACTTTCAAAAAGTTCGCAAACAACGGCGTGGCCCGACCGGTAACGACCCGATCGATCAACTGCAATTTCTCATCTCGCCCGAGTGCCGAGCCGCGCACCAACTGGTCGAACTGAGCATTCGCCGACAACACGTCATCGACGAACGAATCCAGCTCCGTCACCGCCGCTTCGCCACCAGACCCGCCCGCCGAATCGAGATACGCGACGGCATAAACCTTGGCGACCGATTGGGCGCTGGGGTCTTCCATCACGTTAGGGATTCGAGTTTGTACCTGGGTATCCACGACGTTCATCCTGATGACCGAACGACCTCGCTCGCGTCTTGACGCTCTCAAACCAGAACCAACTGGCGGGCACTGACCGGAAGACTCAAAGCAACTCACCAGAGTGAATCGACTGAGAGCGATGCCACTCAGTTCCTCCGCACATTCAACTGAGCCAACGATTCGCGAACGAGCCGCTCGTGATCGGTTCCCGTCAGGCTGCGACCGATCACATGTTCTGTCGCATGAAGCACGTTGTTGGACACGAAGTCGAACAACTCCGCCAAGGCTTGGTCTTTCGAGCGACCAATCTCAACAATCGCCCGCTGCTTCGTGGCTTCAGCTTCCTTTTGTGCCGTGGTGACAATCTCCAGCTTTGCATGTTCGGCATCGCGACGAGCCTCCGCCAAGATTTCACGAACTTCGTCTTGCACCTTGGCCAACCGGGCCTCGTGCTCTTTGACCATCACTTCCGTCTTGTGGCGGTTGCCCTCGGCATCTGTAATGTCTTGGCGAATCTTGCGCTCACGCTCGATCAACCCGTCATTCAACGCGGGCCAGACAAACTTGCCCAGCACCAACATCATTAAGACGAACGTGACGAGCGACCACAGCGGCAGATCCTTGCTGGCCGGAACCATTCCCGGCACGCCCTTCTGCTGCGGCGCGTCGCCTGCCGTGTGCTGATCACCATGCGCAGCGGCCAACGCAAATTGCTGACTGCCACACAGCGACAGGCAACCCACCACCACCAACAACAACAAACGCCGCAGCAAACCGCTCATTCTGCAGAGCCTCACTTGAGTAGAGCCTGACGAGAGCTGACCATCAGCCTGCCATGCCTGAGACACACCAACAGCCTGTACGCAAATCGTGATTACTTAGGCTCGAAGTACGGGCCGGAGCCGATGCTCATGATGCACACGATCAGGGCGACCAGCGTCACGCCTTCGATCAGTGCCGCCGCAATGATCATCGCGGTCTGAATCTTATTGGCCGCCTCGGGTTGGCGAGCCATGCTCTCAACCGCTGCCGTACCGATCTTGCCGATACCGTATCCGGCACCGAGAATCGTCACAGCGGCACCAATCGCGGCACCGAAATGAATGCCACTCATACTGCCGTCAGCCGCCATGGCCGGGGCCGACAACGCGAAGAACGCCGCCGCAGCGCACCCCATCACTCGCATCAATTGACTCACTGGAACTCTCCTCACCCTGAAACCGGAACAACCACGGAAAGCTGCATCCATCCGCGAGTCGCAAGGACTCGGCGGAAATTTCGCAGAAACACACTCACACTAGGAACAAACCGCCTCTGGAAAAATCCATCAGTGCGGATTCACCGCCGCGCTGATGAACAAGCAAGTCATCATCGCGAACACATACGCCTGCAAAAACGACACAAACAACTCCAGCAATCCGATCGCCAATTGGCCCACGGTGCTGGCCGGCATGACCAACCACCAAACCGAGCCGTGATCGGCACTCTGAGCAATGAACAGCAAAAACACACTAATAACCGTGTGTCCACCCAGCAGATTGGCAAACAATCGCAACGCCAACACGGCGTGCTTAATCAGCAACCCGACGGCCTCAATCACCCAGATCATGGGAATCAAGAAAATTGCCAGCGGCCCGGGCAACTCCATGCCGGGGACGAGCGACTTCCAAAATCCAACGAAACCGGACTGCTCCGAGCCGTAGCGCACCACATGCAGAAACGTCATCAACGCCAAAACGCCCGTCACGCTGGTGTCAGCCGTGGGTGAACCCAAGAACGGCAGCGCTCCCAGCAAATTACAAAAGAGAATGTAGAAGAAGACACTCCAGACGTAGGGGAGATATCGGTCGGCTGGATGAGCCACCGAAATCGCCTCTACCAAGCGACCGCTTACGCCGTGAGCCGAATCACCGGCATGAGCCGCGTCATGGTGAACCTCAGCGTGCCCGTGTTTGCCGCCCTCAGGATCGTGATGATGAGGAACGCCGATACAAGGCCGGACGACTTCATTCCGCACGAACAGAGCGATGGTTTCCCAGAAGTTCCACCAGAGTCCCCTCGCGGGTTGACCACCGGCAATCCTGCGGGACAACCCGCGGAAGATCAAAATCGTCAGCAGCGCGGCGACAACCTGCAGCACCATGAACTTCGTGATCTGGAACGAGCCGATCTTCGGCAACACAAACTCATGCGACCCAAAGATGCTCGTCACGAACCCAGGCAGCTCGAAAGCAGCACTGTCCTTGACGTGATCGAAGGGGCCATGACCTGCCGACATGCACTCAATTCCTTATCACCGAAACCACAGTCCACTCAGGCCGAACAATCACGATCAAGACTTCTGACGACCAGCCACGTCTCAACAGTAGCCGACAGCAAATAAAACACAGCCAACAGGCAACCAAACAGAACGGGCGGCATCTCCGGGCGATATCTACGAACCGCCAGAAACCCCGCCACGGCAAACAGCATGCGAAACACGCCGCCCGCCAGTGCGCCGCAACCCGCGAACCCCACGGCACTCCAAACCGACTGAAGCACCAAAAACATCAAGCCAGGAATGAGACACAGAGCCGCCGCCAGCACCAGTCCCTCAACGCCGTTCGCACCAAAGTGGCGCGACACCGGAATGCACAGAACCAGCCCCAGCAGCAGGTTCGACGCGGCCAACCAGGCGTGCTGAACCAGCACCGACTTCACGAGCCACCACCTTGCCCGCCAACACCTGGCCTCTCGCCGGGATCCAACTTCACATCGACCGTATTCAAATTCCCACCTCGCGAAGCCCGCTCGTCCTCGGAAGCCGCGGACACTTTGGCGAGATGAATCAACTCCAACATCGCGACCACAAACCCGAGCACGGCCCCGAGACTCATACACCACGGAGCGGTCTTCCAAACCGAATCGACCCACCAACCGACCCCCAGCGGAACGACCATTTGCATGCCGATCGACATGACTCGTGACGCGAGGACATAGCCTCGCGCCATCGCATGTCGCCCATCTTCATCTTGGTCGTCTGCCACGAGAAAAACTCCTTCAGACAACCGCGACCCGATGGGCGGGCGGGATGCTAGCCGTGGTTTCGGAACATGTCAAAGCCGTGAACTAACGCCTCGGAGAATTCTCAGTTTCGGGACGGCCTGATGTGTGAAAAGCCTAGGATTTCAGCATTCGCGATCACCGCTGGGCTGGGCACACGGTCGTGTAGAACACTGGTGTGAACGACCGTGAGCCTCTTGAAAACGACCATCGAACGAATGCCGTGCGTTCACTTGAGACCAACAAACGACAAGACCCCGTCCGAGTGATCTCGGGCGGGGTCCTTGTTAGGCGAGCGGCAAGAGTTCGCGTACGCGCAACGTAGGATGGACGCCCCCGTCCATCCTACGGGTCAACTATTTCCTGCCGCTCGCCTTACTGACAAAGTGCCGTACTTGAAGAGCATGCCTCAGTTGCGAGGTGGCTCGGTGCGATTGCGAGGTTCTTCACGATCCCGTTCAGGACGACGCTCATCACCTTCACCGCGAGGTCGTTCAGGCCGAGCTGAATCGCGTCGTTCGCCTTCAGGACGGCGAGCATCCGGGCCGCGCTCTCCTTCAGGGCGGCGTCCCTCTGCTCCGCGATCACCATCAGGACGACGGTCGCCTTGAGGACGGCGATCACCATTGGGGCCTCCTCCCTCGCGCGGCGGACCCATTGGTCCACCGATCAGCTCGGACGGATCAAGCTGGCCATCGTGATTGGTGTCGAGTTCATCGAAGAGATCGACCAGCTTGGCCAGTTCGTCCTTCGAGACGCGACCGTCGTTATTCTTGTCGAGCTTGCGAATGATCGTCGGGCCACGCGGACCCTCCGGACGACGATCTCCTTCAGGGCCGCGATCACCATCGGGGCGACGTTCGCCTTCAGGACGGCGAGCATCCGGTCCACGATTCCCTTCCGGTCGTCGGCCATTTTCGGGGCGAGGCTGATCCGGACCACGATCTCCCTCCGGCCGTCGCCCCTCCGGACCACGATCCCCTTCGCGGCGTTCACCCTCTGGGCGGCGACCTTCAGGCCCACGATCCCCATCGGGACGGCGTTCGCTTTCAGGACGGCGAGCATCCGGTCCTCGGTCGGCTTCCGGACGTCGGCCACTTTCGGCGCGAGGCTGATCCGGGCGGCGATCACCTTCAGGGGCAGCCGCTCCCTCGGGGCGATCACCTTCAGGTCGGCGACCTTGCGGGTTTTGGCCGGGACGCCCCGACGGGCCTCCTTGACTGAACTCGTCCTGAGTCAATTCCGACTTGCCGAGCCGTTCAAACAGCGGGGCTAGGCGTTCACGCATGTCGGCGGGGAGTTCGTCCTTGGTCAACTTACCATCACCATTGGCGTCCAATCGCTTGAACGCCGCCCCAGGTTCAGAACGTTGGCCGCCCGCTTGACCCATGAAGCGTCCCGCCGCCTGCACCCACTCCTCTTGCGTCAGTTCGGTCTTGCCGAGTCGCTCGAAGATTTGTCCCGCACGTTCGCGCATCGGTTCGGGAAGTTCGTCTTTGGTGAGCTTGCCATCGCTGTTTTTGTCGAACTGCTTGAAGCTCTCTTTCGGGTCGGGACGCGGTCCACCGGGCCCACCCCTGCCACCGGGGCTGGGGAGTTTCGCGAAGTCTTCCAGCGTGAGTTCTGTTTTGCCAAGACGTTCAAACACGGGCTCCAGGCGATCACGAAACTGCTCGGGAACTTCATCGAGTGTGACCTTGCCATCCTTGTTCTTGTCCAGCATTTCAAACCGCTGCTTGGGGTCGCCACCGCGTCCCGCACCACCCTCGCCGCGTCCACCGACCGGCGCGTTGGTCTTCTCTTCGGGCTGGTTGGCTTGCTGGAACTCGTCCTTCGTCAGCGAGCCATCTTTGTCTGCATCGCCCAGCCGCACGAGTCGCTCGAAGAAGCGAGACTGCTCTTCGGGAACTTCGTCTTTCGTCAGCTTGCCATCGCTGTTCTTATCGAGCTTTTGGAACAGAGCCTCTGCTTCCGGAGCCGCATCCTGAGCGAAGGCGGTCATCCCTCCGCCACTCATCGCGGCGAGTGCCGCACTGCAAAACCACATCGAGCGTTTCAACATGTTCAGTCCTCTCTTCAAGATCACGGGATCACCAAGCCAAGGTTGAGTTGCCGTCCACACAAACAAAGCGTTTCAGGCAACATTCAGTTTCGCGTCGCAAGTCTTATGCAGACAACGACCAAGCGGGGGTTGAACCCCATCGCAGCGCGAAGGTTTCGCGTGTGCGACATGGCGAAATCAGGTCGTCACTCCAACCGACTTTCACCTCTGGAAAATCGGCAGGTAATTGTTGGGCATTTGCAAGATGAGGCACGCCATGGCAGTGGCGTACTCACTGTTGACGAGCGAGTCGGACCAGCTTCCGTCGGGCAGTTGCCGAATCATCAGTTCGTCGCGGATGGCGGGATACCACTGCTTCCAGTATTCGTCGCCCGCGTGCCACATCGCCTGTACCGCGTAGTACTGACCGTAAAAGTAGTGAGCGTCGTAGCGGAGCAGATCGCCTCGCGGCGGGAATCGCATCAAATAGGCAAGACCTCGTTCGAGTTCTCGCCCCTCGGTGAGACCCGCACTGTAGAGCGTTACCACGCCGGCGGCCGAGCGAGGAAAGTCGCTTTGCGGTCGCATGTTGAGCTGATAACGAAAGCCACCATCCGCGTTGTTCTGGCACTTCTTCACGTATTCGACGCATTGATCGACGGTCGTCTTCGGGACGGCAATGCCGCTGTTGCGAGCCGCGCGGAGAGCCATCATCTGGCAGACCGTCACCGATACGTCGGCGTCCTTACCGTCGGGGTCGTAGCGCCAACCTCCCTCACGACTTTGCGAGTTCACAATCAGTTGGACCGCCGCCTTGAGGGCCTCGCGCACGTCCTTGCGAGGCGTCATGCCATAGACCTCAGCGAGAAACAGCGTGGCGAATCCGTGCCCGTACATCGGGCCGTGTCCCGTGCTGTCTTCTCGCACGATATAGCCTGACGGTTTGGCACAGCTCAACAGGAACTCGATCGACTGGTCCACGTGCTTGCCGTATTGGCCTCGCCCCGGCGTGTGACCGGCGGAGAGGAAGGCCATCCCCGCCAGTGCCGTCACTGCCACGTTCCGCTTGTAGGTACTGCCCGATCCGAACGATCCATCCGGATGCTGACGAATGGCGAGATAGGCCAGCCCGCGATCAATCGACTTCTGAGTCTCGGGCGAGACGAACTCGGACGCGGTTGCCTCAAAGTTACGTTTCGACGGAGTGGCCTGAGCGAGAGCCGAGTTCGTGAAACCGACCAGTAAGAAACTAATGACCGCAGTGCACACCCACCGACCGTTCAGATGCAATCCGAGTGAGCCGGGCGGCGTCAGCCCCTGGACTTTTCCAAGAATCCAGCACGTCTGAGGGCTGACGCCGCCCGGCTCACCTGATCCTGTTTTGTGGTTGGGTGTGAGTTCACTGTCCGACGACGTTGTAGTGCGTCGGCCCATTCCAAGATCGCGGCGCGCTGGCAATCGGACTCGACGAGGCGGGCGTTCGCCAGAGAGGCTGCACGGGCACGCCGGCGGTTCCCGTCGGAGAAAGCGGATCCCAGAAAGCTTGGGGCCGCGGAGCGAACTCCCGAGCCGCTTGCAGAAAGCGAAGATCGCTCGACTTGCGTGTGTCACTGCGAGGCTCCTGAAAGGCACGCGGACGAGTAAACGTTTCCGGCCCGACAGACTCATCGGCGAAGGGATCGTGAATTTCATAAGACCTCGCCTCGACACCCGATGGGCGGGGAACACACGACAGGAACCGAGTCTCCTGCGTTTGAAGACAGCCTGACAGGCCGAAGCCGCAGGCCAAGGCCAGTGCCAATACTTTTCCGCCGCGTTCCATCGCGTCCCTCATCGCCAGCATCCCTTCTCGACCGATCCAATGACTCGACACGGCCATACGCCGGATCGGCAGTTTCGGCCGGTCGGGATTCTAGCCGTGCCCCGAAAGAGGGGATAGGCGTGATTCGGCTTCGTGATTTCCCCCCTTAACAGCCTGTTGAAAAACGGCTCTCCGCCATTTGTGTTGGATGCTTGAGTGAGCGGCATGGCGCTAGCCGCCGGTGTAGGCGAAAACGACCGGCGGCTAGCGCCATGCCG
>JAYSQC010000089.1:0-7014 GCA_043721755.1 Schlesneria sp.
CGGCATGGCGCGTGCCGCCCGTTTAGGCGAAAACAACCGGCGGCTAGCGCCATGCCGCTCACGGAACACCATTTTCAACAAGAATGGCGGAGAGCCACATTTCGGCTTTGGTCCGACACCGCTCGCCCTATGCCTCGTCCGGCCGTGTGAGCGAGACCGCCGTGCTGCCTTTTTCGTTGCCGGTGGTGGTGATGACGTAGACCTTGAAGCTGGCGGTCGCTCCGGGGTTGGTGAGGCCCGCGGTGGTGAGGACTTCGCGCGAACCGTCGCCGGGTACGGTGGTGACGATCGACTCGTCATCGGTCGAGTACGTCGAGCCGGAACAGAACCGCACGTCGTAGTGGTCGAGATCGGCCGCCGTGTTCTCGGTCCAGGTGATGCGCGCCTGTTCCAACGCGGCGTCCCACACGACCGTCACTGTCACTTCAGCGGGAGTGCTTCCCGGCAGCGGGGTGAGGCGCGGCAGACTCACGATCAGCGCGTGACCTCGGGCAAACCCGGTCGGCAGGACGATGCGATAGCTCTTCAGCAGGGGATAGATTTCGTCCTGCAGACTGTTCCGTTCGCTCCGCACCACCGTCGCGGCAACATCGGCGGCGTTCAGGGCCGCATAGGCCGTCTTCAGCGCGGTGAGGTCGGTGGCAAACATCGCCTGCGTGTAAGCACCTAAAAGCGTGAAGGGCGCGACCGTTCCGGGATCGGCGTTCAACTGGAGCCACAGCGTCGCCGCGTCGTCCAGGGGATCGAGGAAGTTTCCCTGTCCATCGGAATAGCTCGGCATGAGCGGCAGCGCGGCGATCCACTTCGAGTCCGGCAGGTAGGCCCGGACCTTGTCGTTGAACTGGTGGGTTCGTTCGAGGAGCGAGATCTTGAGCAGGTCGATCTCGCCTCGCGTGGTCTCCTGCATGTTCAGCTTGGCCTGCAACTCTTCCCGCTTCGCCACGAGCGCGGCCTGCCGGGCGATCAGTGTCGCCCGAGTCACTCCCACGGGCAGCACGATCTCGTTCCCCGCTCCCAGAGTGGTGTCGGCGATGGCCCAGTGCGCGAGAAATTCTTCCAGAGTTGGAATGTACGACGACGGCCCGGAGATCGGCATGGCAAGATTCCCTTAAAATAAGGTGTGGCGAATTCTCGGCATCACGAAACTGCAATGCCATTGGGATCACATTCTGGCTTTGATGATGAAGTTCATATTCGCTTTTGCCGAAATTCCCGTGAAGAGGATCACGAATTACGTTGATCGGAGTCCTATTCCAGTCTCTCGGACAACAATTTCATTGAATCGGGACACGATTCGATCCAGTCGGACGACTGTTCCACTTGCTCGGGAACTGATTCCACTTGCTCGGATCACGATTCCTGTTGATCGGATGACAAATCCTCATGATGAATCGCGTACATCAGTGACAGAAACTGTCATCTTAGCAGATGGAATCAACAAATCAGCGGCTCGATTCGACAACATTACGACAGGAATCGTGAATCAGTGGGTCAACAGTGAAAAGCAGCCTGCGGGACAGGCTTCCAGCCTATCAAGAACCGTAGCTTGGTCGCCTCGCCCGAGCGAAAACCCATTGGAAACGGACGGACGGGGGCGTCCATCCTACGGCTTTTCAACAGGCTGCTATCCCACTCCTCCAAAGGGGGGCGGGAGAGTGGACCAGAATGAGCGACCACCAATGAACGACTGCGCCCAATCTCGATGAGATCGACCAGACCGGCTCGTCGTGAGAGACCCTGCTCTCGAATGTGAGTTTTTGTCCCGTGTGATGAACCGGCCCGCAGTTCCTGATAGAACGCCGCCAACGCTTCAGTGTCACCAGTTTTGCAGGAAGCCCAAGGTGTGACGGAGTCAGCCTGATGCGTTTCCCCGGTCGCTTTCTGGAGGCTTCCCATGATTCACAGCCACGAGTTCATCGGACGGCGTCAATTGATTCTTCAACAGTTCCCCGGTGAGATCGTGCGGCACCGCGTGGGGCGGGACGAATTCCATTCACTGATGATGAGCCGTCGGCCCTTGGAACGCTGCGACGATGAGTCTGTTCACCGGCGAGGCTTGTTCGATCTGCGATCCGGCGAGCTGTTTGACATTGATGAGTCGGACCTGCACTCATCCGCAGAATGAGATCGCGGATTTCGCCCTGAGTCTTCCAGCGCGGGTGATGCGTGCCGCCCTGCGCGCGTTTCCGTCTTCAACAAGTAGCCTTCATCGCTCCGCGTGAAGGAAGCCGAGGGGAGTGGACGCTGAGAATGCCAATCGATGCTGGACTCGCACTCGGCTTCCTTCACGCGGAGCGATGAAGGCTACTTTGGCTGCGGCTACGCCGCGTCTTTTCACCGCGTGGGCAACGCCCCGCGCGTCGTGCAACGTGGAACGCCGCTTTGCCATCGACGCGCGGGGCGTTGCCCACGCGGTTAAAAGACTCAGTTCCGGCCGCGCGGAGTATAGTTCGTCGTCCGTGCTGCTCACTTACCCGCTTGGTTTCACACCGAGAGGACGCAAAGACACCACGGACAGAAGTCCGACTTTCGGAAAAGCCGGACATTTTCCTCTGCCTTGTGTTTCTCGCACTCAGCAACAAGTCTCACCAAGACTTCATCTATTCTTTACAAGAGGAGGCATGATAAGTGGCGTAGAGTTTGTCGCTCGTTCAACGCCGCGAAAGTCTTTTGGGATGACAAGTCATGTCCACGATGCAATACGGATTGTTTACGCCCTTGACGGAACACTCACCGACCACTGTCCGAGAGTGTCTCCAAGAATCCTGGCTGAGCGAGCTGACTCCCGCCGCGACGCTGGAGCATTTGCCCTCCTTTGACACCACGGCCTCGCCCGACACGCTGACGACCGTGCTGAACCAGCAGTTTCATGCCTCTCCCGATCTGCCGGGAGTGATCGTCGCTGCGGAGTCGCATCTGGTGGGACTGGTCTCGCGCGAGATGCTGCTCGGGCAATTGAGCCGCCCTTTCGGGATTGAGTTGTATCTCAAACGTCCCGTCCGGCTGCTGCTCGAATCGGAAGAGCGTCAACCGTTGGTGCTCCTGTTCAAGTGCCCCGTGGGTGAGGCGGCTGGGCGAGCACTCGGTCGGCCGACCTCGCAGGTTTATGAACCGATCGTTGTGTGGGATGGCGAACGGTTCCGCTTGATCGACGTTCACACGCTGCTGATCGCACAGTCGCAGCTCTTGAAGCTGGCGAATCACACCGTCCAGCAACAGATGGACGCGGCCGAGGCGGCCAATCGGGCGAAGAGTCAGTTCCTCGCCAACATGAGCCACGAAATCCGGACGCCGCTTACCGCCATCCTCGGCTTCACCGAGAACCTGCTCGAACCGCAGGTGCCCGAGGCCGAGCGAACGGCGGCACTCCAGACGATCCTGCGAAACGGACACCATCTGTTGCAGCTCATCAACGACATTCTCGACCTCTCGAAGATTGAAGCGGGACGGCTGGAGGTCGAGAAGCTGAGCTGCTCGCCCGGCGAACTTCTGGCCGATGTGGTCTCGGCGTTACGAGTGAAAGCCGATGCCAAGCGGGTCGGACTGCTGCTCTCGTATCACGGCTCCGTCCCCGAGACCATTCTCACCGATCCCACTCGGCTGCGGCAGATTCTCATCAACCTGGTGGGCAACGCGGTCAAGTTTACCGAGCGAGGTCACGTTGAAATTGGAGTCTCGGTGGAACATGCCCGTACAGACCGACCGATGCTGCGAGTTGATATCGTCGATACGGGGATCGGCATGACGCCCAAGCAACTGCAACGACTGTTCGAGCCGTTCAGTCAGGCGGACGGTTCTGTCACGCGACGCTTCGGCGGGACAGGACTGGGACTCTCGATCAGCCGCCGGTTGGCGCAGTTGCTCGGCGGGGATATCGAAGTCACCAGCGAACCCGATCGCGGCAGCATCTTCACCGTCGTGCTGGAGGCCGGTCCGCTGGACGACGTGGAATGGCGATCGTCTCCCCCCGTCGGGTTTGAATTGCGTCGGCTGGCCAATATCTCGAATGACGCGAAGCTGACGGGGCGACTGTTGCTGGCTGAGGACGGTCCCGACAATCAGTTGTTGATCGGCTCGTTCCTGCGCAAGTGTGGGGCCGACGTGACGATCGTCGATAACGGACGCAAGGCGGTCGATCTGGCACTGGCCTCACTGGCCGGGTCGGCTCCGTTCGACATGATCCTCATGGACATGCAGATGCCCGTGTTGGATGGCTATGCCGCGACCCGCGAGCTGCGCAACAACGGCTGGTTGCATCCGATTCTGGCTTTGACCGCCAACGCGATGTCGGGCGATCGCCAGAAATGTCTGGCCGCCGGTTGCGACGACTTCGCCACCAAACCGATCGACCGACGGAAACTGGTCGCTCAAGTGCAGGAGTTGCTGTCGTCTCCCACCTCCGAGAGCGATTCGCCCGCCGAAGCGACGAACGATCCCAGCCCCGCAACTACCGACGTTTTCAATTGGAAGGAGGCGTTAGAGCGGATCGACGGAGATGAAGTCTTGTTGTGCGAGATCGCGGAACTGTTGATCGAGGCTTGCCCTGGATGGCTCGCCGATCTGGAGCAGCATCTGGTCGAACGCGACCAGTCCAGCCTGCGTCGCGTGGCTCACACCCTCAAGGGTTCGGCGGACAATCTAGGTGCAACACGCGCCGTCGCAGCGGCCGATCGTCTCGAAATCGCCGCCGCGCAGGGCGACTTTGGCAAAGCTCGCTCACTCCTCCCGGCGTGTCGCGACGAGGTGCGACAATTACTCATCGCGCTCCGGCGGTTCCTTGACGGAGACGCGAACGGAGACTCAGGCGGGGTGGCCCGGCTCGAATGATGTTTGGTGCCGTCTTCATTTGGAGTGCGGAGGCTCGACTCCGCTTTTGTTTCTCTCGCTTTCTCTCCGGACATCTCTCCTGCCACCGCCGAAGGCTGAAGTCGAAAAACAAAAATCCAACAGCGGCGTTGGGGCACCCTCTGGGTCACGCCGCACTCCAAAGGGAGTTCCTCAGGAGGGTGGGACCAGCTCACTTCGAGCGCCGGCCCACCATCGGGAAATGTCAAGAAATCCTGGTGGGCCGGCGCGGCGAAGCGCCGCTGGCCCCACCCTACAGGCTTCGCAGCCGCAACAAGGCGATGGCTCTGTTGCGGGGCGAGGGTGGTTTGCGAGCCATGGCACTTTGAATCAGAATGGCTTGGCCTCGGTGAACACTTGCCCCGCTGGGACGGGCTCGACGAGGACTCATTCATCGTCACTCAAAACTCCACACCGAAGGTGTTTGGTCGAGTCTCGGGGCGGAGTCTCAAGCTGTGTCACATTACGAAAGACAATATCAATGCTCATGCTGGAACGGTTTTCGATTGGTGTTGGTGACCGGTTTGCCCATCAGGCGAAGGCTCAGTTGCGGGCCTTTCAGATGCTGGCGCAGGACGGCATTGATGTCGCTCCGGTTTGGAACAAGTCCCATCGCGAACATACCTTCATCGGTTCGGAACCGCAGAGCGTGTTCGATGCCGCGCAGGCTGCGGTCAAGGAACTCGGTTGGAACAAAGGTTGGCACGTCGATGCGGACCACATCCGGCTGGAGACGGTGGACCGCTTCATGAGTTGCTCGGACTTCTTCACGATTGATGTCGCGGATTCGATCGGCAAGCCAGCGGCCGCGGCGGATGTCGCGGCATTTGTGGCGAGGCACACGGAGCTGGTTGGCACGCTGAACATTCCCGGAGTCAGCACTCCGCTGACGGTGACTCAAGCCGATGTCGAACGAGTCGCTGCGAAGTATCTGCTGGCGGTGCAAGATGCGGGGAAGATTTATCGGCACATCGTCGCAGCGAAGGGCGAAGGCAACATCATCGCCGAGGTCTCGATGGACGAGACCGACGCACCGCAGACTCCGCCCGAGTTGCTCATCATTCTGGCGGCATTAGCCGACGAGAAAGTGAAGCTGCAAACGATCGCCCCGAAGTTCACCGGGCGGTTCAACAAGGGTGTCGATTACGTCGGCGACCTCGTGCAGTTTGAGAAGGAGTTCAACGACGATCTCGCCGTGATCGCTCATGCGGTGCAACAGTACGGTTTGCCTGCGAACCTCAAGCTCAGCGTGCATAGCGGCAGTGACAAGTTTTCGCTTTACCCGATCATCCGTCGGGCACTCGCTCGCACCGGAGCCGGGCTGCACTTGAAGACAGCCGGGACGACGTGGCTCGAAGAGTTGATCGGGTTGGCAGAGGCGGGCGGCGACGGACTGGCACTGGCGCAGGAAATTTATGCGTACTCGCTGGAGCACGTCGATGAATTGTGTGCCCCCTATGCCAGCGTGATCGACATCGACCGATCGAAACTGCCGACGACCGCGACGGTCAATGGTTGGACCGGCCCGCAGCTCGCCAGTGCGCTGCGGCATATTCAGGGTCATCCCGAGTTCAACGCGCACGTCCGACAGTTGTTGCACGTCTCGTTCAAGATCGCGGCCAAGGCGGGCACGCGTTACACCGACCTGTTGAAGGCGAACGAAGCGATCGTCGCCAAGCAGGTGACCGAGAACATCTACGAGCGGCACCTGCGACCGCTGTTCATCGGCTGAACGGCGTGTGGCAGGAGATGTCTGACCGCAGATCGAAGCCTGACGTGCCAGCGAAGACTCGGTTGCCGAACGGCTTCGCTGGCGCGTCAGGCTTGAATGGATCAGTTCGCAACGCGGCTTGGTCAGGATTTGACCTCGCCGGTATACTCCCGCCCCCAACGTCGAGGAGACCTTGGCACTCATTTGATTAGCTCGACGCGCGAGCAAGGGCTGGACATCCGATAGCCGGAAGCCCTCGCTCGCGCGTCGGGCTTGTTTTGAAATGCGTTCGGGCTTGTTTTGAAATGCGTTCGAGTAAGTCATGTGATTGCCATTGGGCGGTTGACGTCCCTCAGGGCAAGAACCTGTCCAAGAATTACGCCGTGTTTTGAACAACACCAACCCGAAGCGTGAGCGAGGACGGATGTCGCTCGACTCTCGTCCTCGCTCACGCTTCG
>JAYSQC010000090.1:0-14643 GCA_043721755.1 Schlesneria sp.
GTAAGCGAGGGAAACAAAGGGAAACGCCTTTTGTCATCGCCCTCGCTTACGCTGCGGGTTAGTAAAGTAAGTGCCATTGGGCTAGCGCCTTGCCGCTCATAGGTGTTGTCCAACAGGAGTGGCGGAGAGCCACTTTTTGCCGCGCCCAGGCAAAGCCTCTCGCCTTAACCGTCGCGGAGATGTTCCGCCGCCTCAATGGCAAAGTAAGTCAGCACTCCATCAGCACCGGCTCGTTTGAAACTGAGCAGGCTTTCCAACATGACTTTCGTCCGATCGAGCCAGCCGTTTTGAGCGGCCGCGACGAGCATCGCGTACTCGCCACTGACTTGATACGCGAACGTCGGCACGCCGAACGTTGCCTTCACGCGGGACACAATGTCGAGGTACGGCATCCCCGGTTTGACCATCACCATGTCGGCCCCCTCGGCGATGTCGAGCGCCACTTCGCGCAGCGCTTCGTCGCCGTTCGCGGGGTCCATCTGGTAGGTTCGTTTGTCTCCCTGACCAAGACTCGTTGCCGAGCCGACCGCATCGCGGAATGGCCCGTAAAATGCCGACGCATACTTCGCGGCATACGCGAGAATCTGCACCTGAGTGAACCCCGCCGCGTCCAACGCGCGACGCACGGCGGCAACGCGTCCGTCCATCATGTCCGACGGCGCGATGATGTCGCAGCCCGCCTCCGCCTGAACAACCGCCTGTCGGCAAAGCATCTCCAACGTCTCGTCATTGACGACGTAACCGTCGCGCACGAGACCGTCCTGTCCGTGCGACGTGTACGGGTCGAGTGCCACATCGCAAATGAGTCCGATGTCCAGCTTCGCCGCCTTGATGGCGCGAACGGCTCGGCAGACAAGGTTCTCGGGATTCAACGCTTCCATCGCGGCTTCGGTCTTCAATGACGGATCGGTCGCAGGGAACACGGCCACGGCGGGAATCTTGAGTTCCGCCGCCCGCGCCACCGCCTCGACGATCAAGTCCACCGACAGCCGTTCGACGCCGGGCATCGACGCGATCGGCACACGACGGTTCTGACCGTCCTGCACGAACACCGGCCAGATCAGGTCATCGACGGTCAACTGGTTCTCACGCACCAACCGCCGCGACCAATCCTGCCGCCGCACGCGCCGCATCCGAGTCTCAGGAAACTGTCCTGCGAAATTCGCCGAGGATGACATGCGATTCAGCTCCACAAAAAAGAACTCCCTGCCCTGCGAGTTCCGCTCGCACAACAAGGAGTTCGCAACTCTCACTGACCGTCCCACACGGGATCGAACCCGCAAGCGATGCTATTGAGCGCCCCACCATTTGTGAAGCAAACACCTCGCAAGGGCGGTTCATTGGTGGCGTCCGACTTTGGTGCGAGCGAACTTCAAAACTAGCCCGACGCGCGAGCGAGGGCTTCGCTGTCATCGTGGGTTCAAGCCCTCGCTCGCCAGTTTTGAAGTTGCGCTGTTTTGGATTTCCGCCCCAACGGGGCAACCCTAAGTCAGCCCAGGGCCAGCGACCATCGGGAGCGCCGCCCTGGGTTCCGGTCGTCACAGAATCTCAAGCCCTGAAGGGGCGGCCCTACATTGCTCACTGGAATAGTGCCGCCCCTTCAGGGCTTGAAAATCACGGTCCACCGCCAAACCAGGGCGTGGCCCTGGGCTGACATCGCACCGCCCCGTGGGGGCTGAAATCTCCAAAGAGCGCAACTTCAAAACTGGCGCGTCGGGCTCGTGATGAACCCCGCAAGACAAAGTTGTTCGACCACTAGCCACCGATGATTTCCGGCATGACCGGCGGCTAGCGCCTTGCCGCTCACAGGTGTTGTCCAACAGGAGTGGCGGAGAGCCTGTTTCCTTTTGACAACTTGAAATCGTGACCTAGGTTTCCGCAACGCAACGCGACACGGCGAGGGCGACGCGGGCAGTGAGGGGCTACCTGACGACACTCTCGAATGATGTCCATTCCAAACTGAAGGTACGAAACATGTCGAGAATCCTGGTGGTTGATGATTCGGCCGTCGATCGCCGCATGATCGGTGGACTCTTGGGTGAGAACCCCGATTGGACGATCGACTATGCGGGTGACGGTGCGGAAGCGTTGGAGCGATGTCAGGCCCACGAGCCGGATCTGGTCGTCACCGATTTCAACATGCCTTCGATGGACGGCATGCAGTTGCTCAACCGACTCAAGCATAAATTCCCGCGAGTGCCGGTCATCATCGCCACGTCAGCGGGAAGCGAAGAGTTGGCGGTCACGGCCCTGCAACAGGGTGCCGCCAGCTACGTTCCCAAAATTCTGATGGCCCGCGATTTGGGCCGTGTCGTCGATACCGTTCTAACAGCCAGTCAGGATCGTCGGCAGACGGATGCCGTGTTGACGGCTCTCGTCCGGCAGGAACTGCGGTTCTCGTTTCCCAGCGACCGCCGATTGGTTCGCTCGGCCGTCAGCACGCTGCAAGAGTTCGGGATGCGGTTCGGTGTCTTCACGGATCGGGAGCGGACGCGCGTCGGTGTCGCGTTGGAAGAGTCTTTGCTGAACGCCCTCATCCACGGCAACTTGGAAGTCAGTTCCAAGCTGCGTGATCTCGACGACGGTTCGTATGAGAAGTTGATTGTGTTGCGAGTCGGCAAGTCGCCCTACAAAGATCGCCGCGTCGAAGTGGTGGCGCTGTTTTCAGCAGAACAAGTTGAGTTTGTGATTCGCGATGAAGGCCCGGGCTTCGATGTCAGCCAACTGCCCGATCCGACTGATCCTGAAAATATGGCTCGCGCCCACGGCCGTGGCGTGCTGCTCATGCGGACCTTCATGGACGAAGTCTCGTACAACGAAACCGGGAACCAAGTCACCCTGAAGAAACGCAAGGCTGGAGCGGCGATGCCGGCCCACGCCTAATGGCTGACATCCCTTCGAGATGAAACGACGGACTTCATCACCCTCATTGGAATCCCCCCCAAACATCGGATGAACCAGTCTTCGGAACACACCCGCCATTCATCGGGAACTTGGGTGTGTTCCGAAGACTCCACACCCCCGACAAACTTTGCCCGGACTCAATCGGACGAGGGCCGTGTCGGACAACGAGGTCCACTGGCAATCCGGTTCCTCAGGGGTTGGTCCCCATCGCGAAGACGCGCTGGAGCAGCTCGGGCAGAGTTGCTGAGAACGTGCTGCGCGGCATCACGTCGTCGCAGCCCGCGTCACGCGCGGCGTTCAATCGGACTTCATCGACATGCGAACCGAAGGCGATGACCTGCGGACGGGCCGCGACGGGTAACGCGGCCACGACCTGAACCGGATCAAGGTCCGAGAGACTCAGGTCGAGAAACACCGCGCGCGGCGCGGCTTCTGTCAGGCGTCGGCTCAGTTGCTCGATAGTCCCGACGACCTCGATCCGCAGCCCCAGCGAAGCGGCAGTACTCGTGACCTTGCTCGTGAACATCAGGTCGCGCGTCAGTAACAGTCCGTCAGGCGAAGTCATGTCATGGTTCCAATGAAAGCCGGGGAGGCAATGGCTCGTTTAACCGCGCGGGCAACGCCCCGCGCGTCGAGCGGCGAAACAAGGTTCCCAGTCGCAAAACGCACGGGGCGTTGCCCGCAAAGTAGCAGGCACATTCCATGTGCCGTCCGCATTTCTCAGGCTGACGGCACATGGAATGTGCCTACTACTTTCCAAAGTGAGTGCCATTGGGCTGACGCCGCCCCGCTCAGATGTCTCATCACTGACCGCGCGAGGCATTGGAAGCAAAGCACCGTCAGACGGGAGTCCGATGGAAATGGACGTGCTTCCAGCCGGAAGCCTGCTGTTCCCAGACGCGGGTTTCCATCGCGCACGTCGAGACCGGTGAGCCACTCGCGTCGAGCTTCTGCACAACGCGGACGTAGGTCACGACGGCGGCCGTGCCCATCACACGCACATGGGGCGAGGCGATCGTCGATTGCTTGGCGGGCTTGGTCGGCGTTCCGGGCAGGTCGAAGTAGAACTGGTGGAACGGCAGTCCTCCGACCAGATGGCCCAAGGCTTCCGGCTCAAAGCAGGTGATCGAGTCATCGCACAGCGCGACGTAGCTCTTCCAATCGCCGGCATCAATGGCGGTCAACAACTGGCGGCTGAGTTTGAGCAATTCCTGTTCGGCAGCAGACATCGTCGAGGATCCTTGAATGGGATGAACCGCACTGGGCGGCAGATGGACCGATCGACTCCAATCGCCGATCGAAACGAGGCGGGAGGATAATCGCGGCCGAAAGGGAAGTCAGGGGATGAAGGCAGAAAAGGCATTGGCTGGAATGAAGCACTAGCCCGACGCGCGAGCGAGGGCTTCGCGTTGAATTCACGCGAAGCCCTCGCTTGCGCGTCGGGCTAGTTGCAAAACACGTTGTTCCGAGCCTGACCCCGACTGGCGTCCTTCCTCACGGCAACCCATTCAACTTCCTGATCACCCATTCCGTCGTGAGCAACGCAAACAACACGACCAGCCATGGCCAGCGGTCCCACAGGGGAGACTCTTCGTAGCGCGAGGTTGTCGCTTCATACGTCTTGAATTGCTTGGGCAACTCGTGCAGTTCATCGAGCTGGAAAACACGACCGCCGCTGGTGTCGGCGATCTGTGTGAGGAGGTCGCGGTTGGCGGAGAGATCGCTCAGTTCCAGGCTCGGGCGGTCGTGAACGTAGAGCGTCGCTTCGACCGGCTTGTCGCCGAGGTCCGCGTTCTCGGTCGTCAGGGCCACGCGGTATTCACCGGCGGGCAGTGAGACCGCCTTGCCCTCAAACTGCAACGGCCGATCCGTTGCTGGCGTGAGGTCGATCGTCGTGAACGGTTGGTCGTGCTTGTCGCCGACGCGAAACAGGTCGGCCTGCGCCTTGAGCTTCGGAAACTTTTGTAGGAACGGGGCCATCCACTTGGCTCGAAAGAGCGCGTCCTGACCGAGTTCGACATCGGTCTTGTCGGGGCCAAACCGGACGAACTCGTTCCCCGATGTCACCTTGTTAGCGGCGGCCCACCGCGCGAATTGTGCCCAGAAACGATGGTGATATTCGTCGCCAACGCGATACCGCCAGCGCCAAGTTCCGTCGAAGCCCAGCCACACGACTTGGCCCGCGCCGAGATGCTGATGCACGATCACCGGCTGTCGCCGTTCGAGTCCCAGCGGTGCGGCGATTTCGGGCGGAAGGAGGGCCGTGGTCCAAACTGTCGCGGCCGGTTTGGGCTGTCCCAGCAGCAGCGCCATTTGACCGGGCAGTCCCGACCAGATGGTCTGGTTTTGAATGGCATCGCCCGCGAACTGCAACATCGCCTGTTGTTCGCCCTCGCCGGTCAATTGCAGCGGGAGACCGCGCAACAGCGGAGCCGTTTCCCCCGCGCGGTCGGTCAGGATGAGCGGCCTCACGTTCGTCACCGGCAGCAATTGGTCGAGTACCGGCGTGCGATAGGCCAGCGGCAACCAACGCTTGCCACTGGACAGAATCAGTGTGCCGCCGTCGGTCACAAAGTCGCGCAGCCGCTCCCACGTCGCATCGTTCATTCGATCCGGCGGAATGTCTCCGAGAATGACGAGGTCGAGGTTCGCGAAGGGCGACGCGGGAGCGTTGCCAATCGGCGCAGCAGGATCAGCGACCGCTTCAAGCTGTTCGAGGCGGCGTGGAAAGAACGTATCGGGCAGCACGCCAAGATACGGTTGTTGAAAGAGAACCCGTTTGAGATCAACTCGTTCATCGCGTGCGAGCGCGGCGTCGAGGTAACGGAACTCCCAGCGCGCGTCTCCCTCAACCAGCAACACCTTCGCGCGATCATCGACGACAGCAAAGGCGAACGAGCGAGAGTTGTTGTCGTCGCGTGTCTCGCCTTCCAAGACCGGCGTCTTCAGCACATACGACTTGCGACCGATGTCGATCGCGTCGAGATCGAACTCCACATTGACGCTCGGTCCCGTCACTTCGACCGATCGGGTGAGCGGCGCGGCGTCGGGGTCATCCTCGCGCACCAATTCGACCACGAGCGTCTTCCCCTCAAAGCCGACTGTGTTCAGCACCGCCTTCAGTTGCGGGTGGTCTCCCTTGTAAACGACCTGTGGATATTCGAGCGATGCGATCGAGAGGTCTTTCGGGCGGAATGTGGAACCGAGCAGAATTGGAAAGATCGGCGTCTCGGCGGCCTTCAATGCGGCGGCGAGCGGCGTAAGGTTCTTCCCCGAATGATCGCGACCGTCGGTGAACAGGATCAGCCCGCGCACGTCGCCCCCACCCGCGCCGCCACCCGGTTGCAGTGCTTGCGACAAGTCGGATGTCTGCGTGATGAGGCTCTTCGAGGGAGACGTGATCGCCTGCTCCAACTGACCCGGCTCGACGGACTCCGTCTTCCCCGCGAACAGAAACAGTTCGAGCCTGCCCAGATGTTTGAGTTCTTCGAGCAGCGGCTGCGGAACGGTCGCAAGCAGGCGTCGCGCGATCTCGCGCCGCGGCAGGGCATCCAGTTCGCGGAAGAGTCCGAACAGATGCTCGCGCCGCGTCATGGACAGCGCCGCGCGGCGCTGTTCGTCAGCGGTCTCAGCGGGATCAACCCAGTCCGGTTCTTGCCCCTCTTCAAACGCCCGCTGCCATCGGTCGAGACGGGCATCGACCGCCGCGTTGCCGATCATTCCGAGACCTCGCGCCCAACGAAGTTTCTCGCTGCGCATCGCGTGAACGTCGGTTGTCGCCATGCTGTCCGAGACATCCACGCCGATCAGAATCCGCCCGGAACGAGACTCATCCCGCGTCCAACTCAGCACGGGTTGCAGCAGCGTCATGAGCACGACCGCGAGGACGGAGACGCGCAAACCGAGCAGCCAATTTCCGACGGTGCGCGAGACCAGCCGCCGCTCATACCGCAGCAGCAGCACAATCAGAACCAGCGTCAATCCGACGGCGGTGAGGTGCGCGAGCAGGGTCCACGGCGAATGCGCTCCATGAAAGACAAGCTCTGGGGTGACGGGTGGCATGGTGGGCCGATTGTAACGGCGAGTCCGTTCGCACGGCGGTCCCGACTCGGTGAAAATCGGCAACACACGGATCGACCGTCCGAATCGTGACCTAGACTCAAGGAGGGATCGTGGCGCGTGGAGCGTTGTTGGTCCTCATGACCTGATTCGGGCAAGGAGATTTCGTTTATACCTCGCGCGGTCCATGATGAGACATCTGAGCGGGGCGGCGTAGCCGCAGCCAAAGTAGCCTTCATCGCTCCGCGTGAAGGAAGCCGATGGGGAGTCGATGTTGATGATGCCAATCGATGCTGGAATCGTACTCGGCTTCCTTCACGCGGAGCGATGAAGGCTACTTTTTGAAGACGGAAATGTGCGCAGCCCGATAAGAATTTGAGATCTAGGCACAATCAGCCGCAGGGCGCTAGCCCCGGTTGTTTAGCCCGAAACCGGGGCTAGCGCCCTGCGGCTGATTCGATTTGCGGGACAGAGCCTAGTAGTACGAAGACGATTGCTCACGCCCCCTGCTTTCCAAAAATTGGTCACGCTCGTCACTCAAGAGTTGTCACACGATGTCTCAATCCGCGTCCGTGGAATGGTGGAACAAGTCGCTCGACGAAGTTGGGCTGCATGGCATGGACAAGCTCGTCGATTCCAGCGGCAGTTGGGACGCGTTGCTGCAATCGGGACGAGAAGACCTCGCGCGGGCGTTGTCGCTGACGGACATGACAACCGGCCAAGATCGAGCCGTGTTGGAAATCGGTTGCGGCGTCGGACGGCTTACCGCCGCGCTGGCCGATCAGTTTGGTCGCGTCCTCGGCGTCGATGTCGCTCGGACCCTGATCGAAGAAGCCCGGCGTCGCAACACACACGAGAACGTCTCGTTTGAAGTGTGCGACGGCGTGCGGATTCGCCCGAGCGGAGCAGACTTCACCTGCGACACTGTCTTCACCTGCGACACCGTCTTCTCCTACGAAGTCCTGTACTACCTGAACCGGCAGTCGCTGACGACTTACTTGGAAGATGCGTTCGCACTCCTGACGAGCGGTGGCCAGTTGGTCTTTCACCTGAACATGGAGCCGATTCGCGTGACCACGCGACTGAGCTTTTTGTTTCGCCGCGCGCTGTATGCCTGCGGGATCAAGCAGTTTCGAGGCTGGCCGACCGGAGCCGGGTTGAAACGGTACTACCACTCCGAGGTATGGCTCAGACAAACGTTGTCGCGCATGGGCTTTCGCGTGGAACGGATCGTCGGCCCGAGCCTGCGACAGAAGTGGATCGTGGCGGTGAAACCGTCCTGATGAATTCACGTAGGGTAAGCGTCTCGCTTGCCCGTCTATGCAGTCAGAAAGCGAGCAAGCCGGAGGCTTACTCTACGTTAGTCAACACTCGCGTCTGAACGCAGTCGCTCCCGTCGAAAGTCCGCTCCATGTCGCTCAATGGTTCCGTCAAACGCAACGTTCTCGCCAGTTGGGGGACTCATGCCTCCAACTTGGTGATCGGGTTCTTCCTGACCCGGTACACGTTGGACGTGCTGGGCGTTTCGACCTACGGCAGTTGGCTGCTTATCAATTCGATCGCGGGTTACTCGGGGCTGCTGTACTTCGGATTCGGCGACACGATCAGCCGCTACGTGGCGAAGTACCATTCGGAGGGGGATCTGAAGCGGGTCAACGAAGTCATCACGCTGGTGCTGTCGGTCTACGCGACAATGGGAATCGTGGCGTTGATCCTCGCGGGAGTCTTGGCGGCGACCGCCTCGTGGTGGGGCGGTTGGACAGGCGATGAACTTTGGCAAGCTCAGGTCACCACGCTGATTCTCGGTGTGAACGTGGCGATCGGAATGACGGGCAGTGTCTTTGGTGGCGTGCTGCACGGACTGCGACGCTTCGATCTGGAACGCGGCATCGGTTTCTCGTTCGATCTCGTGCGCGTCGTGCTATTCCTGCTCTTTCTGAGTGCCGACTACGGCCTCGTCGTGATCGCGGCCATCTACTTTGTCGTGACGCTCGGTGAGAACGTCTCGTACATCGTGCTCGCCCGCCGCATCCTGCCGTCGCTGTCAGTTGGTCGCTCGCACCTCAACTGGGCGATTCTCAAAGAGTGTGGTTCGTTCAGCACGATGTCCTTCGTCAATGCCGTCGCCGGGCAACTCATCAATGCCACCGACACGATCACGATCGGGCTGTTGCTCGGCAAAGAGGCGATCGTGCCGTACTACTTTGGGTTGAGACTGGCTCAGTTCGCGAAGCAGCCGATCGACAAGATCGCGACGATCTGTATGCCGACCGCCGGCGCGTTGCAGGGCGAGGCCGACAAGACCAAGCGAGACCGCTTCCTCGTCAAGGCGTTCGGGATTGTGACGTTGCTCACGGGAGCCGCCTTCATCGGCGCCAGCTTTTTTGCGGGAGACGTGCTGCGATTGTGGGTCGGCTCAAAGTTTCCCGCAGAAAGCCTGCTGATGTCGCATCGCATCTTGATCGTGCTGCTGGGAACACAGCTCATTGCGCTGCCGTGTGGCGTGCTGCGCGCGTTCTTGTTCGGGAGCGGCTGCGTGAAAATCCCCGCGTTCATCTACCTCGTCGAAGCCGCGTGCAATCTGACACTGAGCATCGTGCTGGGAATGCACTACGGCATCGAAGGGGTCGCGTGGGGAACACTGATCCCGGTGGTCGTGATCGAGCTGTTGGTTCTCGTGCCGTATGCACTCCGCACATTGCAGGTCAGCGTCTGGCGCATCGCATGTGAAGCGGTCTGGCCTCAATTGCTGCCGTTGCTCGCGTTGTTGGCCTTCTCACTGTTGGTCAGCCAACAGACGTGGGGTCACGGCGATTGGCGCTGCCTGATCGGCGTCTCTTTCGGCGGTGCCGCGCTACTCGGCGCGATGATCTGGCTGCGCCGAAAGCTCGACCGCAGTCCACTCGCGACCGCATGACAGCGTCGGTACTCTTCGTCGCGTCAGGCCCTCTCAGGAACGCCAACGCGCTTTGCACAAAAAACGGGTTCATCCGAGGTTTTGGGGGGATCGCTGGTTCAAGACGAATGGATGCCGCCGTCAGTTTTCATCCCGCAGGAATCACAGCCATTAGCCGGGGGTTGAGCGTCCGCGACACCCCCGGAAGAGTTCCGACAAAATCTTTGCATCCTGAAGGGATGCCAGCACGGTTCCATCTGGCGGGGATCGGGAACCTGCCCGCATCCCTTCAGGATGCAAAGACCAATTCCAGACACCCCACACCGGGGGTGTCGCGGACGCTCAACCCCCGGCTAATGGCTGACATCCCTTCAGGATGAAGGCGGTGGACATCGCTCGGTTCTCTCTCGAATGAGGACTCCCCCCAAAACCTCGGATGAACCCATTTTCCGATGGTGGGCCGGCGCTCGAACTGAGCTGGTCCCACCCTACTTGGAAAAGGCGATGGACCTGCGAACTCATCAGCCTCACTTGATTGTCAGAGCGAGTGCGGCAATAGTCCGCGTGCAGTCATGGATTTGACTCGATACGAAACGGTATCGCGTATTCCGCAGCCCCTTGCGGTGCAGTTCGCACCAGCCTGTACTCGCTGTGAGGTCTGTTCCGACCCTGTGTTTTTGTCGCAAGGAGATCTGCCATGAGAAATCGTCGAGTTGTGTTGAATGCCCTGATTCTGCTGTTGTGCTGCTCCATTTCCGGCTGGTCGCAAGACACAGCCAAGCCCACGACCAAGGGAGCCGCCGCCGAGAAAAAGACCACGAACCGCCTGCCTGCCAACTATGGCAAGCTAGGTCTGACTGATGCACAGAAGGACAAGGTCTATGTCATCAACGACAAGTACGACGCGCAATTGGATGCACTCGAAGAGCAACTCAAGGCACTCAAAGCCAAACGCGGTGTCGAGGTCGAGGCGGTGCTGACTGCCGAACAGAAAAAGATCCTCAAAGATGTCATGGACGAGAGCAAAGAGAAGGCGACGAAGGCCAAGGCGAAAACAGGCGACACAGACGCGCCGGATGCCAAACCCAAGAAGTAACGCTTCCTGATTTCGATGACCGATGCGGCAACAGCCAGACTCGACTTGAGTCCGGCTGTTGTCGTTATGCCTTGCACGGCCCAAAGTGAGAGGTTTGCTTCGTTTAACCGCGTGGGCAACGCCCCGCGCGTCGAGCGACATTGGAAGCCGTTTTGCCGCATTCGCGCGGGGCGTTGCCCACGCGGTTAAACGAAGCAGTCTTGCCCGTGCAAGGTCTAGGCGACCGGCAAGACTGGTCTGACCCACACCAACCCGAAGTGTGAACGAGGGCGAAGTCGATCGATGTCCTCGTTCACACTTCGGGTTGGTGTCTACGGGTCAACGACGCTGCGTCAATTTCGACGGCGTGAGGTATCGACGAGCGGCAGGAGTTGCCCGACCAAGGGATCACGCTGCCCAGCACGACCGATACAGCTGCTGGAATCGTCGGAATCGGACGACTCATTGCAACCATCGCCGCGTGGCGCGCCAAGAACCCTCAAACTCAGGAGGAGTGCCGCCGAAGAATCTGTGTTCGGCGGTTGACGACAATCTCAACCGAGCAAACACGGAACATCCGATCTCGCCCAAGCCGCGAGACCGGCACAACCCACTCACGCAAGTGTGAGGCTGAGCGGTGGAATGAAATCCGAGAACGTCGAGCCAACAGGCCGTCCCGCCGTGTGTACGACCGCTCTCCTGAGTGAGTCGCTGCGCGCTTGGTGCGAGTTGGCCGACGAATCGCCGCTGCCGATCTGGATCGCCGATTCGGATGGAGCTCCCGTTCACTTCAATTCCGCTTGGCAGCGCTTCACGGACGCCGACAGCGGGAGCGGTCTCTCCACACCGACAATTCATCCCGACGATGCCTCGGCCGTTAAAAGTGCCTGCCGCCAGTTTGAATTCACTCAACTTCCATTTCACCTTGAGTTTCGGCTGCGTCATTCCGTGGGTCGCTATCGTTGGCAATCCGCCACGGGAATGCCTGTCCTCACCGGGCGTGGCGTTGTCGCGGGACTCGTCGTCACCTGCATCGACATCCAAGATCGGCCACCACTGGAGCGAGCGCCGCTGCGTGCCGTCAAGCAGATGCGCCAACTCGGACGACTAGCCAAGATCGGGACGTGGGAGGTGGACCTGACCACGATGACGCCCAGTTGGTCAGACGAAGTCTGTCACATTCACGAAGTCGAACCGGGATACCGTCCAACGCTTGATGAGGCGATCACGTTTTACCATCCCTCGGCGCGTCCCCTCATTTCTGCCGCCGTTCAAAAAGCCATCGCAGACGGAACGCCGTGGGACCTGGAGATCCCCTTTATCACTGCACGGGGACGGTCGATCTGGGTGCGTGCCAAGGGGCAGGCTGAGGCGTGCGACAAGCCCTGCCAGCGGCTGTTCGGCACGTTTCAGGACATCACCGACCGCAAGCTCGCGGAACTCGCGCTCCGTGCGAGCGAAGACCGGTTCCGGACGCTGATCGAACATGGCAGCGATGTCTTTTTCATGCTGACTCCCGAAGGCCGCGTCGCCTACATCTCACCGAACTGTGAGCGGCTGCTCGGATTCACACCGGCCGAGGTCTTAGGTCAATTGTTCGATCCGTTTCTGCACCCTGCGGATGTGGCGCGGGGCCGCGAATTCGTTAACGACCTGCTGCGGACTCGCACTCAAGGCGTGATCGAATACCGCATCCGGCACAAGGACGGGTCTTATCGCTGGAGGTCTTGCACCGGTTCCGCGATGCCCGCCGGGCCGGATGGACAGACGGTGATTGTCGGTGCGGCGTGTGATGTCACTGATCGTCGTCAAGCACAAGAGACCATGGAAGCCAGTCGCGAACTGCTCCAAATCGTGACCGATTCCCTCGAAGACATCATCAGCGTAACGACGCCCGATCGCTGCTCGATCTTCCTCAGCCCATCCTGCTTTCGAATCTTGGGGTACACCCCCGAAGAAATGTTCGGCACCGATTTTTCCACGCGCGTTCACCCCGAAGATCTCCCTCGGATCGAAGCGGCCCGCTTGCAGAACCTGCGCGGCGAACAGACGCGCACCGAGTGGCGTTGCCGCCACTGCGAAGGCCACTTCCTGTGGATGGAGACCTCCGCCAATCCGGTGCGCGGGGCGAGTGGCAATGTCACGCTGATGGTTTGCAGCTCGCGCGACATCACGGAACGGAAACGGCACGATGAGGAGTTCCGCCTGTTCGCCAGGGAACTCGAAACGTCGCGTGCCCAGATCGAGCAACAGGCCATCGAACTGCGCGCGGTCAATCTGGAGGCGTCGGCCGCCAACCGAGCCAAGAGCGAATTTCTGGCGAACATGAGCCACGAACTCCGTACGCCGATGACCTCGGTCCTCGGTTTCGCCGACCTGCTGTTGACCGATGATGACTGGAGCCACGCGCCCGAAAACCGCCAGCGCTCACTGCAAGCCATCCGCCGCAACGGCGAGCATCTGCTGACCATCATCAACGACATCCTCGATCTCTCGAAGATCGAAGCGGGCAAGATGACCCTCGAATCGGTGCCCACTTCGATCAGGCATCTCGTCGCCGAAGTCGTTTCCATCTTTCAATTCCGTGCCGAAGAAAAAGGGCTGTCGCTGGTGGCCGAGTGTGCGTCAGACCTGCCCGATTTTGTGGGGACCGATCCCACTCGGCTGCGGCAAATCCTGGTCAATCTCGTGAGCAACGCGCTCAAGTTCACCGAGTCCGGCGGTGTCCGCATCCTCGTGCGACAGGTCGCCAGCGAACAGACCCCGCTGCTGCTGTCGTTGGAAGTCATCGACTCGGGAATCGGCCTCGCATCCGAATACGTCGCGCGATTGTTTCAGCCGTTCACTCAGGCCGACACCACGACCTCACGCCGGTTTGGCGGCACCGGTCTCGGCCTGACGATCAGCAAACGCATGGCCGAGATGCTGCACGGAACGCTGACCGTCACGAGTGAACTGGGCTGCGGCAGCTCGTTCGTCGCCACGATTCGCGTGGACCGCTGCGACACGCGGTCGCCAGCAATGCCCGAGAATTCGCTGCTCGAACGAAAGCCGGTCGCACCCGCATCGCAGGTCTATCCCAGCCTCAACGGTTGTCGCGTGCTGCTGGTCGAAGACGGGCCAGACAACCAGCGTTTGATTTCGTTCCTGCTCCAAAAGTCGGGCGCGGAAGTCTTGATCGCTGACAACGGTCGGGCCGCGATCCAGGCCATCGACGCCGCGCGCGAAACCAATCTCGCCATCGACCTGATCCTGATGGACATGCAGATGCCGGTCCTCGACGGCTACTCGGCCACGCGCGAACTGCGTGAGGCGGGCGAGACACGGCCCATCATCGCTCTCACCGCCCACACGATGTCGGGTGATCGACAACTGTGTCTCGACGCGGGCTGCGACGATTACCTCGCCAAACCGATTAACCGCGCCAGTCTGATCGACACCGTGGCTCGCTGGCACGCCCGTCGAGAAGATCGCAAATCTCCCGCGATGGCGGACTCCACCGACGTTTGCTGAACCGGCCGCGTTTTCTGTGGTGCGACTTCGGGGAGTGCCTAGTGGTCCGCCAACTTGATCTTGAGGGGGTTGACCTCGTTTAACCGCGTGGGCAACGCCCCGCGCGTGGATGGGGAACAGACTCGAATGTCGCGCGGGGCGTTGCCCACGCGGTTAAACAACGCAACCGAACAACTTAAAATTGGCGAACCACTAG
>JAYSQC010000091.1:0-1862 GCA_043721755.1 Schlesneria sp.
GTTTTGAACAACACCAACCCGAAGCGTGAGCGAGGACGGATGTCGCTCGACTCTCGTCCTCGCTCACGCTTCGGGTTGGTGTTGTTCTTGGACAAGTTCAACGCTGGACTTCGGCCATCGGAAATCACGACTACTTCGTGTAGTCCGCTGGCTTCCGTTCCTTCACGAAGCCACCGAAGCCGAACTTGGTCGGCTTGTACTCACCGACCAGTTCGACATTCGATTTGTCGGCGATCTTGGCTTCCATCCCGACGGCCCAATACGCCGCGTTGACGAGCAGACGGCGAGTCCCCTCGGCTTCCAAGTCGGTTGCAGCGCCCATCGTTGTGGTGAAGACACGCGCCACGTTTCCCGAGGCGCTCTTGTAGGACTTGGTCCACGCGACGGGCATCATTGGTTCGTTCTTCGGCCCTTCCAGCGGAGCGTCTTCAAACTTCATCCCCTTCAAAATCTGGCCCATCACGAGTGGCTGGCTATCGCCGGGCAGAGGCAGCGTCACGCCGTACACGTCCGACGGTCCCCAGATGTCTCCGCTCTTGATCCCCTTCAAAATCGCGTGGCCTTCCTGCCCCTGCGCGATCAGGCCGCGCGTGCTTTGCGAACCATGCGCCCCGTGGTGACTGATCCAAGTCTCGCCCAGCACCTGCTTGCCGAAGCCCTTTTCGTAGTCCTTGCCGCCGTAGGTCCAAGTGTATTTCTCGAACTTGCTCCCTTGGGGGATGTTGAACGAGTGCGTCGAAGTGCGCGTCCCGATGATCGGCTTGCCCGCTTCCACGTAATCGACGAAGTGCTGCATCTGCTCGTCGGGCATGTTCCGAAACCGCAGTCCAAGGATCGCGAGGTCGGCCGTCTTGAGGGCCTCGATCCCCGGCGTGTGGTCGGGCGATTTGTCGTCATGGTTCGGCTTGATGAATCCGGTCTGTGTGTCGATCGAGAACAGCACCGTGCATTTGAAGCCGTGGTGCTTGGAGAGAATTTTCGCCAACTGCGGAAACGCCTCTTCCGAGCGGTACTCATCGTCGCCGCTGATCAGCACGACGTGCTTCCCTTTACCGGGACCGTCGCCCCCTTCAAACGTGATCCACGAGTCGTCGGCCAGCACTGGATTGGTCGAAAACCCGGCGAACGTCGTCAGTGCCAGAACACCCATTGCGAGAACAGACCCTCGCGTTGCCAATCGTTGAGTCATCACAGGCAGCCCCTTGTCGTGCATCGAGTGGTGAAAATCATCCTAACAACCTGTTGAATAACCCCACCGGGCTGGCCCCGGTGGCTCGCGGGTCTTTGCACTACTTCAAAAACCAATTGGAATGGAGTAGTGCAAAGACCTGATTCCACCGGGGCCAGCCCGGTGGGTGGTTTTTCAACAGGCTGCTAAGCGAGGCGAGAGCCTACCAATGGCCACTCAAGGTTTGAAGCGGCAGGACGCGCGATCCAAGGCCCGCGCCTTGTTTGGTCTGTGCAACCTGTAGGGTGGGACCAGCGGCGCTTCGCCGCGCCGGCCCACCAGGATTTCCCGACGATTTTCGATGGTGGGCCGGCGTTCGAACTGAACTGGTCCCACCCGACGTTGAAAAAGTCGTTTCAGCCCGGAGGGCGGCAGAAGGTCGCGCACGATGCGAGCCGAGGGTGGAACGCCTGCTGCCGAACAACCCGTCAAACCCGAGTGCGTTATCAAACCAAGATTTTGGGGCTGACTCTGTGAGCGGCACGGCGCTAGTGGTCGTACAACTTGAGATTGCGGGGTTGTTCAACAACGAGCCCGACGCGCCAGCGAGGGCAAACCGTTGTCGAAAGTGAAGCCCTCGCTGGCGCGTCGGGCTCGTGATGAACCCCTCAAGACAAAGTTGCTCGACCACTAG
>JAYSQC010000092.1:0-10770 GCA_043721755.1 Schlesneria sp.
CGGTTGAAATCGTCGTCACACCAACCCTAAAACAAGCGAACCCCACCGGGCTGGCCCCGGTGGATTTAGGTTTTTGCACTACTTGTGACTTCACTTGAACCCCAACGTGAGTAGTGCAGAAACCCGCGAGCCACCGGGGCCAGCCCGGTGGGGTCGCTTGATCGAGGACTAACTGACGGACGTCCTGGCTTACGCTGCGGGTTGGTGTAGTGAGGCAGTGTGAGTGGAACAACTCGTGTCGATCGGCTTATCCTCGGGCCATGACCTCTCTGATCTATCTCGATAACAACGCGACCACGCCCGTGCTGCCTGATGTGGTGGATGTGGTGGCGCGCGTGATGCGGGATTGTTTTGGGAACCCCGGCAGTCCGCATCGGGCGGGGCGCAAGGCACGGCAGGTGTTGGAAGAGAGTCGCGAGCAGATCGCGCTGCTGCTGGATGCCGGTCCCAAAGAGTTGATCTTCACGAGTGGTGGGACCGAGGCGAACAATCTCGCGCTAAGAGGACTCACGCACGGGCTGACCGGGACGATCGCATTGTCACCCGGTGAGCATCCTTCAAGCCTCGAAGTCTGTCGCGCGCCGGCAATGCGCGCGTGGAACCTGCACAAGTTTCCCGTCGATCACTGCGGTCAGATCACGTCGTGTGAGATGCCAAGCGACACGCGATTGGCTGCGGTCATTCTCGCTCACAACGAAACGGGAGTGATTCAGGATGTGCCGCCGCTCGCCGCCGCATGTCGTGCGCGCGGGGTGCCGCTGCATCTGGACGGAGTGCAGGCGATGGGAAAGATCGCCGTTTCGTTTCGCGATCTGGGCGCGACGACGCTTAGCTTTGGTGCTCACAAATTTCACGGGCCGCGCGGCGTGGGCGGGCTGCTCGTGAAAGACGGCACGCGACTGACACCGTTGATGCGCGGCGGCCATCAAGAATTGGAACGACGGCCGGGGACCGAACCGGTCGCACTGGTGGCGGGGATGGCAAGGGCGCTTGAGTTGGCGTGCGTCGCGCGGGACGAGCGGACTCGGTTGGTGTCCGGGCTGCGCGACCGACTGCAAGCGGCGCTGATCGAACTCTGCCCACCGGCCATCGTGAATGGCGACGGCACCGCGCGGCTGCCGAACACGTTGAACATCTCGTTCCCCGGCGTGGATGGCGAAGCGTTACTCGTCGCGCTCGATTTGGAAGGAGTCTGCTGCTCGCTTGGAAGCACCTGCGCGAGTGGTTCGGCCGAACCGGCTCCGATCCTCGTCGCGATGGGTTTGACACCCGATTTGTATCGGTCTGCCGTGAGGTTTTCGCTGAGCATCCTGAACACTCAGGCGGAGATTGACGATGCCGCGCGTTGCATCGGCAGGGTCGTTGTGCGGCTTCGCAATTCCCAGTGACCACGGCTATCATCCCGCCCCGCGACACCAACCCGCCGCGTAAGCAAGGACGAGCGTTTCAGCGAATCTCGGCATTGAAGCATACTTTGCGAGGTTCAAGGTGATGCGTCTCCTCGCGCACCGCGCGAGGTATCACCTCAGAGCCGAACATCCTTGCTTACGCGGCGGGTTAGTGTTGGTGTTTTGTTCGGCCGGTTTGCGTTTCAAACCGTGCCGCTTCATCAGGGATGACCACCCGCAAACGGACGCTTGCGAACTCGACTCATGAAGGTCGGTTCTCAATGTTCGATGAGCTTGTGACACGCAGCCACGCGGCCGTGTCGAGTCCCGAATTGTTTGTGCCTCTGGCCGAACACGCCTTCGCCCGCGCGGCCCTCTCGCGCCTGACGAGTCTCACCAAACGAATGGCAGCACGCGCGCAGGGCCTGACGTTTTTGTCGGGTCCGGAAGGGAGCGGCAAGTCGCTCCTCGCACGGCAGGTCCTTTTAGAGTGCCTCCATCGGCAGCCCAAACGGCGCTATGTGATTGCCACAGCGAAGGAGTTGTCTGAGTCGCTCGTTCGAGCCGATGAACAGCAATCACTGGAAGAGCTGCTGGATTTGTTCTGCGATCTCGACGTGTTGGTCTGCGAAGACTTGCACGGTCTGGAAGGAGACGCGGCGCGACAAGAGTTGTTGCTCGCGCTGATGGACCGTGCGCTCAATGAGGGACCGCGCGTACTGGTCACGAGTCGCAAGCGGCCGGGTGAGCTGCGCGAGTTCTCACCACGCTGGATCAGTCGCTGTCACGGAGGACTCTGCGCGACGCTGCCACTGCCGGGGCTGGAGGGACGTTGCGACTTGATCGCCAAGCTGGCTCAAGCGAAACACCTGCCGCTGTGCGAACCGATCGCACCCTCGATTCAATGGCTGGCCGAACGCTGGGCCTTTTCGCCACGAGACATCTCTCGTTCGATCGACCAGCTCAGTCAGGCCTGTGAGACTCAACAGGCGGTCGTCGATTTGAAATTTCTCGAACGCGGATCGTGGCAGGAGATGAAGTCGATCGCTCTCTCGATGGACACCATTGCGACGGCGGTCGCGCACGAGTTCGGGATCGAGCCGGCTGAACTCCGTTCCCGCTCGCGACATCAGGGCCTGATCGTGCCGCGTCAGTGTGCGATGTTCTTGGCGAAGGAACTGACGGGCCGACCGCTCGAAGCCATCGGCAACTATTTCGGCGAGCGGACTCACACGACGGTCTCTCACAGCTTGAGCCGTCTCAAGGAACAGTTGCCTCACGCTCCGACATTGCGGCAGCAAGTGCAGAAGCTGCGGCAGCGTTTGGCCGAGTTGAAACAGGCCGTCGGTTGAAGCCTGAAGCGCAAGCGAAGGATTTCGCACTCGACGATGATTCTTCGCTTGCGCTTCAGGCTTCTCTGTGCGGGGCGAGAATGACTTTCGCAAACCAGTCGCTCGTGCGAAGTCTGTGGAGAACTCGTCGAGACGAGCTGCTGTTTGACGGTGTTGTCCACACGGCCGGATCGCGAACAAACGTCGATGATGAGAACCTCCCGACTTTCACCCGCGTTGCTGACACCTTGTGCGAGTCTGTTCCACAAACCCTCCACAGCGACGCGATGTGGACAACCACGACCAACTGCTGAATGAGCCACCAGTTGCGTGACTGTTCCTTTCGACAATCCACAATTGTGAGGCCCCTCTACTAAGACTGTTGCTAGAGAGTTCTCTTGTAAGAGGGAAGCAAAGAGCAGAGACCCCGATGTTGAGAACTTGCTTCGTTGAGGTGGCATGTCGTTGGTGAGTGACCGATGATCGGGGCGGGTGGAGACGGGAGACTCGCCCACACCAACCCGCCGCGTGAGCAAGGATTTCAAACGACCACGTTCCTTGTTCACGCGGCGGGTTGGTGTTTGGACGAGGACTCACACTTGAGAAGGGACGACGCTTGTGGCACGCCGACGGACTTGGTTGGAGTGGCTGAACCCAATGACACGTTTGCAGCGGTGGTTCACGTTGGGAGCCATCGTGTGGGTGTTCGGAGCGGCGTTGTTGCTGATGCAGGCGTTTCGCTCGAAGACGCAGCTTTCCGGGCTGTTCGCGATTTACCTGTTGCTGACGGTCGCGTGCAGTGCGGTGGTGTTCGTGCTGTATGGCATCGACAAGCGGCGGGCCGTGAAAGAGAAGCCCCGCATCTCGGAACGGACGCTGCATCTGTTGGCGTTGGCAGGAGGCTGGCCGGGTGCGTACCTCGGTAGCCGTGTCTTCCGACACAAGACGTTGAAGGTCTCGTTCCGCGTCGTCTTCTGGCTGACGGTGGCGATTCACTTGGCGGTGATCGGCTACGGCGTCTGGTCGGGCTGGTGGTGGGTCGCGATCAAGGCGCTGATCCAGTCGCTCTGGTCAGGCACGTAGGGTAAGCGTCTCGCTTGCCCGTTTTCTCTTCGCGAACACGGATTGCAAACATGGGCAAGCGAGACGCTTACCCTACGGTAGGGCGATGTATCGCGCCAGAGCCTCCTGCCACGGCGGTAGCGGTCGGCCGAGGACATCCGTCAGCTTGGCACAGTCCAGCACGCTGTAGTCGGGACGGCGGGCCTTGGCGGCGTATTCAGCGGCGGTGCTGGGAGTGACTTTCACCGCGAGGTTGGCGAGGCGAAAGATTTCGCTGGCGAACTCGAACCAACTGCAATCGCCAGCGTTTGTGGCGTGGTACGTTCCGAAGGCGTCGGTCTCGATGAGCGACGCCAGTGCGGCAGCGAGGTCGGCGGTCGAAGTCGGAGTGCAACGTTGATCGGCGACGATCCGCAGCTCGGGACGTTCGCGTCCCAACCGGAGCATGGTCTCGACGAAGTTTCCTTTGCCGCGTGCGGCACGCTGTCCGTAGAGACCGCACGTTCTCACGATGAAGTGCCGAGGGCAGAGCGATCTCACGGCGAGTTCTCCCGCCAGCTTTGAGGATCCGTAAACGCTGACCGGTCCCGTGGGAGCGGTTTCGTCGAGCGGTGTGCATCGAGTGGCGTCGGCTCCGAAGACGTAATCGGTGCTGACGTGGAGCAGCGTTGCCTCATGGGCGGCACACCAATTGGCAAGGTGGCTCGGGCCGAGACCATTCACGCGGTGAGCAACTTCCGGCTCGTCTTCCGCACGATCGACGAGGTTGTACGCGGCACAGTTGATGATGTGCGTCGGTACGGCGGCGTTGAGAACACTGGCGATGCTGGCGGGGTCGGTGATCTCAATGTCGGTGTGGCCGAGTGAGAGAACTTGGCTTCCCAACAGCGGCACGAGGTCGCTCCCCAACTGACCGAACGCTCCGATGACGGCAATGCGCATGGGATTGGTTTCCAAAGGGATGTGCAGGCATCAGTCGTGATGGTGGGAGCGATTTGCGAGACGGTCCTCGCTCACGCTTCGGGTTGGTGTTGCCTCACTTCGTCTGGCGGTTCTTCGCATCGACGTGAACGACCTTGGGATGATGTCCCGCCAGTTCCCGTTCTTCGTACTGAGCGAAGCAGCAGATGATGATCAAGTCGCCGGGATCGACCAGATGAGCGGCGGCTCCGTTGATACAGATTGTTCCGCTGCCCGCCGGGCCGGGGATCGCATACGTGATGAGTCGGCTACCGTTGTTGACATCGAAAATATGGACCTGCTCGTGGTCGATGATGTCGGCGGCCTGCATCAGATTGATGTCGATGGTCACGCTGCCTTCGTAATGCAATTGAGCGTCCGTGACAGTCGCACGGTGGATTTTGGACTTGAGCAGCGTTCTCTGCATTCGGAAAGGCAATCTCGTTGAAGGATCGGTCACAGGAGCAGCAAGTGTCGGGACGCCATTCTGAACGAAAGGCCTTCGTGGTCCAAGCCTGACCGACACCAACCCCACGGCTCTTTCCAGTTTCAAATTCAAAGTAGTTGTCCCGTGCCCGTGGGGGACACTCGCGGGGGAGGAACACGACATGATCTCGGAAGCGTTTGTTCGGCGACATTTGCCGATGAGCGGAACCACTTTGGCGATATTCGTCAAAAATTTGGCACCCATCAGCAGACGGAGTGAAATCCAATTGACGCACTTTGGACCGTGGCTATACTCCGCCCGCCGCTGACGACCTTCCGTCGCCATCACATCTCGCGGCTCATTTCGAGACACACATTTGCCGTTCGATGACCCGTTTTCTCGGGCATCAAGGTGAATGAATCCCGTCTGTCGGCTTCTGACTGTTCACTTCGAGACTGGTCGCTTCAACCCAAGAAAGAGAAGGCAAGCATGAATGGATTTCGCTTTGTAAAGGGCGCGGCGGTCAGCCTCGCAACGCTGGGGATGGTCTTCCCGCAAGTCACCGTGCTGGCCGATGGACCGGCTGTTTCGGTCAAGAAAGCTTCGCAAACGGCGGGTGCTCCCGACGTGGCGTTGACCACCGGTGGAACTCTGTCGGGCCGCGTGGTCGATCACACCGGCAAGGTGATCGAAGGGGCACAAGTCGTTGTCCGTCAGGGCAAGACCGAAGTCTCCAAGACCGTCACCAATAAAGAGGGAGTCTATTCCTTTAAGAACGTGAAAGGCGGCGTCTATCAAGTTGCCTCGGGCAACACCGAAGGCACCTTCCGCGTGTGGGCCGAGCGAACCGCTCCTCCTGCCGCCAAGGAACACGCTCTGTTGGTCATGGGTGAGAACGGTGTCCGCGGTCAGTTCGGTGCCGTCGATCCGACGCTGCTGCTGCTGACGGCTGGCGTGATTGCCTCGGTGGTCATCAGTGCGATCACGTTGAACAAGGTCAATGATCTGTCGAACTCGCCCTGATCGCGCGTTTCGATCTTGAATACGTCCAGCTTGAGTACTTCAAGACAGTGAAGCCTCCCGAAAGTCGTCTCCCCCCGACGCTTTCAGCCGTCAGTGATTCCGCCCTGGAATTGCTGGCGGCTTTTTTTATTGGCGCGAGGTCTCGATGGCGGGTCAACATTGCGAACAGACGGCCGTTGTTGTCGGGGCCTCGAGTGGAATGGGTCGCGCTATTGCGTTGGCCTTGGCGTGCGAGGGGTTTCATGTGGTCGCCGCTGCGCGCCGCGAAGAGCGGTTGGAGGAGTTGGAACGGCAGCTTCGTGACGCAGGGTATTCCGTGGAAGTGTGCGTGACGGACGTGGCGCGGCTCGATGATGTCCACCGCCTGATCGAGCAGGCCCGCCAGCGGACGGGACGTATCGAGTTGTTGGTCTATGCGACGGGGACCAATCTCCCCGCGCGAGGCTTATCCGTGCTGAGTCACGAGAACTGGCTGCGGCTCATCGAGACGAATCTCACGGGGGCGTTCGCGTGTACTCAAGCGGTGCTGCCCGTGATGCGGGCGGCTCGAAACGGCCTGATCGTGTATCTCTCCTCGGCCTGCGTGCAGAGGCCGGATGTGTCGGGTGTCGCGTACCAAGCGAGCAAGCATGGGCTGGTCGGCTTGGCTCACGGGACACGGGTCGAAGAGAAGTCGAATGGTATTCGCACAACGGTCCTCTTCCCCGGCTTGTGCGACACCGAGATCCTCGACCAGCGTCCCGTCCCCACGCCGCGTGAGGTGCTCGACGAAGCCCTCGCCCCGGAAGACGTGGCCGCAGCGGTGCTGTTCCTCGCCCACCTTCCCGCGCGCGCCGTTGTCCCCGAGATGCAGTTGCTGCCCGCGCGGCTGTGACCTTGTCGGACGGGCACTCTTGCCCGTCTGGTCTTCGGATCGCCAAGCCGAGACGGGCAAGAGTGCCCGTCCGACAGCTCAATGTGCAGCGCGTTTGAGGCGATCGTTCAGCGCGAGACCGAGGCCCGTCTCGGGAAACGGCGTGGCGAGGATTGCGTCGAGGCCCGCTTGATCGAGTCGGTGCAAAGCCTGAAAGAAGTTCGAGGCCGCTTCGATCAGGTCGCCGTTCCGCGACAAGACCTCGACCTGCGCGTAGCCACGCGTTCGGTCGGACGGTTGCAGAATGAGCAGCCCCGTTCGAGAAGACGGCGGCGCGGCGGGAACTTCTTCAACAATCAGCAGCTTCGTGCGCGGAGCGTAATGGCTGGCAAGCATCCCCGGCGCGGCGGGGCGTTGTTCGTCGGAGTCTCGATGGGTGAGACGGCCGACCGGGCCGATCAGGCTTTCGATCGCTTCGAGCGGTACGCCGCCGGGTCTGAGGCAAACGACCTCATCGCCGTGGAACTGGAGGATCGTCGATTCGACTCCGACCCGGCACGGCCCGCCGTCGAGGATCAGGTCCACGCGATCACCGAGTTGTTGCCGCACATGCTCGGCGGTCGTCGGGCTGAGTCGTCCGAACGGGTTCGCGCTGGGCGCGGCGACGGGAACATCAGCCCGTCTCAAAATCTCGCGCGTGAGGTCATGATCGGGAACGCGGATCGCGACGCTTGGCATCCCCGATGTGACGATGTCGGGGATCGCCGCGACCTTGGGCAGAACCAGCGTGAGCGGTCCCGGCCAGAAGTGCTTCGCCAAGAGTTCGGCCACCGGCGGGAAGTCGAGTACCACGCGTGGCCACCACGACACGTCGGCCAGATGCACGATGAGCGGATCAAAAAAAGGACGCTCCTTCGCCGCGAAGATCCTCGCCACGGCGCGGGCATCCAGCGCGTTGGCTCCCAGCCCATACACGGTCTCGGTCGGCAGCGCGACCAGTCCGCCCAACTTGAGCACGTCAGCGGCCGATTGCAGAGAGATCGTGAATTCAGTGGAAGGCATGGTGGTCAGCGGGAGGCAGGGACCGGTGTCGGCGGTCACGGGCGATGGAACAACTCATGGTGTGGGTTATAGCCGGGGGGCGATGTGGTCGGGAGTCTCTTCACTTCACTGCGATGTGTTGGGTTGCGGCGAGAGTTGGCCTCCGGCACGATGCGTCGCGGGATGCTTGGTGTCTCCGACCGGATGAAAACTCGTGACAGAAAGGCCGTTTGATGAGCAGCATTTGTCGGTGGAGTTGGGTGGCGTGCGTGATGGTCTGGTCGGTGATCGGCCTGTGCGGTGTGAGCCGCGCGCAGGCGACGCTCGTGTCTCAGGAACAGGAAGGGCTGCGTTGGTTCGACGCACGACAGCTTGGCGTCGAAGGGCAGGGTTGGACGGAGAACAAGTCGCCCTATGACCGCCTCCCCACGAAGGCCGAAGGGAAAGTGCGCGACGCCGTGTGGGGGTTGAGTCGCGATTCGGCCGGGATGTGCGTGCGGTTCGTCACCGACGCGACGACGATTCATGCGCGGTGGACGCTCACGAAGGCCAAGTTGGAAATGCCGCACATGGCTGCCACCGGCGTGAGTGGTCTCGACCTGTACGCGAAGGATGACAAAGGCCGCTGGCGATGGGTGGCCGTCGGTAAGCCGACCGCTCAAACGACGACGCAGAAGCTCGCGGAAGGGATCACGCCGGGAAAGCGCGAGTACCTGATCTACCTGCCGCTCTACAACGGCGTCTCGTCCGTGGAAGTCGGCGTCCCGGCTGCCAACTCGATCGAAACGGCCGCTCCCCACGCGGGTGACCGCGCGAAACCAATCGTCTTCTACGGCACGTCGATCACGCATGGAGCGTGTGCGTCTCGACCGGGCATGGTTCACACGGCGCTCCTCGGCCGGAAGTACGGTCGCCCGGTCATCAATCTCGGGTTCTCGGGCAACGGCCGGATGGAGCCGGAAGTGACCGCCTTGATCGCGGAGTTGGATGCGTTCGTCTACGTGATCGACTGCTGCCCGAACCTCGGTGGTGCGGAGACGGCGGAACGGACAAAGCCGCTCGTTCAACAACTGCGTGCGGCCCGCCCGGACACGCCGATCGTGCTGGTCGAAGATCGCGTCTACACCGATGCGTGGCTGATCAAATCCAAGCAGTCTCGCAATGACGGCAATCACGCGGCACTGAAGCATGCCTTCGACGAACTGTTGGCTGCGGGAACGAAGCATCTGCACTACATCCCCGGCAGCGATCTCCTCGGCGATGACAACGATGGAACCGTGGACAGCTCGCACCCCAACGACCTCGGTTTCGCCCGCCAAGCCGAAGCGTTCGACAAGGTGCTCGGGCCGCTCATGAAGTGAGGCCAGGCTCGCCTAACAGCCTGTTGAAAAACGTAGGGTCAGCGTCTCGCTTGCCCGTGAAAGCAGTTGAAAAAGGGGCAAGCCAGAGGCTGACCCTACGTTTTTCAACGGGCTGCTGAGTGAATGGCGGCGGTTACTTGGCCACAGCCGATGGCTGGTCCGGCTGTGCGGGTTCAACATGGATCAAAACCTTCGTGATGAGCGGCAACTCAGAACGAATGGCGTTTTGAACGGCGTGGGCCAGGTCATGGCTGTCTCGCACCGTCATCTGGCCATCGACCTGCAAATCGAGATCGACGAAGAAATCCAAGCCCAGCTTGCGGACGAGGCATTTGTGAGTTCCTTGTACGCCAAGAACCGATCCTGCCAATCGGCGGACTTCGGCTTCGATCCCCGAGTCGGGAGCACGGTCCAGAATCTCGCCGAGGGCCGGGCGCAGAATTGAATATCCATTGATCAGGATGATCCCCGACGCGAGCAGCGCGGCCCAATCGTCAGCCGTCTCATATCCCGGTCCGCCCAGCAACGCGACGCAGATGCCCGCGAAGGCCGCCGCGCTGGTGATGGCATCACTGCGATGGTGCCACGCATCGGCCCGGATCGCCGTACTTTGAACTCCCTCGCCCACGGTCAGCACGAATCGGAAGAGGGACTCTTTAACGAAGATCACCGCAACCAGCACGATCAACGTGTACGGTGCCGGAGCAGTGTGAGGCGTCTGAATTTGCGAGACGCTTTGGATCGCGATCAAGCCCGCCGCCAAGAACAGCATTCCCGCCACGATCAGCGCCGAGAGTGTCTCGGCCCGGCCTCGACCATACGGGTAATTCACGGTTGGCGGCTGAGAGGCCACGCGCAGCCCGAGCCAGACGATCAGCGAACTCACCACGTCCGTGAGCGACTCGATCGCATCAGCCACCAGCACGTAGGCATTGCCCAACACTCCCGCAGTCCCCTTGACGAGAGCCAACACGCCGTTGACCGCCATACCGAGGAGCGCCGCACGTCGAGCCGCTTGAATGCGCTGCGCACGGACTTCAACAGCCAACAACGGTTCTGTTCGAGCTGACATACGAGGACCGACTTTCAATTTCTCGCGATTGCTGTTGGTGACTGCCTATACCTCACACGAGCATGAGCGAGAAGTTCTTGGTGAGCCGGGCGGCGTCAGCCCCAGGACTATTCAGGACAGGAGTCCGGGGGCTGACCAGCCCGTTGAAAAACGGGTTCATCCGATGTTTTGGGGGGATTCCAATGAGGGTGATGAAGTCCGTCGTTTTCATCCCGAAGGGATGTCAGCCATTAGCCGGGGGTTGAGCGTCCG
>JAYSQC010000093.1:0-19498 GCA_043721755.1 Schlesneria sp.
CCGCGAGCTTGCTCGAAAAACCGGGCCGCTCCTTGTTGACGAGGATCGTGCTGTCAGCCGCCATGCGACAGAGGAGCAACTCCTTCTGAAGCATGATGACCTGCTGTTGAAGATCGATGTCACGCCGCGCACCGGCCGAGATCAGCTTCGCACCGTGCTCACCGAGCAACTGCACGGCGCGTTCATACGTCAGCCGCGATAACCGGTCCTTCAACGTCAGCGAGTCCGATTTCTTCGTCGCTGACTTGGACTTCACCACTTGGGCGCGCGTCGCACGCGGGACGGTGTTGGTGGCGGAGCGGCTGTGCTTTCTGACCGGTGGCTTGGACGCGACCTGTTTGGTGGCGGGACGCTTGGTTTCCAACTGCTGCGCCAGCCTAGTGGTCGGACAACTTGAGATTGCGGGGTTGTTCAATCACTAGCCCGACGCGCAAGCGAGGGCAAACCGTTGTCGAAAGTGAAGCCCTCGCTTGCGCGTCGGGCTAGTGAGGAACCCCGCAAGACAAAGTTGTTCGACCACTAGCCACCGCTGCTGATCGCGCCTTTGTGGACAACTTCACTCGTTTGAGAAGCGGCCTCTTCGTGGAACTCGTGCGCTTGGCACTGGCGTCGTCTCCATTAGTCCCGCGTCCGTGCGTGCCCGGCATGGTCGAGTCCTTTCGAGGGCGAGTGAGCTTGTGTTGAAGGTTCGGCACACCAACCCGCCGCGTGAGCAAAGAGGAGTGTTTGAGTACCCTCTTTGACATCCGCGCAATGCCTCCTGAAACCTCACGCGGCCAAGAGTGAGGCATTTCTGAGCGGGGTGGCGTCAGCCCAATGGCACTCACTTTGGAAAAACATCCTGAGCGGCACGGCGCTAGCCGCCGGTTTCTGAGTTGGAAAAGAACCGGCGGCTAGCGCCGTGCCGCTCACAGAATGCCAAAGTGAGTGCCATTGGGCGTCAGCCCCCGGATTCTGAGCTGCAATCACAAGAGTCCGGAGGAGGCTGACGCCGCCCGGCTCACCACTTCTGTCGGAAACGTCAAGATGAGTGTTCTGGTTGCTCTTTTCATTTTGGTTGCGGCTGAACGAAGTGAAGCCGCGCTGCGCAATCAAGGTATGAGGTCAATGTGTCGGCCAAATTCGTCGAGCGCCCTCCAACACGGTGAGCACACGGTCAGCGTGGTCCGCTCGCAGCCAGGCCACGAAGTCCTGGAAGACCGGCAACGGGCAGTCCATGTGGTGTCCACCACCGACCCCGTGGAACTGCAGAATGGCCCAAGTGTTTGCGCCCACGGCGTCCGTCACATGTTTTTGTAAATCGTTCAGCGTCCAATCTTCAACGGCCACGCTTGGCAACTGCGTTGGCCGCCAGGACGAAATCGGCGGAACGGGTTGACCACGGGTCAACCCACCGCCACGGCCGGCTGGAAACAGCTCGCCCACGATCGATTCATAGCTCTGCAGCGTGGAACCCCAATCGAGTCCCCAGCGGTCGATCCAACCGGCCACTCGCGTTCGCCCCCACCCCGCCCGCTCGACAGCACGCCGCACCCAACCGCGACTTCCGACGCACGAGTTGGAACAGGGATACGCGAAGGTGCGCTCAACACGACCGTCCAGCGCGGTCAACCACTCGTTGGCCAGTTCCAGTTCCAGCCTCATCCGATCCAGTGAGTAGTGGTCGATGGCGTTGCCCGGTCGCACCCACGTTTTGCGCGCGTCCGCCGGATGAAAGATCGTATGGTTCCCCAATTCGTGCCCCTCGGCCGCCGCCCACTGCCATTCGGATTGACGCTGGATGAATGCGGGAGACGAAAGATGCGTATAAAAGGTGCCCTTCAACCCCGCCTGATTCAAGACGGGCAGTGCATGATCGAGGTGCTCGGGGAGCGCATCGTCGAACGTCAATGAAACCCAGCCCGACATCACAGTGCGTCAGCCCTTTCCTGGTTTTGTGCAGACGTGGAGGACTTCCCCCTTGAGTTCGTAGCGCGAGACCAAAGCCGGTGGTTGGTCGATTGATCGAAAGCACTCGACCACAAACCCGGCAGTCTGGAGCCGGTCAATGTAATCGGTCGCAGTGTAGCAACGGTAAATGCCTTCATCTTGAAATGCGGCCAGCCGCTCATCGCGATTTGTGGTCTCGATCGTCTGTGCGCCCGGTGCGTAAGCTGGAACTTGCAAGAGGGCCGTTCCCTGCGGATGCAACACTCGCAAGACCTCGGCCATCGCGAGCCGGTCCTCAGGCATGCAATTCAAGGCGTGACAGCAATAGAGCAAATGGACCGACGCATCAGCGAACGGTAGGTGCAGCAAGTCCATGAATTGATCGCCCTGTCCGCGGATATCGCCAGAGCGATATTCCATTTGTTGGTCTGCGGCCCAGCGCCGCAGACGTTTCTGCAATTCTGGTTCAGGCGCGACGTGAACGATCCTTGCACCAGGCTGGAACACGCCGGGATGCTGGAGAAAGTAGAGTGTGGCGAGGCGGTGCGGAGGCTTTGAACGGCAGATGGGACAGAGAAAGTTTTGTGCGACGGGATATCCCCACGGCAGAAAACACCGCAACCCGCTTTCGCAGATGGGGCATTCATGCCGAAGGCCGTGAAACCTCACCCGATTCCAAGCCCGACGCAATGCGGGCCGTGCCTGCGGCGGCACCAGTGCCTTAATCCACTTGGCTGTCATGACAGGCATCAACTCCTAATGCGTATTACTAGCCTGACGCGCGAGCGAGGGCGGGACGTTCGATTCTTACGAAGCCCTCGCTCGCGCGTCGGGCAAGTTTTGGCGGGGTGAACCGAGCTTTGAATCCGCTCGATACCTCACGCGGCCCAAGGTGAGTCGTTTAACCGCGTGGGCAGCGCCCCGTGCGTGAGCGACAGTTCACGCTCAAAACTCGCGGGGCGCTGCCCACGCGGTTAAACGAAAACATCTCACTCATGACCGTGTGAGGTTTAATGAGCGAGGTCGGACTTGTAGCTGGCGGCCGGATCCGGGTGCTGCGGATTGCCAAACTGTCGAGCAGTCAGTTCGGTGATGCGATCACCCACGGGAAGCTGCATCCGCCAGGGCATGATCTGAGTAATGTTGGGATTGTCGGACACTTTTCGATCCGGTTGGGGACGATGCCAGAGGTGGACGAATGGCAGGAAGCCAAACCGGCAGTGGCGGACGGCGCTGCAGCGATCAAAGAACTCGTCGTCCTCCCCCCCCCAGTCCACAAAGCCCTCGTCAAAGCCGCCGAGCGAGAAAAAGGCATCCCGCCGCACGGCGATCGTGCCCCCTTTCCAATTCTGAAAGACCCGTTCGGGGTTCTGTCGAAAGTCGGGATGGTCGATGACATCCATCTTCCGGGTCGCTCGTGGATCGAGGTAGAACAAGAACCGTTGCAGCGATGCCGCGTCGTAGCCCTCTTTCAAAATGGTACGGGCGACTTCCGCGCCGTAACGCTGCGGGACGCAAATGTCGCCGTCTTGAAACACCAGAATCTCCCCGCTCGCCAATCGGGCACCGACGTTGTAGGCCCAGGACTTGTGCCAGCCTGACGGGACACCCTCCTTGGAAAGATGCCGGTACACAACCTGCGCCGGCAACTCTCCCATCAAAGAGACCGGCGATTGATCGACGACCACGCACTCGATCTCGACCTCTTGTTGCGCGAACACCGACCGGATCGTTCGCTGGAGTTGCGGCAGGCGGCTTCGCCCACCATGCGCGAAGATGAAGGAAACGCGCGGTCCGGACGATCGCGGCGGGATGTCGGCAAACGCGATGGGCCAATCGTGCAAGGCTTTCCGCATGAGTTGGCGTCCGAGCGCCGGCCAGACCGTGCAGGCATGCAGATCACTGCCCCATTGCCAGTCGCAGCGAACGCCTAGCCCGTGCGGATTCGCCGAAATCTGCTCGATTCTGTTGTGGAGCGCAACCCAGCCAGGGGCCGTCGTCTGCCCCGCTGAAGTCGGTTCCCACAGCACCTTCTGGAAGTGCGGCCAGTCCAGCACGGCCACGCCCATCAGTTGGCGGAGCCTTGTTCTCCAATCCATTACGCTTCCCCCGTCCCTGTTGGTTTTGGAACCAACAGGCGTTTGATCCGGGAGAGGATTCGGCGCGTCGGCAACCAAACCAGATACATGCCAATTCCACTGAAATTGAGGCACGCGTGATCGCAAACTCCCGCGCGAAACAGGCTCCACGCCGCGTACCAGTCACTGCCGTACGGGTTGTAACGGACACGCATCAAGTGCTTGCCGGCCTGCGCGGCGCGCTGCACGTCACGCCCGGCCACGGCGATGTCCGGAGACTGGTCGATCATCCGCGCGTAATCCCGAACGATCTTTGCTCCCTGCGTATCGCGTTGTTCTCCATGCAGCCGCCGCTGGGAGAGGTAAACGTCGATTTTCTTGACGACCGTCCGAAAGGCCATCCGAATCCAGAGGTCGGTGTCTGGTGCGTAAGGAATTTGTTCATCCCATCCGCCCAACACATCCAACAGCTCGCGACGAAAGAATGCGGACGGCTGCGGAATCCAGGTGCGGATGCGGAACAGATTCAGCAGTGAGTACGGACCAATGCGGTGACGGGCAATTTCATTCCCAATGGCATCGACTTTCACGGTATCGCCGTAGAGCAGCCCGAGTGTTGGATCGCGTTGGAACTCATCGACGATCGTGCGAATCGCGCCGGGCAGGTAGCAGTCGTCCGAGCTTTGAATCGCCACGATCTCACCGCGAACCCGCGCAAAGCCCTTGTTCACTGCTTCAACGACGCCGCGGTCACGCTCCGAGGTCCATTCCAGCTCAGTGACCCCCTGATAGGACTCCAGCACCGCAACGGTTTCGTCGAGCGACCCGCCGTCAACCACCACGATTTGGAGCGGGCGGTAATCCTGCGAGAGGATCGAATCGAGCGTGGCCCGAATGTACTTTCCTTGTTTGTAGCTGGGCACAATGATCGAAACGAGCGGGCGCTGGGACAGCAGGCGCAACGGCACCGGCATCAGCGGCGCGACTTTGGGCAGGCACAGTTCGGCGGCGAGAATTGTGGTCATCGAAGTTTGGGTTCATCCGATGTTTTGGGGAGATCGGCTCAGGGAGTGGTGAAGTCTCGGAGTGCCGGAGTCTTCATCCCGAAGGGATCACAGCCATTAGCGGCTTGTTGAAAAAGGTAGAATGGACGCCCTCGTCCGTCCGTTTTCAACTCGAAATCACTCGGACGAGGGCGTCCAAGCTACGTTTTTCAACAGGCTGTTAGCCGGGGGTTGAGCAGAGCGAAACCCCCGGTTCGGTTGTGACAGAAGGGATTTGCATCCTGAAGGGATGCCAGCTTCGGAATCAGGCTGCGAACGCCCAAGATGTCTGGCATCCCTTCAGGATGCGAACAGCCAATGGCAATCCCTCCGGGGGTATCGCTGCGCTCAACCCCCGGCTAATCGCTGACATCCCTTCGGGATGAAAGCCGTCGCCGCCTCAAACTCGCGATGAATCTCGATGCCCCCAAAACAGCGGATGAATCTTCTTTCTCTTGTTGCTTCGGTGGTGGCTCGGCGGCATCGTTCCACTGACTCCGTCACGTGCGTCCCAGCCACCAGCGGCAAGCCCACTGTTCCAGCACGAACAGCAGCCAGAGCTTGACTTGGAGGTTGCCAGCCTCAGTGACATCCAACCAGCGCTCGAACGCCGCCGCGTTCAACACCCCGCTGCTGGCGAGTGTGCCCGAGCGTACGACGGCGGTCATCTCGGCTTGCGTGATGAACCGTTCCAGGGGGAACGAGAACCCCTGCTTTCGCTTCTGAAGCACTTCGGGAGGCAGTTGGCGTCGCATCAATTCCCGCAACACGAATTTCGTCGTCCCCGCCCGATAACAGATGTCATCCGGCAACGAGAACGCTAACTCAACCAGCCGGTGGTCGAGCAGCGGAACGCGAACTTCCAACCCGTGAGCCATCGACGCACGATCCACCCGCGCCAGATTGTTGCTCACCAAATAGGTCTGCATGTCGAGCAGTTGCCACTTCCGAAAGTCCGGCGCGTCATCGTCGAGCTTCTCGGCAAACAATCGCCCCGGTTCGGCGAGGTCCACTTCCGCGGCCCAGTCGGGAAACAGGGTGCGAAGGTCCGTGCGGCTGAAGGTTGGGCAGTGCAAGAATTGGTAGTACTCAAACACATTGGCGCAGCCCAGGGGCCATTCCCGTCCGATGCCGTATTGTCGGCGAATGGACTCGACGAACCAGGCGGCGCGACGGCGCGGTGAGGGTTGCACCTGGGCATACCAGTTGTATCCCGCGAACATTTCGTCGCCGCCGTCCCCTGAAAGTGCGACGGTCACGTGCCTCCGCGTCATTTGAGACAGTTGCCAGGTCGGCAGAGTGGCGGGATCGCCGATCGGCTCGTCCCACGTATGAAAGAATGCGTTCGCCGTTTCCGCGTCGGCGAGATTGAAATTCTTGCGGTCGATCGAACAGACCTCGTGCGATGTCCGCAGGTGCCGCGCGACGCTGCGAGAGTCCTCGACCTCGGAACCATCCCAACCGACGAAGTCGGCACAAAAACTCTTGATCGCCGGACTCGATCGCGCGGCATAAGCGGTGACCAGCGACGAGTCCACTCCGCCACTCAAGAAGACTCCCACGGGAACGTCGCCCATCAATTCCTCGCGAACAGCCTCACCCAGCAACTCATCCGTCCGACCCACGGCGTCTTCCAGAGTCCAGCGACAATCCGGCAATGGCAACGTCCAATAGACGCTGCGCATGGCCGTCGCGGAAGCCGCATCGAAAACGAGAGTATTTGCCGCAGCGAGACGCGTAATTCCCGACCAAATGGTGTTGGGTCCGGTCGTGTACGAATACTGCAAAAACTGGATGGCCGCCGGGACGTTCAGCGAACGTGAGAACCCGGGGATCGCCAGCAACGCGCGCGGCTCCGAGGCAAACGCCAGTTGATCACCCCGGATGGCGTAGAAGAGTGGTTTGACTCCCAGCCGATCCCGCGCCAACAGCAACTGACGCCGCCGACCATCCCACAGTCCAAACGCGAAGATGCCACGAAACCGTTCGACGCAGGCCGCGCCCCACTCCTCGTAGGCATGGACCACGACTTCCGTATCGGTGCGAGAACGAAACTGGTGCCCGCAACGTTCGAGTTCGTTCCGCAACTCGGCGAAGTTGTAGATCTCCCCGTTGTAGACGATCTGAAGGGATCCGTCTTCATTTCCCAGTGGCTGCTTCCCCGCCTCGCTGAGGTCGATGATCGACAGTCGGCAGTGCGCGAGATAAACCGGCGGCTCAGCCGCCGACCATTCTCCGAAGGCATCCGGCCCACGATGGCGCAGCGTCAAGGCCGCCTCACGCAGACCAACTGTTGAGCGTCGTCCGACAACGCCAAAAATCCCGCACATGGCCCGTGGTACTCAACAGCGCGACCCGTCCGGGGTCACACTGCACCAATAAGGAATGCCGCGTCCACTTTGAGCGGATCGCGACGATGTCAAGAACCTATCAACCCAGACTACGCATGGTTTGTTATTAAGTCGGCTAAACAATGCAGCCGAGTCTCAACCAAGAGCCAGAGGCGGAACCACGGATGACACAGATGGCACGGATCAGACGAAGACCAAGAAACTCCTCTCTTCTCCCTCTTCATCTGTGTCATCTGTGTCATCTGTGTCATCTGTGGTTGGTCTTTCGCTTCATGGACTTGTCCCAACATCGGGCTCTGAAATGCGCGCCGGACGACAACAAGAGGAGACTAACCTTGGAGCCGCCGCACGACCTGAATCCAGGTCTGCATCAAACCGGCGGTCTCCTTCAGAAAATCCCGCCCGCCATCGTCCCAGACGAACCCCTGAAACTGTTTCGTGGTGGCGACGGCGGCGATCTCATCCGCCAGCGCGGCGTAGGCTTCGAGGGCGGTCACTCCCGTCAGCCGCAGCTCCATCAGCCAGGGCACAAACTCTTCAATGAGCACGATTCCGGCGAGTTCGTGGTACAGGTCTTTGAACAAATTATGCGGCGTGCGGCGATGGTCCAGGATCGGCGTCCCCACGCGAATCCCCTGACCGAGGTGCTTGATCACCTTCTGCGTCAGATACCCGCTGAGGATGTCTCCAAACCGGTCGATACTCAGCCCCTGCAAGCGGAAGCCCATCCGCACGTAGTAGTAGGTCAGCGCGGCCGAGCGGGTGAGTGCCGTGTTCTGTGTATTGATCGGCGACCAGACATCCGGCCCCAGCACCACACTCGGCCCGGCAAATCGCTGGATCTTCGGTTGCCGACAGAGTCGATAAACCGCATCGACATCAGGTTCGTCGAGCCACAATCCGGCGTTCATCGCCACGTCGAGCGGAGCCGCCTTTGAGTCAAACTCGACCCGCCGTGGCGTTCGCTGCGCGGCATAAGGAAAGCCCCGCGGAAAGATCTCCGGCCCGTCCCAGCCTTCCAGCAGCGAACAGATGTTGAACCAGGCGTCCGAGGACTTCACCACCGGATCAACCGACGTGCGCCCCACCACATGATGACCGCCGACAAAGTCGTCGCCCGGCAGGCAGAAGTTGTCGTCATCGATTGAGATCAACACCTCGCAACCGGCTTCGAGCGCCATCAGGAACCCGACGTTCCGGCGGTTGTCCGTGTTGTACGGAATGAAGTCCGCAGGAACTCCCAGCTTCCGCAAGAAGGCGTCTTGTTCCTCCAAACTCGGGCAAAACACCCGAAAACCACGATCCCGCGCAGCGGCGGCAGCAACCGCCACCGACGGCGGGGTCTTCCGATCGATGATGACATGGAGGACCGTCTCATCGAGTCTCCCGGCGGCTTCCAAGCTCGCCTGAAAACCAGTGAGAAACATGGGTTCAAAGATCGTCGTCGCGACGATGGCGGTAGGGCACGACATATCTTCCGACTGTCCTATTCTAAGGCTCTGCCGGAACCCGGCTGGTGCGAACGATCCTGCGACGCCTGCTGAGTCATGTGCTGCTGGACAACGCCTGCCAGATACTCGCTGAACCGGGTCCGCCCGCCAGCATTCAAGTGATAGGGATCGGCGAAGTCTGACTCCGTGAATTGTGGCAACCGCTCGGCGTCCAAATAGGTGAAGCCACTCGCGACGGCCATCCCAGTAAGGCGATTTCTTGTCTCGCGGCGGAATGCTCCATCGTAGACTGCCGTTGCCTTGGGATCTGTCGTTCCTTCGCAGACGATCAAATCGATCTTGTGTTCCTTCAACGCCAGGGCGAACTGTTGGAATGCTGTGAAATTCGCATCGACCAATCGTTTTCGGCCGACGTTCTGACGGAGACTCACTTGGGCGGCCGGCAGGTCCGACGACCGCGCCAGTTGCGGTCCCTCATTCACCGCAGCCGGGGCGGGCAGACTCACGTTCCACCAATAATTGAACAGAACCCGACGAATGTGATCGCGATGACGCCAAATGGGGACGACCGCCGCCAAACTGAGGTCCGCATAATCGCCGCGAAATTCCCACTGATCGCCGGCATCGTCCGTCCAATTCGATCCACTTTGGATGTTTGCGAGGCGGCGTTTCACGTTGACAAACGGCCGATCGACCGCTTGCCAGAGCTCACGACATCCGCCAGAAGTCGCTGCCCAACGGAGTCGACTGATCGGCAACTGATCCTCACGGAAGAAGTCGAACTCGGACAGCCAGCAAACGATCGTATTGAACCGACGCTCTAACAGCCGGTCCTTCAGCCACAGATACTGCAGTGGTCCGAAGCCGGCGAGACAGTTCTTCTCGAAGCATGTGGCGGGAACTTGCCGGGCGAGCAAGTCGAGATCCGTCCCCTTGTAAATCTGACTTGAACCCACCAACCCGACTACGTGCTGACGGTCGCCAGACTCTGGCCTCCGCTCAAAATCCCTGGCCTCCCAGAACAACGTGTTGCGGGCGAAGGAGGGATTCGGAGTCCGTATCTTCGCCCACTCGACAAAGAACCAAACAGCTCTGGGAGATGAAAAAGCCAAGCAGGCCAATCCGACCCAGACCAACGACAGGATTCCTGCCAACGGGATGCCAGAACTGAGGCAGCGAGTGACCCGATGTTGCAAATCAATCGCCAGCAGCCAGATCCAAGGCAACGCGAAGCCGCAGAGACCCAGCATGATCGCGGGCTTCCACCGCAGGGCTTCCGACCAATCCAACGGGGTTGGTGGCGGTTTCAGATACATCACGAAGAGCAGGTACTTGGCCGCCAAGGCCCAAGTCAAGATGCCCAGCAGCGGAGACACGCGGCAAACGACGGTGGCCCACCGCCGTTCCACGTCCAGTTGAGAAGTTTCGGTTTGGGACATTGAACAACCGGTTCATCCGATGTTTTGGGGGGATCGTGATTCATCGCGAGTTTGAGGCGGAGACGGCTTTCATCCCGAAGGGATGTCAGCGATTAGCCGGGGGTTGAGCGCAGTGATACCCCCGGAGGGATTGCCATGGGCTGTTCGCATCCTGAAGGGATGCCAGCAATCTGGTGTGTTCGCGGCCCGATTCCGAAACTGGCATCCCTCCAGGATGCAAATCCATTCTGTCCCCACCGAACCGGGGGTATCGCTCTGCTCAACCCCCGGCTAATGGCTGTGATCCCTTCGGGATGAAGACGGCGGCATTCCGAGACTTCACCACTTCCTGAACCGCCCCCCCCAAAAAAAACATCGGATGAACCGAACAACCGTGGGGCGATTCGGACATCGAGACGGCACGCGATCCGTGTTCAGAACTGGAAATAGATGAACTCGCGGCCGGTGAAACTGCCCAGTGACAGCACGGCGATGAGAATTGCCGAGTACGCCAGCGAACGGGGGAGGACCGACAGACTGGGAATAAAATTGAGGTTTCCCGTGCGCTCCTCCGCGCACTGCACCAGCATCACCGGAACACATAACAAACCAACCTGCCACACTTCCTGTGACCAAGCCGAGGAGAGTGACCAGTCGGTCACCAGCGATGTCAGCATCGTCCCTACCTGCGCAACATTCGCGGCGCGAAACAACAACCAGCCGAAGCAGGTCAGGTGGAACATCGCGAACACACTCATTATCCAGGCGATTGAACCCACTCTGGATCGCGCTCTTTCCCCCGCCACGCCGCTCCTCGTCCGCCACTCCGTCCACAACCGAAATCCCACGAGCAGCAGGCCGTGGTAGGCGCCCCAGAGTACAAACGTCCAATTCGCGCCGTGCCATAACCCGCCGAGCAACATCGTCAACATCAGGTTGCGACACGTTTGAACGAGTCCCCTGCGGCTGCCACCCAGTGGAATGTACAGATAATCGCGCAGCCAACTCGACAGGCTGATGTGCCAGCGTTGCCAGAAGTCACTGGGATTGATCGCCAAATACGGCAAGCGGAAGTTCAACATCAGGTCGTAACCCAGCCACTTGGCGACACCGCGTGCGATGTCTGTGTATCCCGCGAAGTCGCCATAGATTTGAAAGGCGAAGGCGTAGACCCCGAGCAACACTTCCGGTCCGGTCGGATTTGACAACGAGAACACCCGATCCACGATCGGGGCCAGGTTGTCGGCCAGCACCGCCTTCTTGAAGAGTCCCTTCAAGATCAACCAACTGCCATCACAACATGCCGCCTAAGAAAGCGGCGTCTTGCGTGTCACCTGCGGGGCCAGGTGCGTTCCGCGCTCGATCGGGCCGGCGACCAACTGCGGAAACAGCGTAACGTACAATCCATAATCGACCAGACTTCGCAGCGGCGACAACTGCCGACGATACACGTCGATGATGTAACTCATCGACTGAAAGGTGTAGAAACTGACCCCGACAGGCAGTACGACCTGCAATTGCCATTCGGGAACACTGAGGCCCATGCCATGCAGCAGTTGGACCGCTGAGTCGGCAAAGAAGTTGGCGTACTTGAAGAAGCAGAGGACCGCCAAGTTGACGGCACAACACACTCCGACGAGCAGCTTCCGTCGCCCGGTGTGCTCCGTCCGTTCTAACAGTCGGCTGACCGTATAGTCGATGAGAATCGTAACCCACAGCAGCCCCAGAAATCGCCAGTCCCAGCAGGCATAAAAGAAGCAACTCGCCAGCAGCAGAAACACGTTCTGCGGCCGGTGCGGCAGGCACCATTGCACTGCAAACACGACCGTGAAAAACAGCAGAAATTCGAAAGTGTTGAAAAGCATGCTGTGCCGCGAAGTTCAGCCATTTCTGTGGGAGCGGTGGAAGGCTCGCCATAGTTCAGTTTCAGTCACTAACGAACTATCCAGCTTCTGTAACAATGACTTTACTCAGCTTCGTTGGGATTCTGCGCCGGCTTAACAATCACCCCGATTCCAAAGCCGTTCTGGTCCCAACTCTGCACGAATTCTCGATGCGGGAAGCGGTCGCGCAGCTCCTGCCAGAGGCGATATACACCGCCACCGTAGCATTGGCTGCCGCTGGTCCGTTGTCCGGTGCGGGCGAATTCGTCCGGGATGATGTCGTGGAAGGCGATCAGTCCGCCGGGACGAACCATGTCGTAGTAGGCCAGAAAATCGGCGCGGACACCCTCGTACTCGTGGTCGCCGTCAATGAACAGGAAGTCGAATTGTGTGCCGCTCAGCAACTGTCGCGTGCGGTCGATCACCGGGGGAGAGTAGGAATTCCCCTCGACGACATCGAGCCGCTGACCGGGCCGGGCCAGGAATCGGGCCTTGCCCACGTTCTGCAAGATCAGGTCCAGCCCGATGAAGTGCGTCGCCTCGGGGAACAGACGCGTGAACAGGAAGGTGTTTCCGCCGTGCTTCAAACCGATCTCGCCGACACATCGCGGCCGACTGTCGCGGACGTATTCCAAGAACGGCACGATCTCGGCTTCGATCTGCAGGATGCCGAACTCCTGCGCGGCGATGCCATACAGCTTGCGGGGATCGTCGATGGCGGCGATGCGACGTTTGAGGTCGTGCCACAGAGTGGGTTTGGGCCACAGCGACGAATCGACGACCTGCCGACAGACCGAGCTGCGGAGTCGTCGCAGCCGCTGGACGGCGGGCCGCAGGTTGTTGCGGAGTGAGCGTGGCAAGAGTTGTTTGAGATTCATTTCAGTCTGTTCTCCGACTCGTGACAATCTGAGCCGCCTTGTCGAATAGCGCCAATGTGGGCCGCACGTAACACAGCCAGTCGATCAGCAGCCGTTGCCGCGCGAGTTCGGCCTCGAACTGCGCTGGGTGCGCTTCCAAGTGTGCCAGGCGTTCCAGGGCTTCGTCGATGCTTTCGGCGGTCGTCGCGGGACTGAACACAAAGCCATGCGTCTGCATCGATCGTGGAGACCCGATGGCCAGGCACCCGGCGGCGACGGCTTCCACCAGGGCGGTCCCATGCACCCGGCGTTGACCGGGGGTAATCACGAAGTACTTGCTCCCGAGGAGTCGCTCCCGCAGGTCGGGGTCCATGGTGCGCCGTGGCGGGACGGACTTCCACGCTTCAAACCGCAGCGCCGCAGGCAGGATCGGACCAGCCACCGGCCCGAACGCTTCCAGTCGATGGAGTTCGGACTCGGTCAATCCGACCAACGTGTGATGATCGACGAACGTTCCGGAACGTGGCCGGTCGAGCGAGACACCGAAGAGTTCGTGAAAGCAGCCGTAGTATTGCAAGTGGTACGGGAATTCGACGACATGCGGCGGCAGGGTCGGTGGCGACAATCGGAAACCGTGATTGAGGAACAGATCCTGACCGGGCACTGGTGCCAACAGACCTTGGTAATACGCCGGCGCTTTGATCTCTCGCACGAAATACGCCCAAGCCGTGCGGGGGAACTGCCGTGTGACTGACGCCGGGACCGCGACATCCACGCTGACCACGATGTCATAGTGCGACCAGTCGATAGAGTCGGGTGCGACCGCGAACCGCCTCTGTCCATAGTCTCGGCCGGGGATTCGATCCCGATAGCTGGCGAAGAACTCGACTGTTCCCCACTGGAGTGCGGTGGCCCGCTCCATCCAGATCCGGCACTCGGGAGTATCGACGGTCTGGAGCACATGGAACCTGGCCCCCCAAGGCGAAAGCAGGGCGACAGGCCCGGTTCGCAACTGAGTCGATTCCAGAATCTCGCGCGGCGGACTGTCGGGTGGGCAGCAGTACAGATCCTCGCAGACATCCTGTTTGACGATCGCGATCCGCGGCGCGGAACCGCTGGCCAGCAATCGTGCCAGTCGAACTCGACCGGCCGCGAGCTGCGTCGCGATCTGGGGTAACTCCGGAACGGGCGGACGTGCCGCAGACGCTCCGCCCGGCCAACGAACCCAGCGTTTCATACGTTTGAATGTCGAAGTCATTCGGCGTCCGGCCGTCATCCGCGCCAGATGGCCATACCATCGGCGGTACGAGGTCAACTGCGGAAACATGCCCGGCGATTTCAGCGCCAGCGACCAGGCGAGTTGGCGTTGACCATTCGTGCGCGCTTCGGAGATGCCGTTCAAGATGTAGTCCGCGATGCTGCGAGAAATCGCGGGGTGCCGTGGATCGCGCGGCTGGGCGACGCGCAGCCAGCGTGCAAACGACGACATGGCGTGAATCATGTCCAGCTTGAATGCCGCAGACGGTTGATCGGCGCTGGCACCGTGTCGCCTGTAGGCGCTGACCGGTCGTTGCAAATCACCCGCCACCAACTTTCCGGAGACGACCATGCGAAACCACAGATGACAGTCTTCTGCCAACTTCAGGCGTGGATCGAACGGCCCGGTCTTGGTGAGCAGTGATCGCCGGAACACCAAGGTGCTGGTCGCCCAGCAGAAGCCTCGCAAGAGTTCAAAGATCAGCCGCTCGGGCGGAATCGCCAGCGTGCAACCGAATGTGGTCTGGTCGTTCCACCAGCCGGTCTTGGCTTGCGCATCACTGCCGACGAGTTCACCGAGCTGGTACACACCATCGACATCGGGCTGCTCCGACAGAATGGCGCGTGCCGAATCAAAGCGATGCGGGTACACATAGTCGTCCGCGTGCAACAAAGACAGCCATTCGCCCGTACTCGATTCGATCCCCAGATTGCATGTTGCCGAGACGCCCCGGTTGCGACCTCCCGGGTGCGTCACGACGCGCACGACTTGCGGATGCTCGCGGCGCAGCGATTCCGCAACCGCCAGAGTCTTGTCGCGTGACCCGTCGTCAACGATCACAATCTCCAAGTCGGGATAGTGCGTCGCCAGCAACGATTCGACTGCCCGCCGCAGGTACGGCTCGCAGTTGTGCGCCGGGATGATGGTGCTGATGCGCATGGGAAAAAGGTGGCGAACTCAACGGTGATCCGGAAAGAAACGGCTTGTTTTCAGGGTGCCACGGTCGCGGCTTGGCGTGGCCGTGCTTTTTTGCAGTGAAGCCACGGCCACGCCAAGCTGTGACCGTGGCACCCCAAGGCCATCAGGGTCGCTGGAGATTCACATTCTGAAACAGTGACAAAAACCTGCTGGCGATCAGGGGCAAGTCGAAATCCTGTGCGAAGCGCGTGGCGTGGCGTCCCATCGACTCCAGGCGTGTTCTGTCAGCAAGAGCTGACAACAGTGTCGCGGTCAGAGCCTTGGTATCCTGCAGGGGCACAAGCCAACCTGTTTCACCTTCCACAATAATCTCGGGAACACCGCCTACAGCAGTCCCGACGACTGGAGTACCGCAAGCCTGTGCTTCCAGGATCGTCAACGGACAGACATCAGCCTTGGTCGAATGGCAGAACAGGTCTGCGGCCCGGTAATAATCCGCAATTCGCGCACGATCGAGCGAGTACGGGAAATAGAGGGTGTCGGCCGGCAGAGCGGCACGCGTTTCCGCACTCGGCTCATCTCCGACGGTCATCAGGCGAACCTCGGGGCGGAGGGCTTTCAACCGTTGGAACGCGAGGGCCAGTGTGCCAAAATCCTTGAACGTACTGCGGGTTCCCTGCTGTGCTAGGAAAAGAATGACCGGTACATCCGTTGACAGCCCGAGTTTCGCACGTGCGGCTGCAGAGCCTTCTGGATTGAACACCGTGAAATCAACGGCATTCGGTATATAGAACTGTTCATGCCTCGACAAAATGGGTGAGGATTTTGCCAAATCTAGGATCCACCGCGCTGGCGAGCCCACCGTGAGTCGGCATTTCCCCAGGACACGTTGCTTGCGACGCCAATTCGCGTTGGTGGAGTCGCGTTCCAGCGAGGGATAGATCGCCAGATCCGGGCAATGCCCACATCCGGTTTTCCAGCGCTCGCAACCCAGTGAGTATGCGCAATGTCCTGTCAGCAGCCATTGATCCTGCAAATACAAATAGGTCGGGCACCAGTTCGAAAGCCAGGCGAGATCCTCAATCCGAAAGTACCCTTGCGAACCGTGCATACTGTGGACCAGCAAGGCATCGGGCCGTTCTTTCAAGGGCCACTGCTTGCCCGCTAGGGAAGGCGAGGCGTAGTACTGCAATCCAAACAATCGCTCGATGATGGAGCGAAGGCGCAACTCGCCGCGCCAGCGTGGTCCCCGCGGAGTGGGACGCACTCGGGAATCGTCTCCGCGTTTCGATCCCACCAACATCCAGGAGTCGTGCCCGGCGCGCAGAAACTCCTGGTGCAGCAGGGCGGCCATGACTTCCGCTCCACCGCCCGCGTCCGCCGAGTGAATCTGCACGATTCTCAAGTGTTCACCTCGTTCAATCGCAAGTGGACAGAAGTTTCTTCGGACATCCATCCACTCAGGGGTGGACTAATTTTGTTCAACATCTGAGGTACTGCGCTGCAACTGGACGCTCTGATTCAGATGCGGGGCGCGTTGGTCCGCCTCGTGGGTGTCAGGGAGAGCCGATCGCCTGCGAAAGATCGCGCGACCCACGTTGTACGCGCAGTAGCGCAGCTTCATTCCCATCCAACGGAGGACGCCGGCACTCCAACGGAATCCGGCACCGCGTCGTGTACACAACACCCCGACCTGCAGGACATTCCGAAACGTCAGTCGCGGAAGGGAACTGAGCAGCGTGTCGGTCAGATGTCGCTGCAACCCTGGCTTCCAGCCTGCCAAATCGAGTTCTGTTGAGCATTCTTGCAGAAAGATTTGCTCGACTTCTGCGAGGCCACGGAAATGATCGACTGGCCCGTGTGTGCGTCCAAAGGCTGCCGTGAAGGATCCATCATGGACGCGATAGATGGCCAGTGGTTCCGAGATTGCGACGAACGAACAGCGCATCGAAAGACACAGCCACATCAGATAGTCTTCGTACTGCAGATTCAGCCGGGGCGGGCCGACGAACAGTAACCCCGCCTCGAACAGTTCCCGTTTGATGAGGGGTGTTGGCGAGGGAATATACCGGTAAGGTTGCACTCCAAAGCACAAAGCTTGGGCCGCCGACAAGCGTTCGCCGTCAAAGATCTGCGCCAGATCGCGTCGAAAGGGATCTCGATGGCACTCCTGTTGACACATCGGAAGATCGGGGCTTGGGGAACGGCAAATCAGAGTGTCACCAAAGACAAAGCCAACCTCGGGGCGTTCTTGAAAGACCTGCATCTGAACAGCGAGCTTGTGGGGAAGCCATGCATCGTCCGCGTCCAGGAAAGCAACATATCTGCCACGAGCATGATCCAGCGCCAGGTTGCGGGACACTGCGACGCCCCTGTTCACTCCACCGGGATGCTGCAGGACGCGAATCCGCTCGCGGTCACGTGATTGCAACTCCATCGCCACTTTGAAGGTGTTGTCCTGCGATCCATCATCGATAATGAGCAGTTCCAGGTCACCCATGGACTGCGCCAAGACACTCTCCATTGTCTCGCCGATCGTACGTTCCGCATTGTAAGCGGGCACAATCACGCTGACTGTTGGGTTCGCAGTCATGGGTTGTCCGTCATGATGGACGAGTTTGCTGTGGCACTGTGTTCCAACCTCGCTGCCTGCGATCGAGACGACCACAGACTCCATGCCGCAACCGCAACCGACAACAGGAACAGGGGCTCAAGTACGATCCGGTAACGTTCGAGTGGAACAGCCAGGCAGCCCATCACGCCGAACAGGTAGAGACACATGCTCCAGATCAAGATCGCAATCGGTCGATTCCTCGTGTCAGTGGCGAGAAGCACCAAACGAGATCATGACAACCCCGGCTGCAATCCAACATGCGACCGGGCTGTGCAACCACCCGTAACGTATGAAGCGGTCGGTCACGTATGCGATCACGGGTGAATAGACTGCACGTTGTCCCAAATCGCTGTAGGGTGCCCTTCCCTCGACCGCTTCCGGGACCATCTTCCAGTAATTCCCGAAATCGCTGGCGTTTGTCACACTGATCCGAGCCGCTCGACCCACAGAATCCCGCGCGAACATGATGAAGTTGGCTCGTATCGCTTCCCGTGCCACCGCTTCCATGAGCTGTGATGTCTTGACCGGATCATGGCTGTCACAATTCAGCGTCTTGACGACTAAAAATGCGCTACGGGCTTCTGGCGATTCCAGATCGAAGTGCTTGGCAATCGCAGCCGCACTCGGGCTGTTGGGAAATGGCAACCTGCTTTCCGTGAATGCCGACTGATACAGCTGGATCCCCGCATGAGTTGTGATGAACGGCTTTCCATAGATCACGTAGTTGCGAAGCAACCAGGGCGAAACCGTCACGAGATAGAACGCCGCCAATACGGTGACGCGTGTCAGCGTGGAGTTTCGTTTCGACGAATCAAGTGCAAGTGGCCTCGGATAATAGAGCGCGATTGCCAAGGCCGCGGGACATCCCAGAAAGATGGTGCGAGTCAGAGTGAGCAATCCGAACAAACAGCCCGTGACGGCGAGCGGAATGTAGCGATGGCTTTTCAGGCTGATCACTGAGGAGAGGAGTGAGGCGGACAGCAGCGCGGAGGCTAGTGGCTCAGACAAAACATAGGTCGCGAAGACGTATTTGGTGACACCCAGGCAATCAATCAGCAGAACGACGGTCACGGCGCCGTAGGAGCGAGTGAGTACAAAGACGGTCAAACATGTCATCACTGTCGCAGCAAGAAGCAAAAGGTGATTGGCGGCCACGATGGAGTAAAGAGCCCACGGACCTGCCACGAGGTGGTGCAGAGCCAGCCAGATGTGAAACAGGGGCGCGCGCCAAGAGGGAACGCTTGGCAACAAGCACCGCGCCGCAGGCAAGGTGTCGCAGTTATCCCATGCCATCTCAGCCGGTCGATGGCCGAGGGCAATCTCTCGCGACTCGACCCAGTAGAGTGCCGTGTCATCCTTAAATGGAGCCTGACCAGCGCCAAAAATGAATAGCAGCGTGCGCGCCAGAACCGCGATCACGCAGGTCCAGAAGATGATCTCGTACGCGGGTCTGCGCCTGCAGAGTGACAGTTGTGGCGGCATTCAAATAATGTTTTTCTACGGCCGTGAGCGTGAGGGCCAGGTGGCGAGGTCGCTGTCACTGTTGGCAAGGCTTAGGACCGTTCGAGAAATAATTGTCCGATGTGACGATCAGCCGCAGGGCGCTAGCCCAATGGCACTTACTTTACCCCAGTAACCCGCAGCGTAAGCGAGGGAAACAAAGGGAAACGCCTCTTGTCATCGCCCTCGCTTACGCTG
>JAYSQC010000094.1:0-1123 GCA_043721755.1 Schlesneria sp.
CAACGCACCGCCGCTGCCAGAGGTGGAGCCGCGCATCGCGCGCGAGTTGCCCTCGTTCGCAGACGCACTCGCGGCGACGTTGACGCAAGAGGGAAAGCCGACCGTCGAAACGATCGGCGGACTCAAACACAAAGTTATCGCCGGGCCCGGCGGGCCATTGCTCCTCCGCATGTATTTTCCGACGAAGATGGCCGCAACGCTTCCCGTTGTCGTGTACTTCCACGGCGGCGGCTGGGTGATCGCGAGCCTCGACACCTACGACGCATCGGCGCGTAGCCTCGCCAACGGCTCGGGGGCGATCGTCATTTCGGTCGCATATCGTCAAGCGCCGGAGCATCCGTTCCCAGCAGCCGCCGACGACGCATTTGCCGCGTACAAGTGGGTCGTTGCCAACACGGCTTCGTTCGGCGGGGACGCCAAGCGCATCGCAATTGCGGGTGAGAGCGCGGGCGGTAATCTCGCCGCGGTGACGACGATGCAAGCGCGCGATAACGGCGTACAAATGCCCACGCATCAATTGCTCGTTTACCCCATTACGAATATCGCCTTCGATACCGCATCGTATGCCGAAAACGCGACCGCAGCACCGCTCGGGAAACCTGCGATGCAATGGTTCGCCAAGTACTATCTCAAGAGCGAATCCGATGCGACCAACCCGCTCGTTTCCGTCTTACGCGCGAAAGATTTTAAAAAGCTGTCGCCCGCAACGATCATCAACGCGCAAATCGACCCGCTGCGCGACGACGGCGAGCTCTATGCTGAGAAGCTGCAAGCCGCCGGCGTTCGCGTGAAACGGACGCTCTACCGTGGCGTCACGCACGAGTTCTTCGGTATGGGCGGCGCGGTTGCGAAAGCGAAGCTCGCGATGGCCGAGGCTTGCGAAGCACTCGAAGCGTCTTTCGGCAAAGCAACGTAAAAGAAAGAGAGCGGCCTCGCCGCTAACTTCCGACGAGCATCGCGGTCGCCCACGAAAGATGCCGTGCTCGCGTATTCTCCTCTGCGACCTGACGGGTTCGCTTCCCGGCAAGACGAAACGGCAAGCATGGTAAGGAATGGTCTCGCGTCATCCCCCCTCGGCGATGCCGCGCTTCCGACGGGCACGGTGTCGTTTCTCTTCACCGAT
>JAYSQC010000095.1:0-1266 GCA_043721755.1 Schlesneria sp.
CATCGTTGGGGCGGGGGTGCTCGCGAGCACGTCAATCGCCCTCGCATCGTACCCGGGCCAACAACTGGCCGGACAAGCTCACGTCTCTCTCGCTCACGCGCGCATGCTCGCAGCCCGCGCCGCCCATGGAACGATCGTGGCGCAGGAACTCGAACCGGAAAATGGTGGCAGCGGTCTGCGCTACACCTTCGAGGTCAAAACCGCTACGGGGATTCACGAAGTCGGCATCGATGCGCAAACGGGCGCGGTGCTCGAAAACTCGATCGATGGTGAGCCGAACGAATCGGCAGACGGCGGCAACTAGCTCGCCGATGAGAAGTCTCGCGCCGGCGGTTCCGTCCCATCGCTTTTCGGGACCGTCGCGCCCGCGACGTCGCTGATGGCGCCCATCGAGCAAGTGCGAGAAGCTAAGCCTTCTCTAGTGAGAGAACGCGCACCGAATACTCGCTACTTTCCCCGATACCGTAGTGCCTTCGCGAGCGCTACACTACGATGGATATCTTTCTAAACGAAACAGCAACCTCGCGTTCGTTATCACGGAGATTTCGATAGGAACCAAATGCTCTCGCTAGCCGGCTTAGCCATACCAATCTTCGTCGTCTTCGTTTTATTCGCTCTCGCAAATGCGTCATTCCGAGTGCTACGCCAATACGAACGTGGGGTTATGTTTACGCTCGGGCGGTTTTCCTGCGTCAGTGGGCCAGGACTGATCGTCATGATTCCCCTCATTCAACAGATGGTGCGGGTCGATCTGCGAACGGTGGTCATGGAGGTTCCCAAACAAGACCTTATCACGCGGGACAATGTCTCCGTGAAGGTCGATGCCGTGCTCTACTTCCACGTCGCCGACCCCGAAAAAGCGATCATTCAAGTCGAGCAATACGTTGCGGCTACAAATATGCTCGCGCAAACGACCCTGCGGTCCGTTCTCGGCCAGCACGAACTCGATGAACTGCTCTCGAAACGTACGACACTGAATACCGATATTCAAGACATCCTCGACGAGAGAACGACGCAGTGGGGTATCATCGTGACGGCTGTCGAGATCCGGGACGTTCAGCTCACCGATAACATGGTGAAGGCAATCGCTAAGCAAGCAGAAGCCGAACGCGATCGGCGCGCAAAAGTCATTCATGCGGAAGCGGAATTTCAGGCCGCACAGACGCTCGTGAACGCGGCAACGATTCTGGCTTCGATACCGGCCGCCATGCAGTTACGCTACTTGCAGACGCTCTCTGAAATCGGCAGCGAACATAACAGCACCGT
>JAYSQC010000096.1:0-41902 GCA_043721755.1 Schlesneria sp.
AGCGGCTCCTGTCAAGATGGCAGAACTCCACATTTGACGCGACCGTTTTACCTCGCGCGATCAGTGATTGAGACATCTGAGCGGGGCGGCGTCAGCCCCCTGGTTCTTGGGCGTGAGCCCGCTTTGGAAGAACCGGGGGGCTGACGCCGCCCCGCTCAGAAATGCCTCACGCTTGGCCGCGCGAGATAGAAACGAGAGCGCTTCACAGCGCGAAATCAAGAAGGCCACCGATGCAATACGAAGTCGAACTCAAGTTCCCACTGGCCAGCCCGCGCGAGATCGTGGCGAAGCTAATGAGCCTCGGGGCCGTCGCCGCAGCGCCGGTCGAGCAGGTGGATCGTTACTTCAATCATCCGTCGCGCGACTTCAGCCAGACCGACGAAGCGTTCCGCATCCGTTCTGCGGGCGAGGCCAACTGTGTCACGTACAAGGGAACGCGAGTCGATTCACTCACGAAGACGCGGCGTGAGATTGAAGTCGCGTTTGCAAACGGTTCCGACGCGGCGAGTCAGATGGCCGAGGTCTGGCAAGCGCTCGGCTTTCGTTTCGTCAGTCAAGTCCGCAAGACGCGCACGCCACTGACACTCGATTGGCGGCAACGCACGTTTGACATTGCGCTCGACGAAGTCCCGCCACTCGGCATGTTCCTCGAAATCGAACTGCTGGCCGATGAGGCGGGTCGAGTCGCGGCGGGCGATGCGATTCTGGCACTGGCTCGCGAACTGAACCTCACCCACCCCGAACACCGCTCGTACCTCAAGCTGCTGCTCGGCCTGTAGGTCGGGCACTCCTGCCCGTCGCGTCGAACAGCGGGTGCAGTCGTTCCTTGGTGGTAGCCCTGTCGCTCCGCGACAGGAAGCGTGAATGTCCGGGCAACGTTTGCTGTGGATTCGCGCTGGATCGAGAGTTTGATGTCCCTTGTTGATCGCGCCTCCTGTCGCGGAGCGACAGGGCTACCTTCGCAGAAACTCTTGCCCCGCAGGGTTTCGTTCGGAAGCCACTAATGAACGACGGCAGTCGAACCGTGGTGTGTGGAACCTCGCCGCAGTCAGGGGTACTCTTCCCGCACACCGGAGACGTGTCTCGGGTGTGTGCGTGGTGTCCTGCCGGTCATGCGATCATCCAGTTCAGGAGAAGTAGTCATGTTGAACAAGACCAAGCCGCTTCCTCGACGTCAGTTTTTGAAGGCGGCACTTTCGACGGCGGGAGCCGCAGTGCTGGCTCCCACGATCATCCCCAGTTCGGCCTTGGGGCTGGACGGCGCGGTCGCTCCCAGTGAGCGAGTTGTGATTGGCGGGATCGGCATCGGCAACCGGGGGACGTATGACCTCGGGTGCTTCTTGGAACAAAAGGATGTGCAGTTCGTCGCCGTCTGCGACGTGAAAGAGAAACGCCGCACAGCCGTCAAGAAAATCGCCGACGAGAAGTACGGCAACGAGAACTGCGCGACCTATATCGACTTCCGCGAACTGCTCGACCGCAAGGACATCGATGCGGTGTTGATTGCCACGGGACCGAACTGGCATGCGACGATGGCGATGAACGCGGCCAAGGCCGGCAAGGACATGTACTGTGAGAAGCCCGTCACGAAGAACATTTCGCAGAGCCTGATTCTGGCTGAAACGATGCGTCGGACGGGTCGTGTCTTTCAGGCGGGAACTCAACGCCGGAACCTGCCGCACTTCGCATTTGCTTGCGAGTTGGCTCGAACCGGAAAGCTTGGAAAGCTCAAGAAGGTCTATGCTCATCCGGCGGGGATGCAGGCCCTGATGAGCGGCTGGCTGATTCCCGAAACCGAACCCGACCAAGAGGTCGTCGATTGGAACATGTACCTCGGCCCCGCAGCTTGGCGACCGTTCAATGCCAAGCTGCTCGACGGCTTCAATTTTGAAAAGGGAGGCGGCTTTGTCGGTGCCTTCAACGGCGGAGGCGTTCTCGAATGGGGTTCGCACTGCGTCGATCTCTGCCAGTGGGCTGTCGGCGATTGCCCACCGCCGGTCGAATACAACGCCCCGAAAGACGGCGAGCTTGTCGCGCGCTACGAGAACGGCTGCGAGCTGATCTTCCGTGAGAAAGGCTGGATTCCACTCGGCTCATGCCCTGTGCGGTTTGAGGGCGAGACGGGCTGGGTCGAAGCGGGCGATAGCGGCAAGATGGTGTTAAGTTCGCCCGAGTTGCTCGCCGGCCGTGAGGTTGCCGAAATCGGCGGCTATCCAGCGACCTTCCACGTACGCGACTTCCTCGACTGCGTGAAGACGCGCGGCTTGCCCAAGGGGAACGCCGACGCGGCTTGTAACGCCCACATCGCCTGCCACGCCGCGAACGTCGCGCTCTCGCTGGGACGCACCGTGAAGTACGACAACAAAACGAACGAGTTCATCGACGACGTTCAGGCCAACCGCTTCCGTTCCGAGGCGCTGCGCGAACCGTGGCGGCTGTGACACTCCGCGAAGAACGTCTCTCGGCGTCGTTTAACCGCGTGGGCAACGCCCACGCGGTTAAACGAGTTCTTCAAACCTTGCGGCGTATCGTCAATAACGCATCCTTGGGGCCAGACTGCTCCCTCACTCGTACCCTTTTCGCTTCCACAACGTCCTTAAAGCTCAGGACCGAATCCATGCCTACGACTCGACAATTCATTCGCTTCACTCGCGCCGCCGTTTGCCTCGCGGCAATGCTGGCGGTGGCTGCCACATCGGCCCGAGCGGCCGAAGACATCAAAGCCCCCTCGGAAAAAGAACAAGAACTGCTAGCCATCCTGCGTTCGGAGGCTCCGGCCGCCGACAAGGCGATGGCCTGCAAGCACCTCGCCATTCACGGCTCCGACGCGGCGGTTCCCGATTTGGCCAAGCTGTTGTCAGACGCACAATTTGCCTCGTGGGCCAGGATCGCTCTGGAAGCAATCCCAGGTGCGGTGGTTGATGAAGCACTGCGGAAGGCGACCGATTCGCTGGATGGCAACTTGCTCGTGGGGACGATCAATTCGATCGGTGTGCGCCGCGATGCCAACGCCGTCGATCTTCTGACCACGCGATTGCAGGACAAAGACGCCGAAGTCGCTTCGGCGGCTGCGGTCGCTCTGGGACGGATCGGCAATGACTCTGCGGCGAAGTCGCTGAGACAATCGTTGGCGAGTGCTCCGGCCAATGTGCGGTCGGCCGTTGCCGAGGGCTGTGTCCTCTGTGCCGAGCGGCTGCACTCCACAGGCAAGTCGGCAGAAGCCGTCGCGATCTATGACGAGGTCCGCAAGGCCGATGTCCCCCAGCAGAGAATCATTGAAGGAACGCGCGGTGCGATTCTTGCCCGCAGTCCAAAAGAGGGACTGCCGCTCCTGCTCGAACAATTTCGTTCGAGAGACAAGGCACTGTTCCAACTCGCGCTCGGAACAGCGCGTGAGTTCCCCGGCAGCAATGTCGATCAAGCACTCGTGTCGGAGATGACTCGCGCGACGCCGGATCGCGCTGCGCTGATCATCCAAGCGATGGCGGATCGCCCCAAGACCGTCGTCTTGGCGGCGGTGATCGAAGCGGCTGGAAGCGGTCCAAAACCGGTGCGGTTGTCCGCCATCGGCGCACTCGGGCGAGTCGGCGATGTGTCGTGCCTCCCGTTGCTGCTCGACGCGGCGATCGACGCGGATGCCGATCTGGTGCAAGCCGCCAAGGGAACGCTGGCCGATCTTCCCGGTGCGAAAGTGGACGCTCAAATCGTCGCCCTGTTGGCCAAGGCGGAAGGGAAAAAGTACCCGCTGTTACTCGAACTGGTTGGCAAGCGGCGGATCGAAGCGACGGCCGCGTTGCTGAAGGCGTTGGATCATGCGGACAAGACCGTGCGCGGTGTCGCCTTGATCGCGCTGGGTGAGACGGTCACGCTCAAAAATCTCTCGGTGTTGGTCACGCAGGTCATCGCTCCGAAACGCGCCGAGGATGCTCCCGTCGCTCAACTGGCGCTCAAAACGGCCAGCATCCGAATGCCGGATCGCGAAGCCTGTGCCGCCGAACTCACGACGGCCCTGGATCGTTCGCCCGCCGCCACGAAGAGCGTGCTGTTGGAGATCCTCGGCGATGTCGGCGGGACCAAGGCGCTAAACACGATTGGTTTGGCCGCTAAGAGCAAGGATGCACAACTCCAGGATGTTGGCAGCCGTCTGCTGGGCAAATGGAACAGCGTCGAAGCCGCGCCGGTTCTCTTGGACTTGGCCAAGACCGCGCCGGAAGAGAAGTATCAGGTCCGAGCATTGCGAGGTTATATCGGCCTCGTGCGAAAGTTCCCGATGGCGGATCAAGAACGCGCCGCGATGTGTCAGAAGGCGCTCGACGCTTCACGCCAACCGGCTGAACAAAAGCTGGTCCTGGATGTCGTCAAGCTTCATCCCAGCCTGGAAACACTCAAGCTGGCCATCAAGACCATGCAGGTTGCCGAGTTGAAAGAAGAGGCGACACAAGCCACGTTGGTTGCTGCCCAGAAGCTGGGAGCCAAGGGAGTCGATGTCAGGGAGCTGCTCAACTCGGCGGGCCTCGACAAGGTGAAGTTGGAGGTCGTCAAAGCGGAATACGGTTCCGGAGCCACGCAACGCGACGTGACGGAGGTTCTCCAGAAGCAAGCGGGTGACTTGCCGCTGATCACGCTCGCCTCAGCCAGCTACAACGCGAACTTCGGCGGAGACCCGGTGCCGGGCAGTCCGAAGCAATTGAAGGTCCAATACCGCATCAACGGCAAAGCGGGCGAAGCTTCCTTTCCCGAGGACGCTCTCATCGTCTTGCCGATGCCGAAGTAGGGCGCTCCGCTAATACTGTAGATGGTCTGTTCGGCGCGGGGATTTGAACCCGCGCCGAACAGGGCCGAGGGGCAGACGCCGCCGTACCGGCGGTAGGATGCACCGCCGAAACACAGACGGACTTGGAGTTCAGACTCAGCGAGGTTCAGTGATGAGTACAGTCATGACGGTCACACCCGAGGAACTGCTCGAGATTCCGGACGGGGATCGCTACGAGTTGATCGACGGCGAATTGGTGGAGCGCAACATGGGAGCTGAATCGAGCCGGATCGCGCAAAAGATTAACCAACGAATCGGCGTGTTTGCCGAGTCCCACCATTTGGGCTTGGTTTGGGGGACCGACTGCGGCTATCAGATTTTTTCTGACGATCCCGACAAGGTTCGCTATCCCGATGGCTCGTTCATTGCCAGCGGCCGCTTGCCGGGCGATCAACCGCCCAAGGGACACCTGCGAATTGCTCCAGACCTCGCCTTGGAAGTCGTCTCACCCAACGATCTGGCGTGGAAGGTGGACGAGAAGGTGGAGGACTACCTGTCTGCCGGAGTTCGTCTCGTGTGGGTCATCTTTCCCGACACGCGGGCGGTCTTCGTCCACCGACCGGATGCCGATGTCAAGCGATTGACACAACGGGACCACCTGTCCGGCGAGGACATCCTGCCCGGCTTCAGCGTTCCCGTCGCCGAACTTTTTCCCAGCCCAACGTCCGCGTGACAGACAACGGGGAACGTAGGACGGGCACTCTTGCCCGTCCGCTCTTCAGTGCCGCAGCCGGACGGGCAGGAGTGCCCGTCCTACATCACACGTTCTCACGACTGCGGTGCCAGCCCGTCTCGCGCGGCCAGCCGTTGCGCCAGTGCGACGCCCGAGTGCAGCGCGCCTTCCATATAACCGACGAACTGGTGGCAGGTGTGCTCGCCCGCGAAGTGGAGACGACCGAGTCCGGCTCGCAGCGCGGGGCCGATCGTCGTGACCTGCCCCGGCGCGGGGAACGAGTAGCCCGCGCGGGTCCACGGATCGCCGATCCAGTCCATCAACTGACCCTTCACGAACTGCGTGCCGAAGCCCGGATAGAGGGCCTCCAATTCCTTGAGGTAGGCCGGCTGTCGTTCGGGGACGGCGCGACGGTGAATCGCCTCGGCGGCGGGTCCGCCGCTCAACACGCTCAGCACGGCGGGGCCTGCGTCCCCCTGGCCTTCGGTGGCGTCCCACGATTCGCCGATTTCTCCGTCGGAACAGGCGTTCGGTGGTAGCTTCGCCTCGCGCCAGAAGTGGCTCTTCACGACGGACAGGAACTTCACGTTCATCCCCATCTGCGGGTCGAGCACCTTCGGCAGCGCCGGTGAAAACTTGATCGTGGACCAGACCGACGGCGGAATTGCCAGCACCACGTCGTCGGCCGTGTGCGTGCGGCCCTCGGCATCGACGACCGTCATCCCGTTGTCGGTCGCAGTGATCTCGCGGACGGGGCAGTCCAGCGTCAGTCGCTCGTCGCCGAGTTCCCTCGCGAACCGCTGGGCAATCTGCTGGTTGCCCCCCCTTCAGACGAAACACCTCGGTGTCGGTCCAATACTTTTCGAGACCGCCCCCCTTCACCTGCGCGAGGTTCCCAAGCTGGCTTTGCTGCGACGTGGCCACTCCGTTGTCGGTCGTCAACTGCACCGTCAACAGCCGCTTCGCCAGCGGCGAGATGTTCAGCCCCCGAATCCAATCGGCCGTCGTGAGCCGGTCGAGTCGCACGGCGTCGGGTGTCTGCCACGGTTCGTCGGCCACGACGGCGCGCGCGTCGTCGGTCATCCCGACCAGCGCCGCATCGATCTCGGCGGAGATCCGCTCGACTTCGTCACCGCGCAGTTTGCGACCGTCAAGCATCGTCGGGGACGGAGCGACATCGTCATCGGTGATGTCGAGGAACTCGAACCTAAACTTCGCGGCATAAGCCAGCACATGCGGATGATTCGACCCGAGCATCTCCCCGCCTCCCTCGACGTTCTTGCCGGGAATCAACTCCTTCAGGCTGAGCACCCGCCCGCCAACCCGCTTCCGAGCCTCGAAGACCTGCACGTCGTAGCCGATGCTCGCGAGCTCATACGCGCAGGCCAACCCTGAAAAGCCGGCTCCGACGACGATGACTCGCCGCCCCGCAGCGACGTGGCCTCGCGCGGCAAAAGACGGCCACGCCCCGGACAGCAATCCGCCCGCCGCCAGAACACCGGCCCGCAACAAGTCTCGTCGAGACAGAGACGGGGCCGCAACACGGCTCGTCCCAAGAAAGGCATCAATCAGTTTGCGGGGCATGCGAGGCTCCTCAAAATAGCCCTCATCGCTCCGCGTGAGGAGCCTCGCGCGAACGACACCCGATCCACATTCCACTTCGTTGGCAGAATGAACCAATTGGTTTCACGTTTGGCCTCGTCGAGACCGCAAGAAAGTGATCGGGAGTCTGTCGTGAAAAGGCTCATCACGCGGAGCGATGAGGGCCACTTTGAAGGCAAACCCAAAACTTGACTCATTCGGAACAACTTCCCGTCACCAAGCCTTCGAGACCTGCAGCGCTGACCTGATCGTCGATACAGCTCGTCTTTTCAGCCCGGAGGGCTAATGAACGCTCGTCGAATTTGAGCTATCGGCCCTTCTTGGAGAGATCAAAGGGGTCAGGCACTCGTAAATATGGCTCTCCGCCATTTGTTCTGCTCGATTCCCGACACTTTTGACTTACCGCTGCAAACCAACCGCCCGCCGCATCCTGAACCTTTGTCTGGAAAACGGCGTACTCGCGGTGTTGGAGGAAGGACGCGGGCGACGAGCCGCCGTCTAGCGCTTCCCCGAACTGCTGGACATCATCGAGACGTGAGTTCCCGTTGTGACTCACGGATGAGACGCAACGCACGTTGTGTTTCACAAACCGCGAAAAGTGAGAGGCAACGATGCTTGTGGTTCATCCGTAAGACACAACCGAACTTGTCGCTGACCGCTGCGCAACAAACAGGAAACGGCTGTATTGACGCTGGTCGATGAGTAACGTCACGCGACCCAGTCGGCACAGAGCACTTCGGCCTGTTCCAGCACCAGTTTGGTCGCTTCGTCTTGCAGGTCGGGCGGGTAGCCGTGTTTTTTCAGGATGCGGCGGACCATGACTCGGATTTTGGCGCGGGCCGATTCGCGGACGGTCCAGTCGATCGTGGCACTCTGGCGCACGTTGGTGACGAGTTCGGCGGCGATGACTTTGAGTTCGTCGTTGCCCATCGCTTGGACGGCGCTCTCGTTCATGGCCAGGGCGTCGTAGAAGCAGATTTCATCTTCGTTCAGGCCGAGGTCTTCGCCGCGTTGGGTGGCGGCTTGCATCTCTTTGGCCAGTTGGATCAGTTCGTCGATGACCTCTTGAGTGGCGATGGCTCGGTTGTGATAGGCGGTCAGTGTCTTTTGCAGCATCTCGCTGAAGGCTCGCGACTGAATGACGTTTCGCTGGCCGCGTTGCTTGATCTCGTCCTTGAGCAGCTTGGCGAGCAGTTCGGCCGCGACGTTCTTGTGCTTCAAGCCGCGCACTTCGGCGAGGAACTTCTCGGACAGGATTGAGATGTCCGGTCGCTTGAGTCCCGCTGCGGTGAAGATGTCGATGATCTCGTCTTCCGCCGAGACGGCCTTCGAGACGAGTTGCCGGATGGCGTGGTCGAGGTCTTCCTGAGTCTTCCGTTCGCCGGACGGTTTGACCAAGGCCGACCGCACGGCTTGGAAGAAGGCGATGTCGTCGCGCAGGCGGATCGCTTCATCGTGAGCGGCACACAACGCGAAGGCACGCGAGATGTCGGTCACGACCTTGGTGAACCGGGCTTTCCTGCAAGACGTGTTCCTGACCGGCGGGCAACAGACCGAGCCGTTCCGCTGACGTTCCGGTCATCCATTTCGACCAGTCGAAGCCGTGCATCAGGTCGCAGCAGACTTCGTACTTCTCCAAGAGAACTGCGACTGCTTGAGCCGTGTCGATGATGGGCGAGCCTTGGCCGCCGCTCTCGGTGTAGGTCGCCAACGCCTGCTTCAACTGATCGGCCAGTCCGAGGTAATCGACGATCAACCCGCCCTGCTTGTCGCGGAAGACTCGGTTCACGCGGGCGATGGCCTGCATTAGTCCGTGGCCGCGCATCGGCTTGTCGGCGTACATCGTGTGGAGGCAGGGAGCGTCGAAGCCGGTCAGCCACATGTCGCGGACGATGACAATGCGGAACGGGTCTTTCGTGTCTTTGAATCGCGTGGCCAGAACTTTGCGGCGTAGCTTGCTGCGGATGTGTGGCTGCCAGTCGGCTCCGTCGTCGGCGCTGCCAGTCATCACAATCTTCACGACCGTTTGCTTCTTCTTTTCGGCGTCAACGTCATCGCCTTCGGCACTGGCCCACTCAGGCCGCAGCTTGATGAGTTCGTTGTAGAGGTCCACACAAATCCGGCGGCTCATGCAGACAACCATTGCCTTGCCGTCCATCGCTTCCAGCCGCCGCTCGAAGTGCTGGACCAGGTCTTCGGCGATCAGGCGAATCCGTTTCTCGCTGCCGACGAGTGCTTCCAGCGCGGCCCACTTGGTCTTGAGCTTCTGCTTGCGATCCTCTTCTTCCCCTTCGGTGATTTCCTCGAACTCGGAATCGACCTTGGGGAGTTCCGCTTCGTTGAGGCTCAGCTTGGCGATCCGGCTTTCGTAGTAAATCGGGACCGTGGCCTTGTCGATGACCGCTTGCTGGATGTCGTAGACCGAGACGTACTCGCCGAACACGGCCCGCGTGTTGGCGTCGTTCTGCTCGATCGGCGTGCCGGTGAAGCCGATGAACGAGGCGTTCGGCAGGGCGTCGCGCATGTTGCGAGCCAGCCCGTCGATCAGGTCATACTGGCTGCGATGGGCTTCGTCGGCGATCACGACGATGTTCCGCCGATCCGACAACAGCGGCATCCGTTCGCCCTTTTCTGTGGGCGCGAACTTCTGAATCGTCGTGAAGACGACACCGCCACTGGCGACCTTCAACAAGCTGCGGAGATGCTCGCGGTCTTCAGCCTGCACCGGCTTCTGACGCAGCAGTTCGTGGCAGCGTTGGAACTGGCCGAAGAGTTGGTCGTCGAGGTCGTTGCGATCGGTGAGCAAGACCAGCGTCGGGGTCTTCATCGCCGGGTGCAGGATGATCTGCCCGGCGTAGAACAGCATCGACAGGCTCTTGCCCGACCCCTGCGTGTGCCAGACCACACCGCAGCGTCGGTCCCCCTCCGGCCGAGAGGCTGCGACGGTTGCCTCGACAGCTTGTTGCACGGCGTGGAACTGGTGATAGCCGCCGATGATTTTGTAAATGCGGTCGCTGTCGGAGTCTTCCTCGAAGGCGATGAAGTTCCGCAGCAGTCTGAGGAACCGGGCCTTCTCGAAGACGCCGCGCACCAGCACTTCGAGTTCCAACGTAGCACGGCCGTCTCGGCCATGAGAAATCACCGCGATCGTTTCGCCGCGCGAATTCACGGACGAGATGTCCGTGCCACGATCTTCTCGCCAGATCTTGAACCACTCTTGATTGGCCGTCAGCGATCCGATGCGCGCCTGCAAACCGTCCGAGACGATCAGCAGTTCGTTGAAGTGGAACAGCGAGGGAATCTGCGGCTTGTAGGTTTGAAGCTGGTGGAACGCATTCCAGATCGTCGCGTCTTCTTTGGCTGCGTTCTTGAGTTCCAGCACGCTGAGCGGCAGTCCGTTGACGAAGACCACGATGTCCGGTCGCCGGTTGTGCTGGCCCTCAATGACCGTGAACTGATTGACGGCGAGCCAGTCGTTGTTGGCCGGATCGTCGAAGTCGATCAGCCGTACCAGGTCGCCAGCGATCGAGCCGTCCGCGCGTCGATACGCGACCTCGACACCATCGCACAGCATCCAGTGGAACTTGCGATTGTTCGCCACCAACGACGGCGAATCGGTCAGCAGCACTTTCCGAAACGCCTCATCGCGGGCTTCGGCGGGAATCTTCGGATTCAGGCGGTCGATGGCATCTCGGAGCCGTCCGACCAGCACGACATCGCTAAACGAAACTCGTTCAGCACCCGGTTCGGTCGGCGCAATCTCAGGGCCGTACAGCAGCGAGTAGCCCAGTTGCTGAAACCAGTCGAGAGTGGCCAGTTCCACTTCGGATTCTGTCAATTTGCCAGAAACCATTTCAGATCACGCTTCGCAATGGGCTGGAACATTTTGTGAGATTGGCCAGAACGCTTCGTCGTTGCATGGTTGGAAACCTGTCGGCCAACAAGCATGCAGACGGCACAGCACGCGCTGTTGCAGTGGGGCATCCCCGTTGACTCGTTCGACGAAAAGCTCGATGTAGGAACACTCCGTCAGAAGCCGTCCGATATCACGGGCGAGATAGCGTGGCACGTAACCGAGTGGCATCCCATCCGCAGTCTGAACGGCCGCTGCCTGCGAGTCGATTTTGTTGTCCGGTTCCGGAACAAGACTCAGCGACTCATTGGGCTTCAGGTGAGCGATTCGATCCAGCGCAGCCGGTCCCGCCCAGCGGAGTCCGTGCAGGAAGAACTTGTTGATGTAGCAACCCTCGATGTCGGGCGCGGGACAAGGAAAGACTTCGACGGAGTCAGTCTGTCGAATGCCTTGAGTGACACCGAGAATCGAAATTGGTTCCGGCGGGTTGTCGGGATCAAACCCACCCCAGCAGAGATAGGCGTCGTACTCAGGACGCGAGGGGGACAACAACCGATTCGCAAACAGCGGAAACAGAGTTTCCGATTCGTAGACCGCATTCAAATCTCCCATCTGCTGAAACGGGTGAAATCCAGTAAGTGTCTGAGCACCACGGGTATAGGAGAAGCGATAGATTCCTGAATGGAATTCCAACCGGCCAACCGGCCCCCAAACACCGTTTTGCGGATCACCTCCACGCCACGCCACGAACAACGCACTCATCCGTTTACCTGTTCCTTTCGCAAACGCTCTTTGTTTGACGAGAGTAAGCTTAGCGTAAACTCTCTGGAGATTCTCGACATTCGCTTGGTTGGCACTTCGTCGATGATTTGCCGAATCTCGTCAAGACTGATCAACGCCAGCCGATCGAGCCATATCCTCCCCGCGTCTGGAGCGCGCTTGGCGAAGGCAACAAACGCCTCAAATGTTTTGAGTGGTTTGGAATCCGTTGGGGCTGCGTAGAACGCGGAACTCGCCCGCTCGGCGAAGGCTGGGGTTTGCCGGTTTCGGTCTTTGGTTGTCAGACGTTCGTGACGTTCCACTTCCGGCATGTTTCGAGCCAACGCTGCCCCGTGATCGAATGTGGGAGCCAGTCGCAGTTGTTCGTCATCCCGTAGGGCTGCCCAGTTTTGATGATGCCGATCTTGGTTGGCGACCCAAGCATCGAGCATCACATATCCGACGAAGACATCAATGGCGGTCTCAATTCCTGCCGGTACATTCAGCATCCAGGCGGCAGAGGGCGGAGCCAGTTCCATCACGGCCTCCGCGACCGATTGCACGGTGTGTTCACGAACTTTGTACTTCAGGGAATCGTCGGAGGGATACTTCGGATCGCGAGCCAGTAAGAGCTGATTCCCCAAGACCAATGACGACGGTGCGGGTGAACACGTTTCGCAGATCACGCCCGGCTGAATGTACTGGCCACCGTCGAACAACTCGGCCAGTTCGTATTGGACATGAGGCAGACCGAGCAGTTCGCACAAATGACACGAAATTTTCTCTGCCCAATCCTCACCGGTCCCTCGCTCCTCGGGCTTGAACAGCATCAAGCGCTGATCGTCGTGGTACCAGAAGTTCTTCTTCGCCTGACCCAGCGGTTCGAGAGCCTCGGCGCTCCGAGAATCAACGGGATAGAGGGAAAACATTCAACTACTCACTCTCCGAAACCAAGTGCGGACCAGGTACGACGGCATGGCCCAGCTCGTCGAACCAAGGAAGAGCAGCGTCTTCAACGGTGGACTCATTGAAAGCTTCAGCCATTGCCAATCAGATCTCCGTCCCGATTCATTTGAACGGAGGGATCGACGACGGCAAACCAACTCGCATGAAGAAGCGAGCGAAGGCTTGCGAGAAATGCTCAAGGTACGGCGACTCCAATCGCCATCGTTCGCCGAGCGATTCGGCGTGTCGCGTCAAATACTCAAACGGCACACTGACAATGTGTCCAAAGTCGATGACGAGTGCGGCGCGATTGTTTTCCGGTTCATCGGGAGACGCAATCAGATGGAGTGCCGGTTCAGCCCCCTTGCGGACCTTTTCCCAGCGCCCCTTTTGCGTGATCGTGGGATTGGCTTGTTCAAACTCGGGCAGGGTGTGAATTGGACACAGAGCGACAAACTCAACCTTGGCGTTTTGCAGGTCGCAGGTTTGCGAGACCACGATGAGGCGGGCCTGTTTGACTTCCGATACGGCTGGCTCACCATCCGCGCGCGGGATCGGATTTTCCACGAAGATCGGAAGCAAGCAGTCGGGCAACAGGTCACCCTGTGCCAGTGTTCGCTCGTTGATCTTGGCCCACCACGCCATGCTCATTCATCCTCGTCATTGAAATCGAATTGGCGAGGGCGGAGCGGCGTAGCGGCTTGGTATCGCACGCGGATCGTTCCAACCGACTTCAAGGGGACGTGTCGGTAGGCCGCGTTCACTTCCTCGCTGATGCTGAGGTCTGAAGCGGACCTGTCTCGCAGGTCTCGCAAGACTTCTCGGATTCGGGCATCGACGGTTCGGCCCTCAGCTCCCTGGGCAGACAAGGACTGCTCCAAGCTGTAACGAACCACGGCCGTTGACGCGGACGGTGCGTGAGGAGGGGGGGGCGTAGCACTGGCATTATTCAAACAGCCTCCTTGTCTTGTCGGTGATGCACGCCTCAAAAACCTCGTTCTTGCGGACGTGGAGTTTCTCGAAGAAATCCCAGATGGCTTCCTCGGTGTGCGGCACATCCTCAGCGCGAATCAAGTCAATGTCGAGAACCACGGACACCATGTCTTCGCGAGGCGGGGGAATAATGGTCTGGTTGATCAGGACATGGCTGCCCAAGTCTGATTGGGGAAGCTGGAGTTGCATGAAGAAGCCGACCAGTTCTTGTGGCAAGTCCGGTGAGATTTCTGGTGACGTTCGGAAATATTCCTTCAGGTCGATGCCGGGGGCCGGGATGTCGATCCGGTTGACGAATCGGACAGCCAACCGCTCGACCGTCACGGGCGCTGATCGTGCTCGAAACAGCCTCCACAACCGTCGCCCTTCGTCTCGAAACCGTTCCCAATTCGCATACGGTGCCAGTTGGCTGAAGGTGAACCCATCTCGCCGCGATTGCCAAATCGACTGGCCACTCTCGCTCGTGAACTTGAATCCCAACACCTGATGTTGAGCAGTCGCCGACGGTGGAACGCCGTCCTGAACCGTGATCGTTCCCTCCGTCTGGTAGATCTTGCTGGAGCGGGGGTACGCGACTTCTTCGCCTGCACGGACGGCTTCCAACTCTTCGAGGTTGAGGTCGGTGCGCGGTTTGACCCGGAGGTCGATGATCGCCTCGGTAATCGGCGCGTTCGGGTAGTGCCTCGCCGCAGTCATGGTTTGGATCATAGGCTCAGCCCCTGAAATCTGCTACGGCGCTGGTTGCTGTGGCAGTCATGTTTGATCCGTTGGGAGTGGCAGAACGATGGGGGCAGAACGATGAAGACGAATTCCCGCAGCACTTCCCTGCTTCCATCGTTCTGCCATTCTCCTCGGAGCGGTGAAGAGTGAAGAGTGAAGAGTGAAAATTGGACAAGTCATGCTTTCACCCTTCCCTCTTCACCCTTCACAATTCTGATCTCGCCCGACAGCAGTTTCGGTAGCAGCGCGTCGCGTTTGATCCGTTGGGAGTTGCAGAACGATGAAGACGAATTCCCGCAGCACTTCCCTGCTTCCATCGTTCTGCCCGCATCGTTCTGCCATTCTCCCCGCAGACGTTGGTCATCCGACGTCCTCCACCAGCCGTTCGGCCTCGGCCACGCGAATCTCGCCCGACAGCAGTTTCGGTAGCAGCGCGTCGCGGATCGCGCCGAGTGCGTTTGATTCTTGCCGGTTCCGTAAAACGCGGCGAACGAGCGGTTCAACATGTTGTTCAAAGGCGTGCAATACCGCGTCGCTCGGCCGCAAGACGACCATACGGTTCAAGTGCATTGGGCCAAAGTTGAGTTGTACGCTTCCCGACGCGGCCGCAAACATCTCGTCCAGGAAGTATGCCGATTGCAAATAAGCCCGAACAAAGAACACTGAATAGGGAGCGATACCGCGCATGCGAATGATTGACGTGTTGAGCATCACGGGTAAATGGTCTTCACGAACGATCGCAACGCGGCCAAGCGTACCGGACGTTGAGATAACGACGTCATCCGCCTGTAAAGCGAAGTGCTCGTACGTCGCGTGAAACTCCTCAAGGCTGATGCAGTTGGCTCTCGCCGTATCCAGATCACCATCGACGATGCACCGGATATTGAGGAACCGCATTCCTTCTTCGGTGTATTGCCAATTCCGAAGACCCGGACCTTCTTTGAAATCAAACGCGCTCGCCAAAGGGATCGGCGTCCACCCCTTGGGAATCTTGCCGAGTTCGGAGTCCTCGAAGCTGTCGGGGAAGAGGGAGTTGAATTTTGAAGGGTGAAAGGAGAAGGGTGAAATGGCGGAGGTTTCACTCTTCCCCCTTCACTCTTCAGTTCGGCGTTTCGTCGAACGCCGTCGAAATCGACGAACCAACTCTGGAAGATCGCCCGCGCCAGACCCTCCAGCGTCTCATTCATCCGCCGGTTCAACTCGATCTTGTCGTCCAGCACTCCCAGGATGTTCGCGATCGCTCGCTGCTCGGCGAGCGGGGGAAGCGGCAATTCAAACGTGCCGAGGACTTTTGCATTCGCACCGGCCTGAGCCGAACCTGTCTTTGACGCATTTACGAAGCTCCACCAACTTGGCGATCGCATCGAATACCAAACGAAATGTGGATCGGCCTTCTTCTTCGCGATTCGGAACCTGATGAGGTACGAAGCGAAAACGGCCTCTTCGTCGCAGTCGAAGATGTAGTTCTCACCGGTACTGTTTCCAGTGCGAGCAACGACGATGTCGCCTTTCTCTAACGTGTACTTTGCCAAGTCCGCGTCGGCGATCGGGCAATATGGAACAGTCTTCCAATCGACAACGCCATTTTGAATGTCAGTAATCCGCAAGAAATGCGGACCTACTTTGTTGTCCGCGGCGCTTTCCGTGTATCCGTACGAAATTTCATCGGAGACTTCCGCAAGCGTCGCTACGGTCCACTCACTCGCCATATCCCAAGCCCTCCATGTTCGTCTTGATGGCGGCAGGAAAGAAGAGTGAAGGGGGAAGAGTGAAGGGGGAAATCATTTCATTCCTTCTTTCGTTTTCTTGATGATTGTTGTGAGGATGGCGATCAGTTGGTTGGACTCGTCGATGAGTTCGGACAATCGAGTTTCGGTCATCACTTCCGAGGCCACGAGCAGTCGCAGCCAGTAATGGGTTTCTCTCGCTTCCTTGCAGGCAATGGAATACTTCGACACGAAATCGGCTTTGCTTTGGCTGCCTTGTCCCTCTTCAACATTCGCACCAATCGAAGTTCCCGACCGCAACAGTTGCTTGGCCAGCGTCCGTGCCACGCCCGGCGTGTCATCAAGCACTCGGCAAAGTTTCACAACCCGCGTCGCAAACTGAAACGTCCTCTCCTTCAAATCCTCTTTCACTCTTCCCCTTTCGGAAGAGTGAAAGGGGAAGAGTGAAGGGTGAAATCAACGTCACTATTCGCCCTCATTTCACCCTTCCTTCTTCCCTCTTCACCCTTCGTTGCCCCATGCTCGGTGAAAGCGTAGGGCAGGTACTTCCGGTGCTGCCCGCGACCGCTCTTTAAGGTCGCAATTTGCGACCTTAGAGATTCGGCCTCGTCGCTGGTGAGTCGGAACATGAAGTCGTCAGGGAACCGCGTGAGGTTGCGTTGAACCTGCTCGTTCAGGCGCTTGGTTGGAACGCCGTACAACGCCGCCAAATCGCTATCCAGCATGACTTTGTGCCCGCGAATCTCGCGGATCAGCGGCTCGATTTGATCGACCAGAATCAGCTTGGTGTCGTCGGTCATGGCGTACTTATCTCCGGGTCGATTCATCGTTTGAGATCACAGATTGTGATCTCAAACAAGGTGTGATCGCAATCTGCGACCACATCCGCTGGCAAGTCTTTCACGTCGGTTCGTCTGCGGGTGGTTTCTTCTTTGAGGTTCGTTTGGCAGGGCGAGTACGCTCTCGGCCAAGACGCTGCACTTCCTCGACCGCCTTGTCGAAGTCGCTGGTGGGCTGCGTGGTCTCCAGACGACGACGCTCGGCTTCGTAGTGCGTGAACTCGGCCAGCGCGTTCTTCGGCGGCTTTGTGGCTGATCTGGCCCACGTGCGTGAGGATGTCCCGTTCCGAGAGCCGCAGAAAATCGTCGAGCTTCCCGATCCAATCGGCCATGTGCATCGGGCGGCGGCTTGTCGCCTGCAACTCGGCAAAGTCGAGATAGGCCGAGACGATCAGATTCAGCGCGGCGACCTCTTCCTGGTTGAGATAGTTCTTGGCGATCGCCACGTCCGACTTCCGAACCGGACCCGTGGGTGCGTTCTTCCACGAGGTCAGTCCCAAGAACGGTTGGCTGGCATCGGAGCGAAGCCGCACGATCTCGGCGGCGGTGTGTCCGTGAGCCGCCCAGTGGATCTTGTTCTGCACCTTTTGGAAGAAGAGTTGCGTCGCTTCGGCGCTGGCGTCGTAGTCGATGCTGGTGGCGTAGATGTCGGTGATCTTCTGGTAGAACATCCGCTCGCTGGAGCGAATGTCGCGAATCCGGGCGAGCAATTCGTCGAAGTAGTTCTCGCCCAGCGTGCGACCGGCTTTGATCCGTTCGTCATCGAGCGTGAAGCCTTTGACGAGCAGTTCGCGCAGCCGAGCCGTGGCCCATTGCCGGAACTGAGTCCCCTGCGGCGACCGGACCCGAAAACCGACGGCCAGAATGGCGTCAAGGTTGTAGTGGTCGATGGCCCGTCGAACCTGTCGCTGGCCTTCCGTTTGAACTGTCAAGTATTGCTTGACGGTTGCCGCCGGATCGAGTTCCTGCTCTTCAAAAATGTTCTGAAGGTGCAGGCTGATGTTCTGCTTCGTTGTCTGGAACAGTTCTGCAATCGCCACCTGCGACAGCCAAACGGTCTGGCCATCGAGGCGGACTTGAAGCTGCGTTGCTCCATCCTGATAGATCAGGAATTGCCCCTGGGGCGGATCGGCCGGAGTGGGAAGATTGTCGGTCATCGCTGCTCCTCCATTGAATAACCGAGCCCGGTGAGGTTCTGACGAATCGCGACTTCGAGTTTGGCCGATTCCTCAAACTGCCCGGCAAGTTCGGTTGTGAGCCGCTGCATCTTCTCCGCGAACGGCTCGGCGTCGTCCTCGACCTCTTCCGCGCCGACGTAGCGGCCGGGAGTCAGCACGTAGCCGTGCTCGGCGATCTCGGCGGTCTTGGCCGATTTGCAGAAGCCGGGGAGGTCGGAATAAGGGGTGAGGGGCGAGGGCTTAGGGGCGAGGGATTTGTCACCGCGCCATGAATGATATGTGTCGGCGATGCGGGCGATGTCGGCGTCGGTCAGTTCGCGATGCACGCGGTCGATCAGCGTGCCGAGCTTGCGGGCGTCGATGAACAGCGTCTCGCCGCGGCGGTCGCGCATGGTTGGAAGATTTTGGCTGGCGGATTTCGCAGGCTGGAAGCCTACGCCACGTTTGCTGCGCGTCAGGAACCACAGGCAGACGGGGATTTGTGTGCTGTAGAAGAGTTGGCCGGGTAGGGCGACCATGCAGTCCACCAGATCGGCGTCGATGATCGCTTTGCGGATCTCCCCTTCGCCGGATTGATTGCTGCTCATGCTGCCGTTGGCCAGCACGAAGCCGGCGAAGCCGTTCGGTGACAAGTGGTGGATGAAGTGCTGCACCCAGGCGAAGTTCGCGTTCCCCTTGGGCGGCAGGCCGTACTTCCACCGCACGTCCTCGTCGCTGCGGTGCCAGTCAGGCTGATTGAACTGCGGACCAGCCACAACGAAGTCGGCCTTGAGTTCTTGATGAAGATCGCGACGGAACGGGTCAGCCGCTTCAGCGCCGATGTTGGCTTCGATTCCTCGAATCGCGAAGTGCATGAGCCCAAGTCGCCGCGCGGTTGGGACGGCATCCTGACCGAACAGCGAGACGTCATGAGGGCCGCCGCCGTTACGACGAACATACTCTGCCGCCATGACAAGACGCGGCCCCGATGAGAAGCACGGATCGTAAACCCGTTGCCCGCGCACAGGTGCGAGCATCGAGATGATGAGCCAGTCCACAGACCACGGCGTGTAAAACTGCCCGCCGCTCTTACCCTCGGCACTGGCGAACTGCGTGAGAAAATATTCGTAGACGCGGCCCAGGATGTCCTTCGAGCGGTTCTCGGCATCGCCCAGCCCGATCGTGCCGATCACGTCGATCAGCTCGCCCAAGCGGTGCTTGTCGAGCGCGGGGCGGCCGAAATCCTTCGGCAAGATTCCCTTGAGCCGGGGATTGTCCCGCTCGATGGCCACCATCGCCTCATCGATCAGCTTGCCGATGGTCGGCTGCTTGGCGTTGTCTTGCAGCGTCTGCCAGCGAGCCTCAGTCGGCACCCAGAAGACGTTGTCCGCGCGGTACTCGTCCGGGTCTTCGGGATCGGCCCCTTCGCTCACTTCGGCGAGCAGCTTCTGATGCCGCTCCTCGAAGGCGTCGGAGATGTATTTCAAAAAGATCAAGCCGAGCACGACGTGTTTGTACTCGGCCGCATCCATGTTGTTGCGGAGCTTGTCGGCCGTCAGCCAAAGCTTGGCCTCAAAGCCGAGATTCGCGGCGGTGCCATTCGAGGGACCGCCGCTCGCCGACTTCTTCTTCGCCATGTTGATTTGCCGTGGTGTCGTTTCAGTGGTGCAGGATGAGGCGGGCAGCATACGGAGGCAGTCGGCGGCATTTCAATCACAGCGGCTCTCGCCGGACCCTCGCCAAAATGTTGGAATGGATGCGGTCACTGGATGGTCCACCCGAGATGCGCCGCCGAACCAGCGACAGGATGCCGGACGACTCAAGCAACGAACGGGAACGGCAAATCGCCGCGATGAAGGCACGTCCCGACCTGATGCGGCCGACGAAGCCGACCACGTCCTGAAGCGGCTGCCCGACAACCGACGCCCCGCGTGATTTCTGGCTCTCCGCCACTCCTGTTGGACAACACTCGTGAGCGGCAAGGCGCTAGTGGTCGGACAACTTTAAGTTGTTCGGTTGCGTTGTTTAACCGCGTGGGCAACGCCCCGCGCGTCGAGCGACGTTTGAACCTGTTTCCCCATCAACGCGCGGGGCGTTGCCCACGCAGTTAAACGAGGTCAACCCCTCAAGATCAAGTTGGCGAACCACTAGCCACGAACGCGCCGGATGCTTCACTTCACCAGTGTCTGCACATGCGTCCACAGTGTGCCGGGAGCGAAGAACAGCCCGACGGTGACAGCCAAGCAGAGCAGCGCCGCCACCAGCGCGGGGACATCGGCCGGGCGGGTGTCTTCGCTGCGATCGACCGGATCGCGGAGGTACATCACGCCGATCAGCTTGAGGTAGTACCACGCTCCCAGCGCCGCGTTGACGCCCAGCAGGCACGCCAACATCCGACTCGATTCATATCCCTGCGACCACGCGGCGAGAAACAAGTTGAACTTGCCCAAGAACCCGGCCGTCGGTGGCAGACCGGTCAGGCTGAACAGGAACACGACCAGCATCAACGCGAGAGCGGGTTTCGTACGGCTCAGTCCCGCGAGGTCGTCGAGCGATTCGATCCGCTTGTCGGAACGAGCGGCCGCGATCAACACCGCGAACGCACCCAGCGTCATGGCCCCGTAGACCGGTAGATAGAAGAGCAACGCCCCGATGCCGCTGACTTGGCCCGTGGACTGCATCCCAACGACCAAACCGATCAGCATGTAACCCGCGTGCGAGACACTCGAAAAGGCGAGCAACCGCCGCACGTCGGTCTGCATCAGCGCCATCAGGTTGCCGACGAACATCGTCGCCGCCGCGAGCCACCACAACAGCGGAGTCGCGGCGGGAGTCATCATCCAAGCGTGAACGGTGGCATCGCCTCCCGTCGCCGGAACGATCAACCGCAGCAGAGCGACGAACCCCACCACCTTCGGGACGAACGACAGCATCGCCGCGGCCGAAGTCGGCGCACCTTGAAAGACATCTGGAGCATAGAAGTGGAACGGCACGGCCGTCAGTCGGAAGCCGAGCCCCGCGATGAGCATCACCGTGGCGACGGCCACCAGCGGGCTATGAGGCAACTCGCGTCCCGAGGCAAACGCTTGGTGAATGGCCATCAGGTTTGTCGTCCCCGTCGCGCCGTACAGGTAGCTGAGACCGAACAGCACGATGGCCGACGAGAAGATACTGAGCAGGAAGTATTTGAGAGTCGCCTCTTGTGCCGGAGCATCTCGCCGAGGCAGCAGCAGGAACAAATACGTCGGGATGCTGACGAGTTCCAACGCCACAAACAGGCCGACCAGATCGTTGGCGGCCGCGACGAAGTTGACTCCCGCCAGTATCGCCAGCAACGACGCATGGCATTCCGCCGACCGCGAGTCATCGGCCTGATTCCATTGGAGCAGGACGAGGATGAAGCCCGAGGCGAGCGTCAATCCGCGCACGTACCATGTCAGACCGTCCATCACGAACGGCCCGGTCGATCGCGGCACCAGACCGCCGTGCCACCAGAGCCATCCCGCCAGAGCGAGCGCCACCAGCGACAGCCAACCCCAACGATGTCTCAGACCCGCCGGTGCCTCACCCCGTTCGCTCACCAAAAACGGAGCGGCGAGAAACATCAAACAGACCGTCGCCAGCAGAACCAGCTCGGGCAAAATCAAATTCACGGCACCATTCAGATGCAGCATGGCTTCGTTCACGGACGGCCCTCCCCCGGCACGACTGGCTGGCTGGCATCCGCCGCCGCAGGCTCGTTCGCTTTGATGTTGAGTTGAGGATCGGCCGCGGGTTGAGCATCGCCGGTCTCCACAGTTTTCACGGCAGACACTCCCGTTGTGTGAGTCTTGCGAGCGGCGTCGGCGGTCTTCGACAGTTTGACCGCCTTCACTTCGCCATACAGTTTCGTCACGGCTTCGACATCGGGCCGGATTAGATCGAGCGCCGGTTGCGGGAACAGACCGAGGTACACACACAGCACCAACAACGGTGCGAGCGTCAGCACTTCGCGGGCATTCAAATCGGCAATCGGCTCGTGAGCCTCGCCGTGTGAGCCGTGACTCCCGTGCTGCGGTTCGAGCAGCGTCCCGAAGAACGCCTTCTGCAACACGCCGAGCAGATACCACGCACCGAGGACGACTCCCGCCGCACCGAGGATCGCGAGGATTGGGTCTCGTTTGAACATGCCCATCAAGGCCAGCACTTCACCCACGAAGCCATTCAGCCCCGGCAAGCCGATGCTGGCGAACGAGGTGAAGACCATTGCCACACCGAGCAGCGGCAACTTGCTGGCGAGGCCCCCCAGTTCCGAGAGCTGTCGCGTGTGATACCGCTCGTAAAACATCCCGACGATACAGAACAAAGCCCCCGTCGAAAGACCGTGGTTGATCATCTGCAGCACGCCGCCGCTGATCCCTTCCGAGTTCAACGCGAAGATCCCCAACATGCAGAAGCCAAGATGGGCCACCGAACTGTAGGCCACCAACTTCTTGATGTCGTTTTGTGCCAAGGCACACATCGACCCGTAGATGATCCCCACGACGGACAGCGCCCCGATGAGCGGCGTGCCAACGTGTTCGCACGCATCCGGCAGCATCGGCAGGCAGAGTCGCAAGAAACCGTAACTGCCGAGCTTCAACAGAACACCCGCCAGCATCACCGAACCGGCCGTCGGGGCCTCGACGTGTGCGAGTGGCAACCAAGTGTGGAACGGGAACAGCGGCACCTTCACCATGAACCCGGCCGCGATCATCAGGAACAGCGTCGCCTGCAACTCGGGCGGCAGCGGGTTGTCGGCCAGAAGCCGCGAGAGGTCCGGAATCGAGAACGGCGTCGTCAGCGGATGTGCCAGTGCCAAGCTGAGCTTGTAGGACTCGGTGACGAGCCAGATCAGCCCGAGCAACGTGATGACGCTCCCAGCCAGCGTGTAGATGAAGAATTTTCCAGCCGCATAGCGACGGAGCGGCCCGCCCCACATGCCGACCATGAAGAACAGCGGGATCAGCGTGAACTCGAAGAAGACATAGAACAGCAGCAGGTCGAAGGCACAGAAGACCCCGATCAGTCCTGTTTCGAGAATGAGCAGGCTCGCGTAGAACTCGGCCGACCGCTCTTGAATCGCGGTCCACGAGACCAGTACCGCCGAGATCGTGAGGACCGTCGTCAGCAGGATCATCGCCAGGCTGATGCCGTCCAGACCGAGATAGAACTCCAGCTTTACCGCCGAACTGCTGGCCACTCCCTCGGCACTGGTCGTTCCCGGTACAACGTCGAGCCAGACCTGCCGCACTTCCATGCGGGGGTGTACGGGACCGCGCTCACTCGGGTGAGTTTCCGGCAGCGCGAGAAACTGCGCCGCCACACCGAGCGACACAACACACGTCGCCAACGTCGCGATCAGCGCCGTCCAGCGCGCCCGCACCGGCGGTGCCTTCGCGTCCAGCAACAGCAACAACGCCGCTGCCGCCGCCGGCATAAAGATCATCACCACAAACAAACTGGGCATGGAAACCGCCTACCTGCTTTCAATTCGTCTTTTCTTGTCTTCTCTTCGTCTTCGCCTTGTCCCCTCGCCCCGGCTCTGCGGGGAGAGGGTTAGGGTGAGGGGTCTTCTTGTTTTTCTTCAGCTTTGGGAGGCTGACCATCACTCGTTCAAACCTATTTGAATCACCTTGGCCGCGAGGTCTGAGCCTTGCCTTCGCTGTACTCTTGGAGTGCTTCCGCCGCCAGCGCATCCAGCTTGCCTGCCGCTGCGTCCGCTTCAATTTTCGCATCCCATGCGGCTTCATCGAACTTCACAAACCAGTCGCGAAATCTGGCCAGTTCGTTCGTTGGCAGTTGCTCAACTGCTCGTTCTATGGTCTCCACAGCCGTCATCACTCACTCTCCATCCCCATGCCCGAATCCAGTCCGACGACCGGTTCTGAAATCGAGCGGGCATTTCAAAACTAGCCCGACGCGCAAGCGAGGGCTTCACCATCATCGAATGTCCAGCCCTCGCTTGCGCGTCGGGCTAGTTCTTCGAGGCAAAAGCCGGATTTGAAATGTCCACTTACATTCCACCCGCCAGTGCCCTCAGCACCGACACCAAGCAGACCACCAAACCGACCACCATCACCATCGCATAGTTCTGCACGAACCCGTTGTGAATCGGCTTGAGGACCGCGCCGAACAGACTCGGCACGAAGCCAACGCAATCGACGATCACATCCAACACCCACTTGTCGAACACTTCCGCGATGCGGGCGAGCAGCCTCAACGGATTGACGACGAATCTCAGGTAAAGCCAGTCGAGTTGCAGGCCCTCATGCGAGAAGTTGTGCAGCGGCCCGGACGCCTTCTTCAATCCGTGTGACACCGAAGGTGAGACAACATACGCGAAGTAGGCCGCACCGATTCCGACGAGTGCCAGCACGACGCTGACTCCCATCATCAGCAGGTTCGGTTCGTGAGCGTGCGCTTCGGGCAAGCCCGGTGTGTGTTCGAGGTAATGGCCGTACAGATGCGTCGGCCCGGCGATCAGTCCCACGAACAACGCGGCCACGCCGAGGATCAGCAACGGTCCAGCCATCGCGGGCGGAGCGTCGTGCGGATGATGACCGGCCTCTTCGGGGAAGCGTTCCTTGCCCCAGAACGTCATGAAATACGCACGGAACGTATAGAACGCCGTCATCAACGATGTGAGCAACGCGACGCCAAGGATCACCTTGTAGAAGTCGCCATGCTTCGCATCCTGACTCGCCGAGAACAGGACCGCCAGAATCTCATCCTTCGACCAGAAGCCGGACAGCAACGGAAAGCCCGCCAGCGCGAGCGATCCCGCCAGGAACGTGATGTGCGTGATCGGCAGCGCCTTCCGCAGGCCGCCGAACCGCCGCATGTCGATCACGTTGCCCATCGAGTGCATCACCGAACCGGCGGACAGGAACAGCACGGCCTTGAAGAAGGCGTGCGTGAACATGTGGAACATTGCGAACGTCACCGCGTGTGTCGCGAGACTCACATCCGCTCCGGCTGCTCCCAACGACATGAACATGTACCCAAGCTGACTGACCGTCGAATACGCCAGCACGCGCTTGAGGTCGTACTGCGTGAGCGCCGTGAGCGCCGCAATCAACGCAGTCGCGGCCCCGATCCCCGCCACGAACATCTGCGCCGTCGGAGCCAACACAAAAAACGGAGTGCAACGTGCCACGAGGTACACGCCAGCCGTGACCATCGTCGCCGCGTGAATGAGAGCGGAGACCGGCGTCGGACCTTCCATCGCGTCGGGCAACCAAACGTGCAATGGGAACTGAGCCGACTTGCCGATCGCTCCCACAAACAGCAGGAAGCAGATCGTCGTGAAGATCGCCGGATCCTGGGTTGCGATCTCGCGGATCAGATCCGGGCTACCGAACAGGGTTTCAAAATCGACGGTGCCAAACGTGGTCCAAATCAGGAACACACCGAGGATGAACCCGAAGTCGCCGATCCGGTTGACCACGAACGCCTTCTTGGCCGCCGCCGCCGCACTCGGCTTTTGGAACCAGAAGCCGATCAGCAGGTAACTGCACAGACCGACCGCCTCCCAAAACACGAACATCAACAGAAAGTTTCCAGCCAGCACCAACATGCACATCGAAAACACGAACAACGCGATCGATGCGAAGAAGCGCGGATACCCCGGATCGCCGTGCATGTAGCCACTCGCGAAGATCGCCACCAGCAGACTGACCGAGGTCACCATGACGAGCATCAGCGCCGTCATGGCATCGGCCCGCAACGTCACGGACACATCGAGTTGCCCAACACTAATCCACTGATAGATGTGCTTGATGATCGCGTGCGAAGGCGATCCGTGTTCACCATGTTCACCCGCGTGACCGAACCCGCTCGGCACGACCGTCGTCAACAAATAGACCGCCGCCGCGAGCGACACCGCCAACGCCAGCACCACGGGCCGGTGAGCATACTGCCGACGAACCACATGCCCCACGAGCACGATCCACAAACACGCCACCAACGGCGCGGCCGGGATCACCCACAGAACGTCATTCGGTTGGAACCAGTCGAACACGGGATCAATCTCTTTCTTCAGTCAGTTTGAATCAGGAGGGAATTCAACCACGGATTACACCGATACCACGGATAAAAAATCGATCCAGCAACTCGTCCGCCTTTCGGTCCCCTCGCCCCGGCTCTGCGGGGAGAGGGCTAGGGTGAGGGGCTTCGACTTTGTCTTACTCTTCGCCTTGCCCACTCTTTATCTGTGCCCATCCGTGCAATCTGTGGTCAAACTTCTTCGCCGGATCACGTCTTCGTCACCGGCGACTTCGGTGCCCGCCCAGCCGGAGTCAAGTGAGGGAAGTCCGCATTTGGATCAATCACCTTCGCCGGAGCCGACTGCGGTGGGCCACCCGACAAGACGGGCAGATCGTCTTCACCGAGGTTCCCCCACAAGAAGACATCCAGCGACTTCCGGCGTTGGTACAGCGTCAGGATCAGCGACAGAGCCAACCCGGCTTCACAGGCGGCAACGGTCAGGACGAAGATCGTGAAGACCTGTCCTTGCGGGTTGCCGTGATACTTGCCGAAGGCGGTCAGGTTGACCGACACACCGTGCAGCATCAGCTCGGCCGACAGCATGATCAGGATCAGATTGCGGCGTGTGAGAAACCCGATCATCCCGAGGACAAACAGGATCGCACCGACAATCAATTGGTTTTCAAGAGCGGTGGAAGTCATAGGTGTCCTTGAGACCTCCTCGGTGCGATGGCGATCGCGCCGATGGTCGCGACGAGCAGCACGGTTCCGGCCAACTCGACGGCATACAGATAATCAGTGAACAGCGATCGGCCGAGGACTCGCAGCGAACCGATCTCGCGCGGGTTGCTCTCGGGAGCTTGGCTCAACAGGTTGGCCCGCACGCCCGCAGGGACCGAGACGAACTGACCACGCCGAGCTTCATCCGCAGCCTGGCCGTCGATCCCGCCCCACTCCTGCAATGAGAACAGCAACGTGGCCAGCAACGCGAACGACAACAGGCTCGCCATCCCCGGTTGAAACGCCTCACGGTCGTAACCGCCGATGCCACCTTGTTGAGCCAACATGATGACGAACAGGAACGTGACCACGATCGCTCCGGCATAGACGATGATCGTCGCTGCCGCGAGGAACGGTGCCGAGTTCAACAGGAACAGCCCGCACACGGCGAGCGTCGTCAGCGCGAACCACAACGCAGCATAGACCGGGTTCTTGTCGGTGATCATCAACCCGCCACACAGGATTGCCGCCCCCGCGAACACGTAAAACAGCACGTCGTGGACGAGATCACCGGCTGGCGGCAATGCGGTTGCTTGCAGCACCAACAGCGCCGCCACGCCGATCAAACCGCCCAAGATGCGCCCGCGAGGCTTCTCACGCGGCAACAGCCACCACACCGCCAACCAGCCCAAGGCCAGCGGCAGCAGCAACATTCCATGCTTGTTCGGATCCCAGTTCATTCGTCTTCCACAGTGTGTCCGCGAGACACCGGCTCGCGTGAGTTGCCATCCATCATCAAGTCATCAGTTCCGTCGTTTAACCGCGTGGGAAACGCCCCGCGCGTCGATGGGCAAAACGGCGTCCCACGTCAATCGACGCGCGGGGCGTTGCCCACGCGGTTAAACGATCCTATTCACATTCGTTCAGTTTCAATTCGAAATCACCCCCGACGAAGCGGCCTTCGCCGAACGATCATCGGCCCGCACGGTCGTTGCCGGGCCAAGCGTATGCAAATCCGTGAAGTCGCTCGCGTCACCGAGCTTCCCCTTGTGAGTCCGGATCGGATCGACGCCCGAATCCTTCGTCTGATCGAACACGCTCAACAGCTTTTCCTTGTCGAACAGCATCTCTTCGCGAGTCATCCCCACCAGATCGTAGATGTGTGTCAGTTCGATCGCATCGACCGGACAGGCTTCCTCGCACAGCCCGCAGTAAATGCACTTGAGTTGGTCGATGACGAAGCTCTTCGGGAACTTGTCGCGATCAGCCCAATGAGGATCGTCCTTGGGAGCATCCTCCGCCACGATCTCGATGCAATGCGCCGGGCACGCCGTCGCACACATCATGCAGGCCACGCACTTCACGCGACCCTTGTCATCGCGGTTCAGCCGATGCACGCCGCGATAGTGAGTCGGCAGCTTGGGCTGCTGCTCGGGGTACTGCTCGGTCACGGTGCGATTGTTCGCGACGTGCGCCCCCGTCGTGAGCAACCCATCGAAGACCGCCGGGAGATACGTCGCCTCCCAGAAGTTCATCGGAACCTCTTCGACCCACTCGACATCGTTTGCATTGATAGCCATGAAAACCTCAGCATTTAGCTGTTAGCGATTCGCTTTTGGCAAGAGACGAACCACTGCCGCCTCTTCCATTTTGCAATTTGCAATTATCAATCATCACTTTGCAATCTCTTACCGCTTTCAATGAGCAGGCGCGTGTCCGTGTCCCGCCACCTCAACCGGCGCGGCCATTCGGCGCGCGAACGGCTTCGTCGATTGAGTCCCCATCAAACCGGCGGCCAAGAAAATCGCAGCCGATCCCGGCAGCAGCCACCACTCGTTCAATTCAAATTGCTTGACGACCATCACCATCACGATGTTGACCAACGCCAACGGGATCAGGCACAACCACGCGAGGCTCATCAGTTGATCGAACCGGAACCGAGGGATCGTCCACCGCAGCATCTGAATCACGACGATGAACCCGAAGGCCTTGGTGAGCAGCACCAGCACCTTGACCAGCGTCGCGCCGGTATAGGCACTGTCCGCCTCAGCGATGAACGGCAGATGCCAGCCGCCGAAGAACAGGATGCTTGTCAGGAAGCTGATCGTGATGACGTGCGTGTACTCGGCGAGAAAGAACAAGCCCCACTTCATCGCGCTGTACTCGGTATGCCAGCCGCCGATCAGTTCCTGCTCGCACTCGGCCAAGTCGAACGGCAACCGCTGCGCCTCGGCCATCGCCGCAATGAAGAAGATCACGCACGCCAGCGGTTGATACCAGATGTTCCAACCGTAGATGCCGCGCTCGGCCTGGAAGAGCAGAATCTTTTCGATGCTCATCGTCCCACAGAGCAACGCCAACCCGACAACGCTCATCCCGAGCGGGATTTCATAACTGACGACTTGGGCACTCGCCCGCAGGCAACCGAGCGCACTGTACTTATTGTTCGAGGCCCAGCCGCCGAGAATGATCCCGTACACCGCCAAGCTGCCAATCGCGAAGATGAACACGACTCCGAGGTCGATCCCCGGCGCGATGATAAATGGGAACTGACCGTCCCCCGCACTCAGGTTGCTCGGCACCGGCCCAAACGGAACCACAGCAAACGCGAGGAACGTGGTGAACACCGAGATGCCCGGCGCGAGGACAAACAGAAACTTGTTCACATGCCCCGGAATCACGTCTTCTTTCAGGAGCAGCTTCAGCATGTCCGCCACCGGCTGAAGCAAGCCCATCGGCCCAACACGATTCGGCCCGAGCCGGTCCTGCATCCACGCTGACAGCTTTCGCTCCAGCAGGATCAGGTACGAGCAAGCGCCCAGCGTCGCGTTGAGGACGATAAAAATCACCAGCCCCGGCATCGCATACGGCCTCGCCGCCTCGGGCAACATGCCGACGATCCAGTTCCACTGGCTGCTCAAAAAGTCATTGATGAACTGCATGTCTCGTTCTATCTGTTCGATTCAAATTCAAGTCACATCATCGACCATCAATCGCCACCCCGCCGGGCTTGTCCCGGTGGAATCAGGTCTCTGCACTACTTGTAGGATGGACGCCCTCTTCCGTCCTCTTCCAACGAGAAATCGCTCGGACGAGGGCGTCCAAGCTACAAATCATCCAACCGCAACCGCGTTCTCCAACATCACTCCCAACTCACCAAGTTCACCGACCGACAGCGCGGCCAAAGCCGGGACTGCCGAGCCAATTTCTTTCCTCAACGTCGGGGCATGGAACATCCCCTTCCTCTCAGCCAGTTCCATCAGGATGCGACCGTCGGGACGAGCCTCTTCCGGACCACGCACTCCGCGATGGATGGCCTGAGCCAGCCCATTGTGATTCACAAACGTTCCATCCTTCTCGGCCCAGGCCGCTCCCGGCAGGACGAAGTGTGCCTTCGCTGACGCCGCCGATTCCAACAAGTCTTGCACGATGAGCAGCTTCAACTTGTCCAGCTTCGCCGCGTCCGAGTCACTGATCCAGCCTTCGGGATCGCCGCCGAGGACATACAACGCTTCGATCTCGCCGCGCGAGACACCTTCGAGGATTGACGAGAACTCGATCACCGAACCCTGCACTTGCTGAAGCACCGCCTCCACACCGCGCCGGTTCGGACTTTTTTCCGCGCGAATGGTGAACTTCGTTTTCGGTTCGGGCTTCCCGTGAACATCCTTCGGATAAAGATCGTCTTCGCCAACAACCCGCACCGGGCCAATGGCCAGCGTCGCATGGGGAGACATCTTCTTCGCATACGTCGCTAACAAAAAAGCCTCTTCGACCGTCGCCCATGGCGAGATCACTGCCGCGAACTTGTTTGGCGAACGAATGAGCGAGTCTCGAATGGCATTTCGAATTGCGGGGAAGATCGTCTCCCACTCGCGCGAGACGACCTGGCCATTCGCCCGCTGCTCGGGTCGCTTGAGTCGCTTCTCCGACTGAACGTACTTCCAACCGAAGCGGCCTTCGTCGCACATGAAGTGCCCTTGAGCCTGCTCGTTCACGCGCGGCTTCAGGCGGTAGAGGACATCCTCGTTCTGATCGACGGTGATGCTGCATCCCGTGCTGCATCCGGGACAGACGCTGTTCTTGGTCTTCAACCACCAGACGCGCTGCTCATACAAAAAATCCTTGCTGCACAGAGCACCGACCGGGCAGAGATCGACCACGTTGCCGGCCAGTTTGTTGTTGCACGGGTCTCCGGGGAAGATGTCGATCTCTTCGTGAGTCCCCCGGCTGATGACCTGCAACTCGGCCGATCCGCTGATCTCGCGCGTGAACCGCACGCAGCGGGTACACATGATGCAGCGGTCGGTGAACAGCGTGATCTGGTCGCCGATGTAGTCCTTGTCCGGCTTGATGTTCTTCGGCTCTTGCAGCCGGCTGTAGCCGCGACCGAACTCGTAGCTGTAGTCCTGCAACCCGCACTCACCCGCCTGATCGCAGACGGGGCAATCGAGCGGATGGTTGAGGAGCAGGTACTCCAGCGTCGCCTTCTGCGCCGCCTTGACCTTCTCGCTGTTCGACACGATCACCGTGCCGTCCTTCACGGGAGTCTGGCAACCGGGGAAGAGCTTCGGCTGCATGGCGATCGTGCCGTCCGGCTTCTTGTCGCCGACTTCGACCAGACACATGCGGCAACTGGCCACCACGGACAGCTCCGGGTGCCAGCAATAAGATGGAATCTCGACCCCCGCCCGCTGAGCCGCCTGAATGCAGTTCAGCTTCTCGGAAGGACCGATCTCCACCGGCTTGTCGTTAACGATGACTGTGGGCATGGCGATTTGACTTCGTCGTAAAGAAGTTCAACCACGAATCTCACGAATCTCACGAATGAAGAAAGCAGCCTTCACTCTGTCGTTTCGTGTTCTTCGCGTCTCCTTCTGATTCGTGTTATTCGTGAGATTCGTGGTTCAAAACTCTTCTCAATGCGCAGCCATGAGAGCGTCTGCCGGCTTGACCGTCTTGCGGCCGGTGTTGATGTACTCTTCAAACTCGGGTCTGAACTTTTTGATTGCGTTCTTGATCGGCCAGGCCGCTCCGTCGGACAGACCGCAGATGGTCGTGCCGGGGATGATCCCCATCGAGGCGGCCACTTCGGTCAGCAGGTCGAGGTCGCGAAGCTGGCCCTCGCCCATGCGGATGCGGGCGAGAATCTTGTGCATCCACGCGGTCCCTTCGCGGCACGGCGTGCATTGGCCGCAGGACTCGTGCGAGAAGAAACGGGCACAGTTGAACAGGACATCAACCATGCTGGTCTCGTCGTCGATGACCGTGATCGCCGCCGTTCCCAGCCCGAGGCAGCCGACCTTGCCCGGCCCGTTGAAATCGAGCGGCGTGTCGAGTTCGCTGGCGGAAAGGAATCCCATGCTGATGCCACCGGGGACAACGGCCTTCGCCTTGCGGCCCTTCCAGACACCACCACCATGTTCGTCGATGAGTGCCCGCGCCGTGATGCCCATCGGCAGTTCCACGCAGCCCGGCTTATTGACGTGTCCGCTGATGCAGTAGAGCTTGGGACCGTAGCTGCCGGCATCGCGCGGGTTGTTCGGATCGGGTGGGACGCCCATGCTCTTGAACCACTCGGCACCCCGGTCGAGGATCTGCTTCACGCACGCCATCGTTTCGATGTTGTTGACGATCGTCGGTTTGCGGAACAGTCCCTCAATGGCAGGGAATGGAGGCTTGATGCGCGGCCAAGCCCGCTTCCCTTCAAGGCTCTCGATCAGCCCGGTCTCTTCGCCGCAGATGTACGCCGCCGCACCGCGATGCAGGACGACATCGAGATCGAAGCCCGATCCGAAAATGTTCTTGCCGAAAATCCCGGCGGCATAGCACTCGTCGATCGCCTTTTGCAGCACGCGATAGCTGCGACCATACTCGTACCGCAGATAGAGGTACGCGGTTTTCGACTTGATCGCGTAACAACTGATCGCCATCCCTTCGAGGACTTGATGCGGATCGTCCTCCATCAGGATGCGGTTGTTGAACGTGGCCGGTTCGGACTCATCGGCATTGATGGCGAGATAGATCGGCCCCGGATGGTCCTTCGGCAGGAAGGTCCACTTGAGACCGGTCGGAAACCCCGCGCCGCCACGTCCGCGCAGGCCCGAGTCCTTCACGAGCATGACAACATCGACGGGCGCCATCCCGAGGGCTTTTTTGAAGCCCTGATAGCCGCCATCCCGTTGATAAGTTTCCAGCGACGCGCTGTCCGGTTTCCCGACGCGAGCCAGTAATGTGGGTTCAAAGCTCATGGTGTTCGTGATTCGTTCGAGGTCTGGCTCGCGTGATTTGGTTCGACAATCTCAATCTCTTCGGCTGGAACTAGGACGATCTGACCGTCCCGCCATTCCACAACCGGTTGCCCCAAAAGTTTGTGCCGCAGCCGGGCTTCACGAATGGCTGATGACAACGCGGTACGAATCGAACTTGGGTCGAGGTAGATGTCGTTGGAATCACCAGAGTTCTTGCTGTCGCTGTCTGTCACTGCTTGAATCATACGCCCCTCCCGTGAACGACTTGTCGCCAGCTATCCAAATCGGAAACGAGCGTCACTTTATCGCGTCCACCCCGCGCGATTTCAGCCGCATCCTTCAATGAACCGTTGCAGACAAACCAGTTCTCAGCCATTGGCATGTAGTCGGAAAACAGATTGTCCAGTCCGCGTTCGTATCGTCGTCGGATGGCGTCCTCAGGAGCAGAGTGTCCTCCTGTACTGACGCGCTGGGCCACTCGCTGAACCGCCATCTGTGCGCTGGGCAACCAGAAGAAAAACAACTTCAGCGAGTACCCGGTCTCAATCAACCGTTTCAACCATGGTGCAAACGAGCGACTGGCTAGGGTGGTTTCAAACGCAAAGTCCCGCCGCTCGGAGGCGAGTTCGCGGAGCCGGGTGAGCATGATGCGACCAGCCGCCATCGACACCCCTTCCGGGTCGAAGGCGGACAATCCGCGAGCGATCACATCGGCGTTGACGAACTCGGACACCTTGAACGATTCCTGTAACAACTTCGCGGATGCCGTGGACTTCCCCGCTCCGTTTGGCCCGGCGAGTACGATCACATCCGGCATGGCTTCCACTCTGACACTTGGACTTTTGCAAACGGCCAGTAACTTGGACGCCCTCGTCCGAGCGATTTCTCGAGGGAAGAGGACGGACGAGGGCGTCCAAGTTACAGCCTCAACAGCCAGCTAATCGCTCACAGCTAACTGCCTCATCAACTCATCCGCCTTCTCGGGCGTGATGTTCATGTGGGCTTCGTCATCGACGAGGACGCAGGGAGCGCCCTCGCAGGCTCCCAGGCACTCGGCGAACTCCATCGTGATCTTGCCGTCGGCCGAGGTCTGGCCGGGGTGGACTTGGAGCTTCTCGCACATGTGCTGGAGGAGTTCCTCGCCGCCGCGCAACATGCAACTGATGCTGCGGCAGACCCAGACGCGATGCTTGCCGAGTTGATGCTTCTCATCCTTGAAGAACTCATAAAATGACATCGTGTCGTGAACTTCCGAAGGATGCAGTTCGAGCAGCTCGGCAATCTCACGCACGGCCTGAATCGAGACGTGCCGCTGCGCGTCCTGCACGAGATGCAGGGCGGGCAACACGACCGCACGCTTGTTCGGGTACTTCGGAAACTGCGCCCGAATCTCGTTCCGCAGTTCCTCGCTCAACACAGCCATCTTCAATCTCACTCAATCAGGATTTGAACCACGAAATACTCGAAAAACACGAAAGGAAGCCAAAAGTCAATTGCAGCAGAATCTGAGTCGTTTCCCCGGCACTCAATCGTCATTCATTTCTCTGAGCCAACTCTGCTTTCTTCCCTTTCGTGACTTTCGCGTATTTCGTGGTTCCAACTTCTTGTCTTACCGGTCCAGTTCCGCCGCGATGATGTTTAGACTGCCGAGGACCGCCACCACGTCGCTCAGCGTGTGGTTCTTGATGATTTGCGGGAAGACCGCGAAGTGGACATAGCTCGGCGGGCGGGTTCTCGCCCGGTACGAACGCGGGCTACCGTCGCCCACGATGTAGTAGCCGAGTTCTCCGTTCGGGGATTCCGTCGCCGCGTAAATCTCTTCCTTCGGAGTGGGGAAGCCGCGATTGGGCATCATCACTTCAAAGTGCTGAATCAAACCTTCGATGCTGCGATAGACAGACGGCTTCGCGGGGATGACCGCCTTGCTGCCGGCATCGACGTTCACCGGGCCTTCCGGAATGTTCTCGATGCACTGCTCGATGATCTTGACGCTCTCGACCATCTCCTGCATCCGGACGAGATACCGGGCGTAGCAGTCGCCCCCTTTGGACGCGATGACCTTGAAATCGAGATCGGCATACGCGAGGTACGGCTCGTCTTTGCGCAGGTCTCTCAGCACGCCGCTCGCACGGGCCAGCGGACCCGTCACGCCCCAGTTGATGCAGTCTTCGGCGCTCAGGTAGCCGATCCCCTGGACTCGCTCGATGAAGATGCGGTTGCGGGTGAGCAGGCGATGAACCTCGGCATGCACCGCCGCAAAGCCCTTGATGAAACTGCGAACCTTATCGACCCAGGCGTTGTTCACGTCGAAGGCGACACCGCCGACGCGGGTGTAGCTGGTGTGGAACCGTTGGCCGGACGCGGTCTCGACGATGTCGTAGATCAGCTCGCGCTGCTGAAAGAAGTAGAGGAACGCCGTGAAGCCGCCGAGGTCCAGCGCGCAGGTGCCGGTGTTCAGCAGATGGTCCTGGATGCGCATCAGCTCGGCCAGAATCGTCCGCAGGTATTTGCACCGTGGAGTGATCTCGATGCCGAGCAGTTTTTCAACAGCGTGATGCCACGAGATCTCGTTGTGCAACGGCGAGATGTAGTTCATGCGATCGACGATGGTGACGTACTGATTGAAGTCGAGATGCTCGCCGAGCTTCTCGAACCCCGAATGCAGATAGCCGATATGCGGCACCGCGTTGACAACCTTTTCGCCGTCGAGCGTCAGGATCAGTCGCAGTGTCGTGTGCGTGGCGGGGTGCTGCGGCCCAAAGTTGAGCGTCCAGAGGTACTCCTGCTCGGGAGCATCCAGTTCGGCGAGATCGGAAACTTCAAACGGCATTGGTCTCTACTTAGCTATCGGCGCGCGTGATGACCGGGAAGTTGTGGCGCTCGCCACGTCCCTTGAGCGGGTAGTCTTTGCGAAGCGGGAAGGCGGTGAATTCGTCGGGAGTCAGGATGCGTCTCAGGTCGGGATGGCCCGAGAACTTGATGCCGAACATGTCGTAGACCTCACGCTCCAGCCAGTCCGCTGCCTTCCAGAGTGAGCACATCGACGGCAACACTGGGTCAGGGTCGTTGACAAAGGTCTTGATGATGAGCCGCTCGCCGGTCTTCGTGTTGACGACGACATAGACGACACCAAATCGATCCGTCGCCCCCTCATATTCGAGGTAATCGACGGCGGTGATCTCGGCCAGCATGTCGAAGCCGAGGCCTTGCTTCATGAAGGCGAGCAGCGACTGAAGCGACTCGGCTGGAACGACGATGCGTCGATTGTCGCGGAACTGACTGAAGGTCAGTCCGGCGTCGGGGAACTTCGATTTCAAGGCATCTTCGGTGGACATTTATGGAGTGCGGCGATTCATCGCCGCTTTCCTTTCTTTCCGCTTCGTGATCGCGCGTGTTGCAACATTGAATTGAGAAAACAAAGTGGGAATCAATCCCCGCACTCCAAATCAGTTCAGTGAGACCAACTGTTCGTTGGCTTCCCGGATGCGGATCAACTCGTCGAGGTCATACGGTGTCGGGCCCATTGGTTGGGTCCGCTTGGCGAACTCGGTGCCGTTCAGTGTGCCGCCGTGCTTAATCTTGTCCTGCAAGGCGATGATCCCCGCCATCAACTGCTCGGGGCGAGGCGGACAGCCGGGCACGTACAAATCGACGGGCATGAAGCGATCAACACCCTGCACGACGGCATAGGTATCGAACACGCCACCGGTGCAAGCACAAGCACCCATGCTGATGCACCACTTCGGCTCCGGCATCTGCAACCAGATGCGTTGCAACACGGGAAGCATCTTCATCACGACACGGCCCGCGACGATCATCAGGTCACACTGGCGAGGGCTGAATCGCATGACTTCGGCCCCGAAGCGCGCGAGATCGAACCGCGAAGACGCGGTCGCCATCAGCTCGATCCCACAGCAGGCGGTGGCGAACGGCATCGGCCACAGGCTGTTGGCCCGTGCCCAACTGGCGGCGGCATCCAACTGGGTCATGAAGATATTGTCAGGCACATCCTTCATCGCCATTTGAAGACCCCTTTGCGCCAAGCGTAAACGTAGGCAATCGCCAGCGTCCCCATGAACACCAGCATCACGCCGAAGACGGTGTTCCGCAGCTCGCGCGGCACGCCGACACCGTCGGTCGAGTACGCCGCGACCGACCACGGGTACAGGAAGAGCAGTTCCACGTCGAAGACCAAGAACAGGATCGCGACGAGATAAAACTTCACGTCAAACGGCTGACGCGCATCGCCGATGGGGTCCATCCCGGACTCGTACGGCATCTGTTTGACGGCCGTCCGATTCTTCGGTCCGACGAGGTGGATGACGATCAGGTTCGCAATCACGAACCCCACCATCACACCGGCGTACAGGAGAACGGCGTGTGAGCTTTCCATGCGGCGTCAACTCGGAGAAAATAGTCAGTGAACCTGCTGCGGCAACTTCGAGCCAAGGTGGGCGATCACTCTGCCAACCCCTCAAAAACCTCGATCGCCACCGCCGGGGACTACCTCTATCGGACGAATCAACCCCCAGCGCACAGTCCGCAAAATCGAAATGGTCAAGGTCGCGGGATTCTAGGAATGGCCTAGGCAAACTGCAACGCAGGTGGAGGCATCGAGCCTTGCCGTTTTGTGAGTGTTATCCGAGCTTCAAACTCTGCTCCAAATCGACATTTCACAATGAGGCGTTCGTTGCAATTCACCCGTTCTGCGGAAGCCATTCCACCGCTTGCCGCTTCTCGGCCGAGTCATTTCGTGGCCGCGTTGACCAGACCGTCACGGGCGGTGCAGATCGTTGAGCGATCACCTTGTTGGACATGTTCGACGAACGACACCAACTCATCGCGTGTGTCGTCCGATTCGCTGTCGATCTCGAATGGCGCACCTTGATGCGACCACGAGTCATTCGAGAGTTTCAGCGTCTTCCCTGATGTCACGATGCTTGCCTGCTTGTCGGCCCTGTTCGACCAGTCGATCGTTTCGGGCAGCGACTCACGATAGAAAAGTCCCTTTTTCTGCGAGAGGAACAGCGTTCCGTGCGTTCCGAGAATCAACTCGGACGCCCCCGCGAAGGCGTTGTTTTGAAGCGACGAGTAGGACACACGCACCGTGTACGGTTCCGTGTTCGTTCCCACGACCGGCGTCTGACCGCGAGCCGGTTTGCGCGGCGTGATCTCGTACTCGTAGAGGCAACTGATGTTGTCGAGGACCTCGCGTCCGTCGCGCCAGTAGTCGATCCCGCCCGTCGCGAAGACACGCTTCGGTGGAGTCCCCAAGAACCAGTTGGCCACGTCGAGTTGGTGTGCCCCCAACTCGGCCATCAGTCCCTGCGACGAGTCCCGATACAGCCGCCAGTTCAGTTGGCGATCGAGCTGCGCGAAGTCGGCGTGACCGCGCGGCACCGGTCGCCGCCAGTTGTTGTTGCGATGCCACTGGCACTGAATCGCCGTGATCCGACCGAGCATCCCGGTTTGAACCATCGCCGCCGCCTGCCGATAGATCGCGTTGGCTCGTCGTTGCAGACCGACCTGAAGCACCGCGCGCCGTCCCTCAGCCAGAGCCGCCAATTTCTGAGCCTGCTCGACGGAGTATACCTCACGCGGTACACGCTGATACTAACCCGAAGCGTAAGCGAGGAGGCAACACACGTCCTCGCTTACGCTTCGGGTTAGTGTGAAATATGCCATCCTCATCCGTGCGCGGTATAACACATCGTCTTTTCGCAGAACACGGCGCAGCCAGCGTCGATTGCATCGCGGCAAATATCGAAGTGAGACGTCAGCGGTACGGCCACGACCACGGCCTGCGTGGTGTCCTCAAGCAACTTCCGGTGATCGCCGAACGTGCGCGCGAGCGGCCCCGCGTACTGCCAACCCCGTTCGAGATGCGGCTCGTAGGGATCGCACACCGCCACGACTTTGGCCGCCGCAATCGTCGTCAACGCGCGGATCAAATCGCATCCGCGAGCACCCGTTCCGATGACCGCGATCCGGATCGGTTCGAGACTCCCCTCGCCGTAAACGGGCTCCGCCTGCGCGATCACGGCACCCGTAGCCAATGCCGTGGAATCTTGAAGGAAACTACGTCGAGTTGCGGGGTTCATCGTGCTGAGCCGTGCCTTTCATTGCCGAGCGACAACCCCATCAGACCTCAGCGGACGACGAGTGCGAGATCAGGCGAGCGGGAGGAAATCGTTTGCTCGTAGGATGGACGCCTCGTCCGTCCTCGCTTGCCCGGAAGAACCGGACGGACGGGGGCGTCCATCCTACGTCGCGCGTACGCGAACTCTTGCCTCTCGCCTAACGGCCGGTCGCCAATGATCGACGGAGTCGCGATCGTTGAGTAGCCTAGTGGTCGAACAACTTTGTATTGCGGGGTTCATCACTAGCCCGACGCGCAAGCGAGGGCTTCACTTTCGACAACGGTTTGCCTTCGCTTGCGCGTCGGGCTAGTTGTTGAACAGCCCCGCAATCTCAAGTTGTACGACCATTAGTGACCGGAATCGGATACGAACATCAACGGGACCACGGCGATGAATAGCGAACAGATCGGCAAACTGGCGGTGGACGGCCAACTTTTGATCGCGGGCCAAATGCAGGATCGGCGGCAGATGTGGCTCGCGCGCGGAGGTGCCGAGGACGATGGTGACGGGTTCGCACAATGGCTCGTTGAACAACACGAACTCACCGACTTCCAAGCCGCCGCGTTGCAGGCGGGCATCCCCGGCCCGTACATGCTGGGGCCTTATCGATTGAGTTTCCGACTCACCACGGGCCGCTCGGGTGACCTCTTCCACGCGGAACATGTGGAACACGCTCAGCCCGTCTGTTTGAAGATTTTCCCCGCCGCAATCAGCCACGATGAAAAGCGACTGGCGCGATTCGGTCGCGAAGCACGAGTTGGATTAGAAGCCGACCATCTGCACATCGTGAAAACGTATCAAGTCGGCAAAGTCGGACAAATCCCGTTCATTGCGATGGAAGAACTTTATGGCGAGTCGCTGGAACAGCGGTTGGCTCGCAACGGTCGGCTGCCCTATGCCGCTGCTTGCCAATTGATCCACCAAGCCGCGCAGGGCTTGGCCTATCTTCACGCGGAAGGGATCGTTCACTGCGACATTCGTCCCTCGAACTTGTGGATCACGGCTCAGGGTGTATTGAAGATCATGGAGTTCGGAGTGGCCCGAGATGCCCTGTCGTTTGTGGACGAGATGGACGACGAGGCTGGTGCTTCGGCAACCGACTTGGCTGACGACGATTTCGTCAGCGTGAAGGTCGGACATTACGACTACATGTCAGTCGAGCAGGTGGAGAATCCGCAATCCGCCAACGCCGCCAGTGATCTCTATAGTCTCGGCTGCACCCTGTATCACTGCCTGACGGGCCAAGTCCCTTACCCGGATCGGAATCCCGTGCGACAGATGTTGCGCCATGCACGCGCAACCGCACAGCCGCTGTTCGACTTCGACCAAGACATTCCCGAAGCCGTTCAGAACATCGTCTCAAGGCTGTTGGCCAAGCGACCGGAAGATCGCTTCGAGTCGGCGGACGAATTGTGTCAGGCCCTCGCCGAAATCGTCGCACCGAAGCCGATTCCTGAGATCGACCCTGTCAACCGGGAGTTCCTCGTGTGGTTGAACACCCGCCAGACGGACGACATCACCGAGTACGAGCCTGAGTTCCAAGAGTTTCTCTCGTTCGTCTCGGACGCGAGGTTCAAGGCCACGATGTCCGGTCGGCCGACGTTTTAGTAATGGGAGCGCAATAACTTCCCGATCTGCCCGGTTTTCCTCCCTCCCCTCGGCGGGGAGGGCCGGGGAGGGGGGAGGATTGTCGAGTTGATTCGCCACTCGTCCCCCCTCCCTAACCCTCCCCGCCGAGGGGAGGGTTAGGGAGGGGACTCGGGAAGCAGGCGGATCGGGAAATTATTGCGAACCCGTTCCTTAGTGTCGGGTGGAGTCTCACGCCGCGATCGTTCTCTGTTTCGAGAACCTTGCTTCTCGAAGAAACTCTTTGCTGACACCGGCGAAGTGGTCTCCTTACAATCCTCGCCTCGCCTCGCCACAGCCACCGCCGGGAACTGCCGAAGCTTTCGCCAAGTCTCGACGAGGTCACTCCACCTTGAGTCCTGAGTTCCCGACATGACGCACGACACCGTTGGCCGACCGATGGAGATTCTGCTCGTTGAAGACAGTCTGACTTTCGCGCGACTCGCGATTGGGGCGCTCAAAAACGGTCGCGTGCAGCACCGGTTGACGTGGCTCACCGACGGGGCCGAAGCTTGGCAGTTCTTGCAACGAGAAGGGGTCTACACTCAAGCGCCTCGGCCGGACTTGCTGCTACTCGACCTGATGTTGCCGGGACTCAACGGCACCGAGTTGCTTGCCCGCTTGCGAGCCGATCCCTCGCTGCATCAACTTCCCGTGATCGTGATGACGGGCGAAGGCGACGCATTCGGCGCGAAGGAACTTCCCGTTGAAGCCTTTCTGACCAAGCCGCTCGCATTCGACAAGTTCATCGACATCGTGCAGAAACTCTCTGCCTTCTGGCAGGCCGACATGGTGGTTCCCGCACATGCTGCGAGCCTACCGTCGGTTGAGGACATCGAAGAAATGGTGTGAGGCATTCACAAGTTCGTCTTTTCCGCTCGCGTTTGTGACACAAATGCGATGTTGCAGCGTGATCCGTGACGTTCCGTAGACTACAGATTTCTAGTACTGGCGGGGTGACGTGAGTTGAAATCTATACTCCGCGCGGCCGAAACTGACACTAACCCGAAGTGTAAACGAGGACGGAACTCACATCCTCGCTTACGCTTCGGGTTAGTGTGCTGCGGCCTCAAATGT